>DASUWX010000064.1:0-36301 GCA_036378185.1 Streptosporangiales bacterium | reverse complement strand
TGTTCTTGATGTTGCCCATGCCGACCTGCGCCGACTCGATCCGCACCGCCCAGCCGCGCGGCACGATCACCGTCACGTTGCCGGACGTCGCGCTCGCCTCGACGAGGACCTCGCCGTGCGGGCAGTCCGCCTCGGTGAAGTCGATCGTCACGTTGCCGCTCGTGCACCGCGCGGTGATCTGCCTCGGCACCAGCCAGTGGCCGTTCTGCTTGACGCTGCCGCTGCGGGTCTCCAGCACGAGCGGCCCGGTGTCGGTCGCGCGCGCCGGCTCGAGCGGGCCGAGGTCGGCGACCACCGGCGCGATCTCGGCGTGCGTCTTCGCGGCGTAGACGCGTTCCAGCCGGTCGTCCAGCTCGTCCAGGCCGAGCCGCCCGTCGCCCGCGGCGTCGCGGAGCAGTTCGGCGGCGCGGTGCCGGTCGGCGTCGGAGGCACGGAGGGCGGGCGCGGCGGGCGCCGGCGCGGCGCCCTCCGGCGGCTGACGCTCGGTCACTCGTTACTTCCCGTCCGCCTCGGGCAACACGTCGATGCCGGCCTCCTTGCGCTGCTGCGGCGTGATCGGGGCGGGCGCGCCGGTGAGCGGGTCGTAGCCGCCGCCGGACTTGGGGAACGCGATCACGTCGCGCAGCGAGTCGGCCCCCGCGAGCAGCATGCAGATGCGGTCCCAGCCGAACGCGATGCCGCCGTGCGGCGGGGGGCCGTACTTGAACGCCTCGAGCAGGAAGCCGAACTTCGCCTGCGCCTCCTCGTGGCCGAGACCGAGCAGCTCGAAGACGCGCTGCTGCACCTCGGCCTGGTGGATACGGATCGAGCCGCCGCCGATCTCGTTGCCGTTGCAGACGAGGTCGTAGGCGTACGCGAGCGCCTCGCCGGGCGACTCCTCGAACCGGTCGATCCACTCCGCGTTGGGCGACGTGAACGGGTGGTGCACGGCGGTCCAGGCGCCCGACCCGACGGCGACGTCGTCGGTCTCGGCGACGAGCTCGAACAGCGGCGCGTCGTTGATCCAGACGAACGACCACCGGCTCTCGTCGACGAGCCCGCACCGGTGGCCGATCTCGAGCCGGGCGGCGCCGAGCAGCGACCGGGCCGCCCGGGCCTCGCCCGCGGCGAAGAAGACGGCGTCGCCGGGCTCGGCACCGGTCGCCTTCGCCAGTCCCTGGCGCTCCTCGTCGGAGATGTTGCGCGCCACCGGACCGCCGAGGGTGCCGTCGGCGCCGACGAGCACGTACGCGAGGCCCTTGTGACCGCGCCCGCGCGCCCACTCCTGCCAACCGTCGAGCTGCTTGCGGGTCTGGCTCGCCCCGCCGGGCATCACGACGGCGCCGACGTAGGGCGCCTGGAACACCCGGAACGGGGTGGCGGAGAAGAACTCGGTGAGGTCGGTGAGCTCGAGCTCGAAGCGCAGGTCCGGCTTGTCCGTGCCGTACCGCGCCATCGACTCCCCGTAGCTCATCCGCGGGATCGGCAGCTGGATCTCGTGGCCGGCGAGCTCGCGCCACAGCGCCGCGACCACGGCCTCGCCCACCGCGAGCACGTCGTCCTCGTCGACGAAGGACATCTCGATGTCCAGCTGGGTGAACTCGGGCTGCCGGTCGGCGCGGAAGTCCTCGTCCCGGTAGCAGCGGGCGATCTGGTAGTACCGCTCCATCCCGGCCACCATGAGCAGCTGCTTGAACAGCTGCGGCGACTGCGGCAGCGCGTACCAGGAGCCGGGACGCAGCCGGGCGGGCACGAGGAAGTCGCGCGCACCCTCGGGGGTCGACCTGGTCATCGTCGGGGTCTCGATCTCGACGAAGTCGCGGTCGTCGAGCACCCGCCTGGCCACGCGGTTGGCCTCGGAGCGCAGCCGGATCGCCGCCGCCGGGCCCGGCCGGCGCAGGTCCAGGTAACGCCACTTCAGCCGGGTGTCCTCCCCCACGTCGACGTGCTCGTCGAGCGGGAACGGCAGCGGGGCGGACGCGCTCAGCACGGTCAGCCCGGAGGCGTCGACCTCGACCTCACCGGTCGGCAGCGCCGGGTTCTCGTTGCCGGCGGGGCGGCGTACCACCGTGCCGACCACCTTGACGCAGTACTCACTGCGCAGGTCGCTCGCGGCCGCAGCGACCTCGTCCGCGCGGAAGACCACCTGGACGACGCCGCTCGCCTCGCGCAGGTCGACGAAGATCACGCCGCCGTGATCGCGCCTGCGGGCCACCCAGCCCGCCAGCGTGACTTCCTGGCCTGCGTGCTCGGCGCGCAGCGCGCCGGCGTCGTGGGTGCGGATCAAGTCCGTCTCCTCCGTAATGCCTGTGTCGGGTGGGTCATCGAACGAGATCGAGCAGGAACGGGTTCGTCCGCCGCTCGCGTTCCATCGTCGTGCTCGGTCCGTGGCCCGGCAGGACGACGGTCTCGTCGGGGAGCGGCAGGACCTTGTCCTGGAGCGTGCGCAGCATGGTGGCGTGATCGCCGCCGGGCAGGTCGGTGCGCCCGATCGACCCGGCGAACAGGACGTCGCCGGCGAGGCAGGTCGCCGGCGCGGCGCCGTCACCGGGCAGCCGGAACAGCACCGAACCCCTGGTGTGGCCGGGCGCGTGGTCGACCGTGATCTCGAGGCCGGCGATGCTGAGGGGCTCGCCGTCGCCCAGCGGCTTCACGTCGTCGGGCTCGGCCCACTCGAAGCCGCCCAGCATCGCCACCATCTCCGGCGAGAACCCGCGTTCGGGCCGCTCCAGCAGCGGCACGTCCTCGGCGTGCACGTACGCCGGCACTCCCCTGGCCGCACAGACCGGGGTGACGGAGAAGGTGTGGTCCAGGTGGCCGTGGGTGAGCAGGACCGCGACGGGACGCAGCCGGTGCTCGGCGATCACCTCGTCCAGCCGGGCCCGTACGCCGTATCCGGGGTCGACGACGACGCACTCCGCGCCCGGCTCCGGCGCGACGACGTAGCAGTTCGTGTCGAACGCCTGAGCGGGGAAGCCGGCGATCAGCACGTCATCCCACCTCGTGAACTCAACCTCAGGCACCGAGCGTACCGACGGCCCTACCGTCACCGCGAACGAGATCACCCGGCTTGCGTCCGGGGGCCGGGTGTTACGACGCTGCATCAACGCCGCCCGCGCCAGTGCCGGGTACAGCGTGGGCGGTTACCATGCCGAGACCCCGGATTCCGGTCAGACCCGACATCGAGGAGGCGAACGCGTGCCCGGCAACGAGCGACGCAGGCAGATCCAGCGTGAGCGCTATCAGCGCCAGGTTGCCCGCCGGATGCGCAAGGACGAGCGGAACCGCACCATCAAGGCGGTGGTCACCTCGGTCGTCATCGTGGTCGTGGTCGTCGGCGGGATGAGCGCGCTGGCGTTCACCCTCTCCAAGAAGGACCGGAACTCCAGCCAGTCGATGCCGACGAGCGAGGCGCCGACGTCGTCGTCCGCCGCGCCGTCGCCGTCCCCCACCGTGCCGCCGGGTCAGTGCCTCTACAGCAAGGTCCCCGCCCAGGCCGGCGCCGGCGCCACCAAGGACGTCGGCATGCCGCCGAAGAAGCCGCCGAAGCAGGACGTCACGGCCACCATGGCGACCAACCGGGGCGACATCGTGATGGCGCTCGACGGCAAGAAGGCGCCGTGCACTGTCAACTCGTTCCAGTACCTGGCGTCGAAGAAGTTCTTCGACCACACCAGCTGTCACCGCGTGGTCAACAAGGGCATCTACGTCCTGCAGTGCGGCAAGCCGGCGGGAACCGCGCAGGGGCCCAGCTACCAGTTCGGCACCGAGAACACGACGGGTGCCAAGTACACGCGGGGCGTGCTCGCCATGGCGAACAGCGGCACACCGGACAGCAACGGCAGCCAGTTCTTCATCGTTTACAAGAACTCGCCGCTGCCACCGCAGTACACAATCTTCGGGCACGTCACCAGCGGGATCGGTATCGTCGACAAGGTCGGGAAGGCCGGGCCGACGAAGGAAGACCCGCAGGTCGGCGGCGGCCCGCCGAAGAAGAAGGTAACCATAGAGAAGGTCACGCTCGCGACGAAGTGAGCTGATCTGAGGCCGGAGGAGGAGCCGTGACGAGCGACCCTTGGGGCCGTGTCGACGACGACGGCACCGTGTATGTGCGAACCGCTGCCGGGGAGCGCGTCATCGGGTCCTGGCAGGCCGGTTCCCCCGACGAGGCACTCACCTTCTTCCGGCGCAAGTTCGACGAGCTGCGCACCGAGGTCGACCTGCTCGAGCAGCGGCTGGGCCGCGGCGCGGTCTCTCCCGAACAGGCCGCCAAGCAGGTGCAGCACCTGCGCGACACGGTCGCCGGCGCCGCCGCGATCGGCGACCTGGACTCCCTGGTCAACCGGCTCGACGGGCTCGTCCCCGCGATCGACCACCGGCGGGCGGAGCTGCGCGAGGAGCGCGAGCAGCAACGGGCACAGACCCGTGCCCGCAAGGAGGAGCTCGTCGCCGAGGCGGAGGAGATCGCCGCGAACGGCACCCGGTGGAAGGCCGGCGGCGACCGGATCCGCGAGATCATCGACACCTGGAAGACGCTCGACCGGCTCGACCGGGCCGGTGACCAGGCGCTGTGGAAGCGGCTCGCCGCCGCGCGCAACACGTTCGCGAAGCGGCGGCGCCGGTACTTCCAGGACCTCGCGAGCCACCAGGAGGAGGCCCGCACGGTCAAGGAGCGGATCGTCAAGGAGGCCGAGAGCCTGCGCGACTCGACCGAGTGGGGCCCGACGTCCGGGCGGTTCCGTGAGCTGATGAACCAGTGGCGCGCCGCCGGCCGCGCCGACCGCGACGTCGACCAGCAGCTGTGGCAGCAGTTCAAGGCCGCGCAGGACACCTTCTTCGCGGCGCGTTCCGCCGTGTTCGAGCAGCGCGACAACGAGCAGCGGCAGAACCTCGAGCGCAAGATCGCCCTGTGCGAGGAGGCCGAGCGGCTGGTGCCCGTCACCGACCTCGCCGCCGCCAGGGCCGCGCTGCGCGACCTGCACGAACGCTGGAACGAGGCCGGCCCGGTGCCGCGTGCGGACCGCAACCAGGTGGAGTCGCGGATGCGCCGGGTCGAGGACGCCGTCCGGGAGGCCGAGGAGCGCGAGTGGCAGCGCACCAACCCCGAGGCCCGCGCCCGCGCCGAGGCGACGGTGAACCAGTTGCGCGAGTCGATCGACCGGCTCGACGCCACCGCCGAGGCCGCCGAGGCCGCGGGCCGGATGCGCGACGCCGAGGACGCCCGCACCGCCGCGGCCGCCCGCAGGGAGTGGCTCGTGGAAGCCGAGCGCACCCTGGCCGAGTTCAGCTGATCGCCCGACCCGGCCTCCCCTCCCCCGCGCGTACTCGGAATGACCACGTTATGTAGGTCATTTCCGTGATCACGCCGCGAACTGAACCCGTACGCCGTGGGCAGGCGGCGTGAAGATTCCGCTCGCGGCGTGGAGTGGACCTATGCCACCCGCCGTCGAGCGCGGGCTCGGGCGGACGCCGCCCTTACCCGCGCGGCGGTGCGTGCCGGGTGCGCGAGGTCGGCCCAGACGATCCGGACGATCTCGTAGCCGAGCTCGCGCAGCGCGTCCTCGCGTAGCTTCTCGCGGACGACGGCGTTCGACGCGTTGCCGTCGCGGCCGTACTTGATCAACCCGTCGAACTCGACGATCGTCCGCTCCGCGGCGAACAGGAAGTCCACCCTCCCGATCAGTTCACCCCGCGCGTCGTACATTTCGCGCTGGAGTACCGGCGTGGGCAGTCCCTGTTGCGCGAAGAGCACCCGGGCACGGGACTCGCCGACGCTCTCGGCCAGTCCGTCCGCGAACGAGACGACGTGGCCGGCGGTGACGGCGCCGGGCCAGGAGCGCATCCCGTCCAGCTTCGCCAGCAGGTCGCTGCAGGTCACCTGCCCCCGGTGCAGCGCGGAGTCGGCGAGGACGACGGCGGGCTCGAACCCGACGGTCGTCGCACACTCGACGACCGCCCGCGCCACGGACACGGTCGGCACGCCGTCGCAGAGCACGACATCGGCGAGGTCGACCGCACCCACGTGGTGCTCGACCCCCGCACGGTCGTGCGGCGTGCCGCCGTCGAGGCGGGTGACGTGGACCCGTGACAGGTCGACACCCCAGAGCGCGAGGCCGTGCATGACCGCTGCCGAGACGTGGCTGACCACGACCCGCTCCCGCAGTGCGAGCTGGACGGCGCGGACGAGCAGCCGGTGCCGGCCCACGGCGTCCGCCTCGTCATAGGTGCGCGCGAGCGTGTACGCGCCGCGGCGCAGCCGTACGAGGTCGCCGCGACGCACCAGTCGGCCGAGCTCCTTGTCGTCCACGCCGAGTGCGAGGGCCCGGTCTCGGGAGAAGACCCCGCCGGCATCGTTCGCCAGGGTGGCCAGTGCGATGTGCATGCCCCGACTCTCCAGGCCCGCGGAGCCGGCGGGAACCCCGCTCGTGGCAACTGTGGACAACACTGCACGCCGTCGGCTGAACCTTCACGCCGCCTGCCCACGGCGTGGTGCTTCAGTTCCCGGCGTGATCACGGAAATGAACTACATAACGTGGTCATTCCGAGAGGTGCCGGGCACGTTCCGGGCACCGCCGGGGCTGGGTCAGTTGGCGGAGGGGCTGCCGCTGGTCACGCGGTAGGCGTCGTAGACGCCCTGGATCTGGCGGACGTCCGCGAGCACGTGGCCGAGGTGCTTCGGGTCGGCCATCTCGAAGGTGAACTTGCTGATCGCGACGCGGTCGCGGGTGGTCGAGACGGACGCGGACAGGATGTTGATGTGCTGGTCGGACAGCAGCCGGGTGATGTCCGAGAGCAGCCGGGTGCGGTCCAGCGCCTCGACCTGGATCGCGACGAGGAACACCGAGTGCGCTCCCGGCGACCACTCCACCTCGACGAGGCGTTCGGTCTGGCTGGTCAGGTTCTCGACGTTGGGACAGTCGGTGCGGTGGACGGAGACGCCGCTGCCGCGGGTGACGAAGCCGATGATCTCGTCGCCCGGGACCGGGGTGCAGCACTTGGCGAGCTTCACCCAGATGTCGCGCTCGCCCTTGACCACCACGCCGGGCTCGCTGCTGGACACCCGCCGCGCGGGCCGGGTCGGCACCGCGGTCTCGACGATGTCCTCGGTCGCGCCGTCCATGCCGCCCGCGGACTGGACCAGGCGCTGCACGATCGACTGGGCCGACACGTGCCCCTCGCCGATGGCGGCGTAGAGGGCGGAGATGTCGGGATAGCGGAGGTCCTGCATGATGCCGAGCATCGTGTCGCCGGACAGGATGCGCTGCAGCGGCAGGCCCTGCTTCCTGATCACCCGGGTGAGCAGGGTCTTGCCGCGGTCGGTCGCCTCCTCGCGGCGCTCCTTCGAGAACCACTGCCGGATCTTGTTCCTGGCCCGGGCGCTCTTGACGAACGTCAGCCAGTCGCGGCTCGGCCCGGCCGTCTGCGCCTTCGACGTGAACACCTCGACGACGTCGCCGTTGTCGAGGGTGCTGTCGAGCGGCACGAGCTGGCCGTTGACGCGGGCGCCGATGCACCGGTGCCCCACCTCGGTGTGGATCGCGTACGCGAAGTCGACCGGAGTGGCGCCCTGCGGGAACGACTGGACGTCGCCCTTGGGCGTGAAGACGTACACCTCGTTGGCGTTGATCTCGAACCGCAGCGTGTCGAGGAACTCGCCCGGGTCGCTGGTCTCCTTCTGCCAGTCGACGAGCTGGCGGATCCAGCCGATCTCCTCGTCGGACTTGCCCTTGCCGTCGCTGACCGTCTTGTCGGGCTGTTCCTTGTACTTCCAGTGCGCGGCGATGCCGTACTCCGCCCGGCGGTGCATCGCCCAGGTGCGGATCTGCAGCTCCACCGGCTTGCCGTCCGGGCCGATGACCGTCGTGTGCAGGGACTGGTACATGTTGAACTTCGGCATCGCGATGAAGTCCTTGAACCGGCCTGGCACGGGGTTCCACCTGGCGTGGATCGCGCCCAGTACGGCGTAGCAGTCGCGCACCGTCTCGACGAGCACGCGGGTGCCGACGAGGTCGTAGATGTCGGCGAAGTCGCGCCCGCGGACGATCATCTTCTGGTAGATCGAGTAGTAGTGCTTCGGCCGGCCCGTGACGGTCGCCCGGATCTTCGCCACCCGCAGGTCGTCCTGGATCTGGTCGATGACCTTCGCCAGGTACTCGTCGCGCCGCGGCGCCCGCTCGCCGACCAGCCGGACGATCTCGTCGTACCGCTTCGGGTACAGGGTGGCGAAGGACAGGTCCTCCAGCTCCCACTTGATCGTGTTCATGCCCAGCCGGTGGGCCAGCGGCGCGTAGATCTCCAGCGTCTGCTTGGCCGTGCGGTGCTGCTTGTGCAGCGGCATGTAGCCCAGGGTCCGCATGTTGTGCAGCCGGTCGGCCAGCTTGATGATCAGCACGCGCGGGTCGCGGGCCATCGCGATGATCATCTTCCGCAGCGTCTCGGCCTCGGCCGCGGCCTGGCCGTACTTCACCTTGTCGAGCTTGGTGACGCCGTCGACGAGCGCCGCCACCTCCTCGCCGAAGTCCTTGGTGAGCTGCTCGAGGCTGTAGTCGGTGTCCTCGACGGTGTCGTGCAGCAGCGCGGCGACCAGCGTCGGCGTGGTCATGCCGAGCTCGGCGAGGATGGTCGTGACGGCCAGCGGGTGCGTGATGTACGGGTCGCCGCTCTTCCGCTTCTGGTGCCGGTGGTGGTACGCCGCCGTCTCGTACGCCCGCTCGATGGTTCGGGTGTCCGCGTTGCGGTGGTTCGCCCGGACGGTGCGGATGAGCGGTTCGAGCACGGGGTTGCTGGTGCCGCCGCGCTGCACCGCGAGCCGCGCCAGCCGCCGCAGCGTCGACCGCTGGTGCACCGGCGCCTCGGGATGGACCGGCTCGGGCTCGCTGACCCGGACCTGCCCCGCGACCGACGTCGGCCGCGGCGCCGTGCCGTTCGCGGACGTGCCGTTGGCGGACACGCCGTTCGAGGTCGTGCCGTTCGAGGAGGTGCCGTCGGCGGGCGTGCCGTCGGCCTGCGCCGCCTCGGGCGCGGTGTCGCGCTCGGGCGCGCCCGACCGCGGCGCCTGCTCGTCCTTCGTGGTAACCGCTCCCGGGGCAGCAGCGGCCGACGACGCGTCTACCGCGCCGCCCTGGGGTACGCCGTCATCGGTCACGCGACCCCCTATCCCACCTGTCGCCTGCACCCAGTCTACTGACGTTCCCGCCAGGACCCAGCGCACCCTGCGCAGCCGGGGCGGCGTGCCCGGATTCAGGCCGTGAGCAGCGTCCTGAACGGGACGTCGCCGAGTTGGGACCTACCGGACAGGAAGGACAGCTCGAGCAGGCAGCCGAAGCCGACCAGCTCACCGCCGACCCGCCGGACCAGGTCGACCGCCGCACGCGCGGTGCCGCCGGTGGCGAGCACGTCGTCGAGGACGGCCACCCGCTCCCCCGGCGCGATCGCGTCGCCGTGGATCTCGACCGTCGCCTCGCCGTACTCGAGGGCATAGGACTGCGCCACCGTCGCCCTCGGCAGCTTGCCCTGCTTGCGGGCGGGCACGAACCCCGCACCCAGGCGGTACGCCACCGGCGCCGCGAGGATGAAGCCCCGGGCCTCGACGCCGACGACCTTGTCGATCTCCTCGGCCGCGTACCACTCGACGAAGGTGTCGACGACCGCCGCGAACGCCGCGGGCTCGGCGAGCACCGGCGTGATGTCCTTGAACACGACGCCGGGCTTCGGGTAGTCGGGCACGTCCCGGATCGCGGCGGCGATGCGGGCCACGGCGGTCTCGCCGGCCTCGGCCGTCACCGCTTCTTCCGGCCCTTCGACTTGCCGCCGGACTTGCCGCGCTTGCTGCTGCGCTGCGGTTGCGGACGCTGCCCGCCGCGGCGGGTGACGTTGCGCGACGACGCGGCGGCCGAGCCGGCGCCGGCAGCCGGGCCGGGCGCCTGGACGGAGACCTTCGCCGGCTTCGCCGTGCCGTTGCTCGCGGTCTCCTCCTCCGCCTCGGCCGGCTCGGTGTCGGCGACCTCGTCGTCGTCCTCGGCGTCCGTGCCGCCGCCGGTCCTGGCCGCGGCGCCCGCCTTGGCCTTGGCCGGCCGCTTCGCCGCCTTCTCGCCCCTGCCCTGCGCGGCCTCGCGTGCCTCGACCCGCTTGCGGAGTGCGGCCACGCGCGGCTCGCGCTCCTTGAGCATGGTGAGGATCGGCGTCGCGATGAAGATCGACGAGTAGGTACCGGTGGCCATGCCGACGAGCAGGGCGAGCGCGAGGTCCTGCAGCGTGCCGGCGCCGAGCACCGCCGACGCCACGATCAGGATCGCCGCGACCGGCAGCAGCGCCACGACCGAGGTGTTGATCGACCGGGCCAGGGTCTGGTTCACGGCCAGGTTCGCGGCCCGGCTGTACGTCGTGCGGTTACCGCCCAGGATGCCCGCGGTGTTCTCCCTGACCTTGTCGAACACGACCACGGTGTCGTACAGGGAGTAGCCGAGGATGGTCAGGAAGCCGATCACGGTCGCCGGCGTCACCTCGAAGCCGACGAGCGAGTAGACGCCCGCCGTGATGACGAGGTCGTGCAACAGCGCGATCATCGACGACAGCGCCATCTTCCAGTCGAAGACCACCCACAGGAAGATCACGCACGCGGCCAGGAAGATGAGCAGGCCGACGCCCGCCTTCTGCGAGACCTGCAGGCCCCAGGACGGCCCGATCTGCTCCTGGCTCACCTTGTCGGCCGGGATGCCGGTCTGCTTGCTGATCGCGTCCTGGACGCCGGTGACCTGGTTGCTCGACAGCGACGGCGTCTGGATCCGCCACTTGCCGCCGCTCACGCTCTGCACGACGACGTCGTCGGAGCTGCCGTGCGGGATCGCGCCGGCGACGGCGTCCTGCAGCCGCGACTCGCTCGCCTGCGGGGCGGTGAACTGGAACACCGAGCCGCCGCTGAACTCCACGCCGAAGTGCAGGCCGCGGACGGACAACGACAGGATGCTCACGACGATGAGCACGGCGGACAGGAGGAACCACCGGCGCCGCCTGGCCACGAAGTCGTAGCCCACCTCGCCGCTGTGCAGGCGCGCGCTGAACCTTCCGAGCCTGGACATCAGCTGGTGCTCCTCACCGCGGTACGCGACACGGCACGGGCGACGTTGCTCGCGCCCAGCCGGGCCGGGTCGAGCCCGGAAAGCACGTGGCCGCCGCCGAAGAAGCGGGTGCGCACGAGCAGGGTCATCATCGGCTTGGTGAACAGGAACACCACGATGACGTCGATCAGCGTCGTCAGGCCGAGCGTGAACGCGAAGCCCTTCACCTGGTCGACCGAGACGATGTACAGGATGAGCGCCGCGAGGAAGCTCACCGTGTCGGCAGTCAGGATCGTGCGCCTCGCCCGGACCCAGCTCCGCTCCGTGGCCTGCCGCAGCGTCTTGCCCTCGCGCACCTCGTCACGCAATCGCTCGAAGTAGACGATGAACGAGTCGGCGGTGATGCCGATCGCCACGATCAGGCCGGCGATGCCGGCGAGCGAGAGGCGGTAGCCGACGAACTCGCTCAGCAGGACGACCGAGCCGTACGTCAGCACCGCCGAGGACAGCAGGCTCAGCACCGAGACGATGCCGAGGCCGCGGTAGTAGAGGAACACGTAGATGATCACCAGCCCGAGGCCGACGACGCCCGCGAGCAGGCCGCCGTCCAGCTGGTCGCGGCCCAGCGTCGGCGAGACGGACTGGATGGCGTTCTTCTTGAACTCGAGCGGCAGGGCGCCGTACTTCAGCACGTTGGCGAGGTCGGACGCCTCGGTCTGGGTGAAGCTGCCGGTGATCTCCGCGGTGCCGCCGAGGATCGGGCCCTGCTGGATGCCCGGGGCGGAGACCACCAGGTGGTCGAGCTCGATGGCGATCTGGTTGCGGTAGCCCTGTTCCTTGCTGGCCGCCGTGGTCAGGTCGCCGAACGCCTTGGTGCCGGCGTTGTTGAAGCTCAGGTTGACCTTCCACTGGCCGAACTGCTGCGGGTCGGAGACCGCCTCGGCCTTGGTCACCTGGGTGCCGAACACCTTCGCCGGTCCGAGGATGTACTTCTGCCCGTCGTCCTTGCCGCAGACGACGACCTGCGCCTTCGGGTTCTCGAGCTGCCCACCGGACCGGTTCTTCTTGTTGCAGTCGAGCGCGGCGAACTTCTTCAGGTTCGCCTGCGAGATGCCGCTCAGGTCGGGCTGCTGCTGTTGCTGGCTGAGGTCGGTGGGGAGACTGGTCGGCAGGCTCGTCGGCGCGGGACTGCTCGACGGGGCGGCCTGGGGGGCGCTCGTGCCGTGCGCCTCCAGGGCCTTCGACAGGGCGCGCCCCGACGGGCTGCTCGTCGGGCGGAGCGTCGACTTGGGCTTCTTGCCCTTCTTGCCGGTCTTCGACGCCGACGGGGTGGGCGTGGGCGTGGACGTCGGCTGCGCCTGGCCGGGCGCGGCCAGCAGCACCTGGCGGAAGTACAGCTTCGCGGTCTGGCCGACCTGGTTGACGACCTGGCTCTGGCCCTGCCCCGGCACCTGCACGACGATCGAGCTGCCCTGCGAGCTGACGTTCGCCTCGGCGACGCCCAGGCCGTTCACCCGCTGCCGGATGATGTTCACGGCCTGGTTGATCTGGCTCTGCGGCGCCGCCCTGCCGGACTGGGTGACCGCGTCGAGGGTCACCGTCGTCCCGCCGGCGAGGTCGAGACCGAGCTTGGGCGTGTACTGGCCGCCACCCAGCTCGGCCTTCGCCACGATCCCGCCGAACACGAGGGCGACCAGGATGGCGAACACGGCTAACGCCGGGCCGGGACGGGGTCGTTTACTCGTTGCGGGTGCCACTGCCTTCTCTCTCGCGGTCCACTCGTCACGTCACGCCGCGGAGCGGAACACGCCGCGGTCGCCTGCTCGCCGTGTCGAAGTCCAGCCTAGGACGCCGAGCGCTGGTCGCCCTTCGCGGTGCCGGACTCCTCCGCCTTGGCCTCGGTGCCGTTCAGCTTGCCGTCCGGCGAGCTGCCCTCGGCCGCCTTCGCCTCGGCGGCGGCGTCGGCCGGCTCGGCCTTGCCGTCGGCCGTCTCGGCGGCGGGCTGGTCGGCGGCCTCGGCCTCCGGCTTCGCCTTGTCGTCGGTCCCGGCCTCGGGCTTCTCGCCGGCCTGGTCGACGACGACGTCGGCCGGCTCGGGCGTGGCGTCCACGGCCGGCGCCGACGTGGCGGCCGCCTGTGTCGTCGCGTCGGGCACGACCCGCATGATGGCCTGCTTCAGGTACCGGCAGGTGACTCCGGGTGCGACCTCGAGCAGCACGGAGTCGTCCCCCTCGAACGCGACGACGCGCGCGTACATACCGGCGGTGGTCACGACCTCGGTGCCGGGCTGCAGGGCCTGCTGCATCTGCTGTGTCTCCCGCTGCCGCTTCCGCTGCGGGCGGATGAGCAGGAAGTAGAACACCGCGAAGATCAGGACGATGAACAAGATCGGTTCGAGCTGCTTCACAAAGATCCTTCCGACCCCGATCGGGCCTCGAGACGTAAGCGGTCACGCTCCACCGCGACCATCGGCGCAGTGTATGCGCCCTGCCGAAGCCGCGGCAACGCGGGCACACCCATCCACCATGCCTACACCAGGCATTTGGATGGGAACGTCCGACTCCCCTGATCAGTGCCGGAGCCGCGCCCGGCCGTGATCACGGGAAGAGGGTCGGGTCCCCCGCGCCGGGGTCCGGGCGGGGCGGCTCGAGCCCGAACTGCCGCCAGGCGGCGGGCGTGGCGACCCGGCCACGCGGCGTCCGCGCGAGCAGCCCGATGCGCACGAGGAACGGCTCGGCGACGGTCTCGACCGTCTCCGGCTCCTCGCCGACGGCGACCGCGAGGGTGGCCAGCCCGACCGGCCCGCCCTCGAACTTCGTGAGCAGCGCCTCGAGCACGCCGCGGTCGAGGCGGTCGAGGCCCTGCTCGTCGACGTCGTAGACGGACAGCGCCGCGCGCGCGACCTCGGCGGTGACGACGCCGTCGGCACGGACCTCGGCGTAGTCGCGCACCCGGCGGAGCAACCGGTTGGCGATCCGCGGCGTCCCCCGCGACCGGCCGGCGATCTCGGCGACGCCGTCCGGCGCCGTCCGCACCTCGAGCAGGCCCGCGGACCGGTGCAGGATCCGCTCCAGCTCGGCGCTGTCGTAGAACTCCATGTAGCCGGTGAACCCGAACCGGTCGCGCAGCGGGCTCGGCAGCAGCCCGGCCCTGGTGGTGGCGCCGACGAGGGTGAACCGCGGCAGGTCGATCGGGATCGCGGTCGCGCCCGGGCCCTTGCCGACGACGACGTCGACGCGGAAGTCCTCCATGGCGAGGTAGAGCGTCTCCTCCGCCGGGCGCGCGAGCCGGTGGATCTCGTCGATGAACAGCACCTCGCCCTCGGTGAGGGTGGAGAGGATGGACGCGAGGTCGCCGGCGTGCTGGATGGCCGGGCCGCTGGTCACGCGCAACGGCGCGCCCATCTCGGTGGCGATGATCATGGCCAGCGTCGTCTTGCCCAGACCGGGCGGCCCGCCGAGCAGGACGTGGTCGGGGACGCCGCCGCGCGCCTTCGCCGCCTCGAGCACCAGCGACAGCTGCTCGCGCACCCGCTCCTGGCCGACCAGCTCGGCCAGCGTGCGGGGACGCAGCACGGCCTCGAGCGCGCGCTCCTCGGGCGCCGCCTCGGCGGCGACCAGGCTCTCGTCCCGTGCCGGTGTCATACGCACCCGCTTCCCACCCGCTACCGCCTGCTCAACGACTTCAGCGCGGACTTCAGCAGCATGGCGACGTTCGGCTGCTCCCCCGCGGCCAGCGCCGCCTCCGCCTCGGGCGCGACGGCGGTGAGGGCGTCGTCGACCTCGCGCTGTCCCCAGCCCAGCCCGGAGAGACCGGACGCCACCTGCTCGCGCCACTCGGCTGCGGGCGGCGCCGGTGCCGCGCCGGTGCGACCGGAGGTGCCCACGGGGGCGCCGAGCCGGTCGCGCAGCTCGAGCACGATGCGCTGGGCGCCCTTGCGGCCGATGCCGGGCACCCGGGTGAGCGCGGCGAGGTCCTCGGCCGCGACCGCGCGGCGGAGCTCGTCCGGCGGGTACACCGCGAGCATCGCCTGCGCCAGCCGGGGGCCCACGCCGCTCGCGGTCTGCAGGATCTCGAACACGACCCGCTCGTCGTCGTCGGCGAAGCCGTACAGGGTCAGCGAGTCCTCGCGGACGACGAGCGCGGTGGCCAGCCGCGCGTTCTCGCCGACCCGCAGGCCGGCGAGCGTCCCCGGCGTGCACTGCAGGGACAGGCCGACGCCGCCCACCTCGACGACGGCGGCGTCGGGGGCGAGCCCGGCCACCTTCCCGGCCACGAACGCGATCACGACGCCCTCCCTCCGCTCCTGCCCACAGCGGCGAGCAGCCGCGCCTGCCCGGTGCCCCGCCAGAGGTGACAGATCGCCAGCGCGACGGCGTCGGCGGCGTCCGCCGGCTTCGGCGGGCTCGGCAGGGCGAGCAGCCGGGCGACCATCGCGCCCACCTGCGCCTTGTCGGCGCGGCCGCTGCCGGTGATCGCGGCCTTGACCTCGCTCGGCGTGTGGAACGCCACCGGCAGCCCGCGCCGCGCGGCGCACAGCACGGCGACCGCGCCCGCCTGGGCGGTGCCCATCACCGTGCGCACGTTGTGCTGGCTGAACACCCGCTCGACGGTGACCGCCGCGGGCCGCCACCGGTCGAGCCAGTCCTCGACGCCCGCCTCGATCGCGACCAACCTGCGGCCCAGCTCGTCGTCGGCGGGGGTGCGCACGACGCCGGCCTCGACAAGTTCGGGCCGCCGGCCGGGCAGGCCGTCGACCACGCCGAGCCCGCACCTGGTGAGGCCGGGGTCGACACCGAGGACACGCAACACGCAGCACAGCCTTCCGCCGAACACCTGTTCGGACGAGACGCTACCGCGCCGGACCGGATCCGGCGGGGCCGACGCGCCGGGCGGTCCCGTCCCCTTGCCCGGAGGACGGACGGCTAGCCGACCTTGGCCATGACCTCGTCGGAGACGTCGAAGTTCGCGTACACGTTCTGCACGTCGTCGCTGTCCTCGAGCGCCTCGATCAGCCGGAACACCTGCCGGGCGTTGGACTCCTCGAGCGGGACGGTGACGCTCGGGACGAACGCCGCCTCCGCGGACTCGTAGTCGATGCCGGCGTCCTGCAGCGCGGTGCGGACGGCGACCACGTCGCCCGCCTCGCTCAGCACCTCGAACGCCTCGCCGAGGTCGTTGACCTCCTCGGCCCCGGCGTCGAGCACCGCGGCCAGCACGTCGTCCTCGTCGAGGCCGTCGGTCTTCGGGACCACGACGACGCCCTTGCGGCTGAACATGTACGAGACCGAACCGGGGTCGGCCATCGACCCGCCGTTGCGGGTGACCGCGGTGCGGACCTCGGACGCGGCGCGGTTGCGGTTGTCGGTGAGGCACTCGATGAGCACCGCGACGCCGCCCGGCGCGTAGCCCTCGTACATGATCGTCTCGTACTGGGCCGCGCCGGCCTCGAGCCCGGCGCCGCGCCGGACGGCCCGGTCGATGTTGTCGTTGGGTACGGAGTTCTTCTTCGCCTTCTGGACGGCGTCGTACAGCGTCGGGTTGCCGGCGGGGTCGGCGCCGCCCAGCCGCGCGGCCACCTCGACGTTCTTGATCAGCTTGGCGAACAGCTTGCCGCGCTTGGCGTCGATGACGGCCTTCTTGTGCTTGGTCGTAGCCCACTTGGAGTGGCCGGACAACTCAGTTCTCCTCAGGTTCCTGGTGCGAGGGGTCGGATTCACCCTCGGTCTGCGCGGGTCGGGCGTGTCGCCGACGGCGCGGCGCCCACTGTACCTCCGGGTCGGCGAGAAGCCGCGGCTCGGCGTCCCGCGGCGGCTGCGCCGCGTGCCGTGCCCTGGCCTGCGGGGCGGCGTCGCCGTCGGCCGGCGGCGGTGCGGCGCCAGGTGCTGGGGGCGGCGGCTCGTCGGGAAGCGCCGGGACGGACGGGCCCGGCACTCGGCGCCACGGCGGGTCTCCGGGGGCTCCGCGCGGTGGCGGGCTCTGCCGCGGCCCGGGCGGCGCCGGCGGGTATCCGGGCTGCCGCCGCGGCGGAGTGCCCTGCTGGGGCGGCAGGGTCGGGTGCTGCGGCGGCCTGGTCCCGTGCTGCGGCGGCATCGTCGCGTGTTGCGGCGGCAGGGTGCCGTGCTGCGGCGGCAGGGTCGGGTGCTGCGGCGGAGGCGGCTGCGGGGCACGCCACTGCGGCTGGGTCGCGTGCTGCGGCGGCAGCGTGCCGTGCTGCGGCGGCAGCGGGCGGCCCTGCGGCCGCGATCCCCACGGCTGCGCCGGCCGCGGGCCGGACGGCTGGGGCCCGGCGGGCTGGGCCGCGGGCGACGGCGCCCAGTCCCCGACGGCCGGCACGCCGGCCCGCTGCGCGCTGCCGCGCAGGTCACCCGCGGTCGCCGTCACGATCACGCCGAGCACCGCGGGGACGGCGGCGAACTCGTACCCCAGGCCGGTCACCAGCAGCGCCGCCGCGCCGAGGACCACGAGGCCGCCGAGAACCAGCAGGAGCGGGCGGGCGGTCGACGCGCCGCGGCCGAGCAGCCAGGCCAGTACGCCGAACGCGATGCCGCCGCCGAACTCGGCTCCCACGAACCACCAGGGGAACACGTGCGGGGTGCTGATGCCGCGCATGAGGGCGCTCGCGACGAGCACGATCGCGGTCGCGTACCAGTACGCGGCCACTCGTGCCGACTTCATCCTCGGCGCCTCCGTCCGGCGACATGGAACGTGTCCAGGCAACCTTACGAGAGAGGGGTGGCGGCCGGGTCGGCCGGCGGTGGTGCGTCGTCGATCTCGAAGTACTCAGGCATCCCGGCGTTGCCCGCGAGCCGCAGCCAGCGGACCAGCCGCTTGCGCCGCACCCGCACCGCGGCGGTGACGGCGTCGTTGTGGAACGTCCGCGCCAGTTGCACCCGGCGCGAGGCCGTGTCCATCTCGTCGAGCAGCTCGCGGCCGGCCGCCCCGTCCCCCATCTCGCTGCGCAGCTCAGGGTCGCCGAGCACCGCGCGCAGCGCCGCCGACAGGGCACTCTCCGCGTACTCCCGGTCGGCCTCCGCGGCGGCGCGGGCGTGGTGCGCGGCGTCGGCCAGCAGCACGCTGGACGCCGGGTCGAGCAGGCCGGACGACGCGACCTCGATCGCGACCGCGGAACGGCGGACGAGCTGTGCGTCCAGCGCGGCGCGCGCGGTCTCGACCAGATGGTGCAGCCGGTCCAGCCGGCTCGCCGTCCAGTTGGCCCACAGCGCGGCGGACACCAGGACGACGGCGGCGACGAGCAGCCAGAACAGCGACGTCACGAGCCGGACTCCCGCGCGCCGACGACGGCCGAGCGAGAAGCGGTGTGCGGGTGGGGGGCGGGAAGCGGTGTCATCGGCCGCTCCTCGGCGCGACCACGCCCTGCCCGCCCTGCCGGACCGTCTCGTAGACCTGGACGACGTCTGCGGCGACGGTGCCCCAGTCGTAGCGCTGGACGGCGGCGCGGGCAGCCGCGGCCAGCTCGCGGCGTCGTACCGGATCGTCCAGCAGCACGCCCGCCTCCTTGGCGAGCGCGGCGGCGTCCCCGGTACGGAACAGCGCCCCGGCGCCGCCGGGGCCGAGCACCTGCCGGAACGCGTCGATGTCGCTCGCGAGCACCGCCGCACCCGCGGCCATCGCCTCGACCAGCACGATGCCGAAGCTCTCTCCCCCCGTGTTCGGCGCGACGAACACGTCCACCGAATGCAGCATCCGCACCTTGTCGGCGTCGCTCACCCGGCCGAGCAGCACCGCCCGGTCGTGCAGCCGGGCCGGCAGCTCGTCGCGCACCGCGTCCGGGTCGCCGGGGCCGGCGACGAGCAGCCGCAGCCCGGGACGCTCGTCGGCGAGCAGCGCGAACGCGCGCACCAGGACGTCGAGCCCCTTGCGCGGCTCCTCCATCCGGCCGAGGAAGCCGAGGGTGCCGCCCCGCCCCGGCCAGCCGGGCAGCGGCTCGGGGTCGGCGTACCTGCACACGTGCACGCCGTTCGGGATCAGCACCGCGCTGCCGCCGACGTGCTCCACCAGGGTGCGGCGCGCGGCCTCGGACACCGCGATCCGCCCGGCGAGCCGCTCCAGGGCCGTCTGCACCAGCGGGTACGCCGCCGTCAGCAGCAGCGACCTGGCGTTCGCGGTGTGCACGGTGGCCACGACCGGCCCGTCCGCCGCCCAGCAGGCCAGCATGGACAGGCTCGGCGCCAGCGGCTCGTGGACGTGCAGGACGTCGAACCGCCCGTCGCGCAGCCAGCGGCGCAGCCGCGCCACCGAGCGCGGCCCGAACGCCAGCCGCGCGACCGAACCGTTGTACGGGACGGGCACCGCCCCGCCGCCGCGGACCGCGTACACCGGCAGCTCGGCGTCCTCGTCGGCGGGCGTGAGCACCGACACCTCGTGCCCGAGCTCGAGCAACGCCTCGGCCAGGTCTCGCACGTGCGCCTGGACGCCGCCGGGCACCTCCCAGCTGTAGGGGCACACGAGACCGACGCGCATCAGCCGCCGGCCTCCGCGCGCTGCCGTGCCCCGGGCCGGTCGGCGAGCCAGAACCGCTGCAGCATGTGCCAGTCGCGGGGGTGCGCCCTGACTCCCGTGGTGAACACCCCGGCGACGGCACGGGTCATCTGCTCGGCCCGCTCGCGCTCGGGACCCACGGCGGGTACGGGGACGGCCTCGTGCACGCGGATGGCGAGCCGGTCCTCGTACCACAGGGTCACGGGCAGCAGCGGGACGCCGGCGCGCAGCGCGACGGTCGCCGGGCCGGCGGGCATCCGGGCCGGCTCGCCGCAGAAGTCGACCTCGACACCGCCGCGGCCCAGGTCGCGGTCGGCGACCAGGGCGACGAGCCGGTGCCGCACGGCACGGTCGACGAGCGCGGTGACGAGGTCCGCGTCGCCCAGGCCGAGCACCTCGATGCCGATCGCCCGCCGGAACGCGACGAAGCGGTCGTAGACCGCGACGGGCTCCAGCCGCTCGGCCACGGCGGTGACGGGCACGCCCTGCACCGCGGCCCACGCGCCCGCGAGATCCCAGTTGCCCATGTGCGGCAGCGCGACGACGGCACCGCGCTCCCGCACGGCGTCCGTGACGCGATGCCAGCCGTCGATCCGCACCCGCGCGCGGATCGCGGCGGCGTCCATGGCGGGCAGCCGGAAGACCTCCAGCCAGTACCGCGCGTACGACCGCATCGCCTCGCGGCTCAGCCGCCGGACGCCCGCCCCCTCCGGGTCGGCGCCGGTGACCCGCGCCAGGTTGCGCTCGAGCTGCCGGACGCCCCGGCCGCGCCGCCGCCAGGCCTCGTCGGCGACCCCGCGGAACCCGGCCGCGGCCAGCGCCTCCGGCAGCATCCGGACGGCCTGCCAGGCGGTCAGGTACGCCGCGGTGTCGGCGTACGTCCGCAGCGCCCCGACGTCGATCACGTGGTCACGCCCCGGTTCACGCCGGCTTCCGCTGCTTCGCCGCCTGGCGGTACACCTCGACGAACCGCTGGCCGACGGTGACGGCGGTGGCGGCGGCGAGCAGCCACAGCGCCACCTGGACGGCGTACGGCACACCGAGCCCGGTGAGGCCGGCGCCGGTGAGGATGACGATCATCCGCACGGCCCGCTCGGCGATGCCCACGTCACAGGTCATGCCCAGGCCCTCGGCGCGTGCCTTGATGTAGGAGGTGAGGAACGAGGTGCCGAGGCAGAACAGGCACAGGGCCGCGTAGACGGGCGAGCGGCCGCCCGCGACGAACCACCACAGCAGGCCGCCGAAGACCGCGACGTCGCCGACGCGGTCCAGCGTCGAGTCGAGGAAGGCGCCCCACTTGCTCGAACCGCCGCGCGCCCGTGCGACCGCGCCGTCGAGCATGTCGAACACGACGAACAGGGTCACCACCAGTGACCCCCAGAACAGCTCGCCGCGCGGGTAGAACACGAGCGCCGCGGCGGCGACGCCGACCGTGCCGATGATCGTCACCATGTCGGCGGTGACGCCGATCCGCACGAGGCCCCGCGCGATGGGAGCGATGACCTTGGCGAGGCCTGGACGGAGGCCGGAGAGGAGCATGGGGGACGCGTTCCAGTGTCGACGGTTGTGGTTGCCCGGGGGCGGCGACCGGCACGCACCTCTCGGACCCCCAGCGTTCCGCTGATCGTAGCCGCCGTGCCCGGGCGGCGCCCGGGGCGTCTTCGGCCTGCCCCCTTGTGCGCCGGCCGCGACGGGTGAAAGGTGGGTCGCACTCGGAGCGTCAACGCGGACGTGGAGGAGGACACCCATGGCCGAGAAGCACGGCGGCGGCGCGGGAGCCGCCGGCAGGGCACCGACGGCCGACCAGCCGGCGTCGATCCGCAACGTGGTCCTGGTCGGCCACTCCGGAGCGGGCAAGACCACCCTGACCGAGGCCCTGCTCGTCGCCACCGGGGCGTTGTCGCGTCCCGGCACCGTCGAGGACGGCACCACGGTCACCGACTACGACGAGGTGGAGCTGAAGCAGCAGCGCTCCGTCGGCCTGGCCGTCGCCCCGCTGTCCTGGAACGGCGTCAAGGTCAACCTGCTCGACACGCCCGGCTACGCCGACTTCGTGGGTGACCTGCGCGCGGGCCTGCGCGCCGCGGACGCCGCCCTCTTCGTCGTCTCGGCCGCCGACGGCATCGACGGCAGCACCCGGATGATCTGGGACGAGTGCGCGCAGGTCGGCATGCCGCGCGCCGTCGTGGTCACCAAGCTCGACAAGGACCGCGCCAGCTTCGACGACGCGCTCACCGCGTGCCAGGACGCGTTCGGTGACAACGTGCTGCCCCTCTACCTACCGCTGTACGGCGACGACGGCACGAGCGTCGAGGGCCTCATCGGCCTGATCACGCAGCAGGTCTACGACTACTCGTCCGGCAGCCGGACGGTGCGCGAACCCGAGCCCGTGCACGTCGAGCAGATCGAGGAGTACCGCGGCGACCTGCTCGAGGGGATCATCGCCGAGAGCGAGGACGAGACGCTCATGGAGCGTTACCTCGACGGCGAGACGATCGAGACGGAAGTGATCATCGACGACCTGGAGACGGCCGTCGCGCGTGGCTCGTTCTTCCCCGTCCTCGCCGCCGCGTCCCCCAGCGGGCTCGGCATGGAGGAGGTCCTGGAGATCGTCACCCGGGGCTTCCCCTCGCCGCTCGAGCACGAGGTGCCGCCCGTGACGACCCCGGACGGCGACCCCGTCGAGCCGCTGAAGTGCGACCCGGACGGGCCGCTCGTGGCCGAGGTCGTGAAGACCACGTCCGACCCGTACGTCGGCCGGATCAGCCTGGTCCGCGTCTTCTCCGGCACGCTCCGGCCGGACGCCACGCTGCACGTGTCGGGCCACGGCATGACCGACCGCGGGCACGAGGACCACGACGTCGACGAGCGCGTCGGCGCGCTGTCGGTGCCGTTCGGCAAGAACGTCACGCCGGCCGCGCAGATCGTCGCAGGCGACATCTGCGCGATCGCGAAGCTCACCAGCGCCGAGACCTGCGACACCCTCTCGGACCGCGGCCGCCCGCTGCTGATGCACTCCTGGACGCTGCCCGAGCCGCTGCTGCCGGTCGCCATCGAGGCGAAGTCGAAGGCGGACGAGGACAAGCTGTCGCAGGCGCTGAGCCGGATCGAGGCCGAGGACCCGACCCTGCGGGTAGAGCACAACGCCGAGACGCGGCAACTGGTGCTGTGGTGCATGGGAGAGGCGCACAAGGACGTCGTCCTCGACCGGATGGCATCGCGCTACGGCGTCGAGGTGGAGGAGGTCGACCTGCGCGTGCCGCTGCGGGAGACGTTCGCCGGCACGGCGAAGGCACGCGGGCGGCACGTCAAGCAGAGCGGCGGCCACGGCCAGTACGCGATCTGCGACATCGAGGTCGAGCCGCTGCCCACGGGCGGTGGGTTCGAGTTCGTCGACAAGGTCTTCGGCGGTGCGGTGCCGCGGCAGTTCATCCCGTCCGTCGAGAAGGGCGTGCGCGCCCAGATGGAGAAGGGCGTGAGCGCGGGCTACCCGATGATCGACGTGCGGGTCACGCTCGTCGACGGCAAGGCGCACTCGGTCGACTCGTCCGACATGGCGTTCCAGACCGCGGGTTCGCTCGCGTTGCGCGAGGCGGCGGCCGCAACCCAGGTGCTGCTGCTCGAGCCGGTCGACGAGGTGTCCATCCTGGTCGACGACGACTACGTCGGGACGGTCATGGGTGACCTGTCCACCCGCCGCGGCCGCGTCATCGGCACCGAGCCGGTCGGCACCGGGCGCACCCTCGTCAGGGCCGAGATCCCGCAGATCGAGATCACGCGGTACGCGATCGACCTGCGCTCCATGTCGCACGGCACCGGCACGTTCAGCCGCACCTACCAGCGGCACGAGCCGATGCCGAGCCACGTCGCGGAGAAGGTCGTCGCCGCGAACGCCGCCCAGGAGGAGTGACCGACGAGTCGTCGAGGGCAGGCGTCGCCACGGCGACGCCTGCCGGCGACGACCGGCTCAACCGCCCTCGAGCAGCTTGCGCAGCCGGTTCCACCTGCGCGGCTCGACCTTGACGCTGCCCAGGACCACCGAGCCGCGCACCCGGATCACCGGCGCGTCCGGCGACGACGGCGCGGGCAGCTTGCTCTTCCGCTCGCCGAGCACGTTGGTGCCGGCCTCGAGCCGGACGTCCACTCCCTCCGGCACGGTCAGCGTCACCTCGCCGAGGAACGCGTCGGCCTCGATGACGACCTCGCGGCGCGGCACGATCGCGTCGGTCAGGTCGATCTTCACCTCGCCGAGCACCGCGCGGGCGCGCATGGTGGGCGGCACGACGAACCGGCCGTTCAGGTGCTGGCTGCCGAGGATCGTGCGGATCTCGCGGGGCGCCTCGCTCACGTCGGCCGGCACGCCCGCCGGCCCCGCGCCGGTCGGGATCGGCAGGTCGGCCGTGATCGGGGCGAGCTCGCCGTAGGTACGGGCGCGGTAGGTGAGGTCGAGCCGCTCCTCCAGCTCGGCGAGCGTCAGCCGGCCGTCACCGGCGGCCTCACGCAGGTGCTCGGCGACGCGGTCGCGGTCCTGGTCGGAGGCGCGCAGCTCGCGGCGGTCCGGGAGGTCGCTCATGATGTCGGAACCTTAACCGTTCCAGGCGTCCGCGAGAAGCTTCCTGGTGTCACCGAGCAGCTGCGGCAGCACCTTGGTGCGCCCGACGACGGGCATGAAGTTCGTGTCGCCGCCCCACCTGGGGACGACGTGCTGGTGCAGGTGGGCGGCGATGCCCGCGCCCGCCACCGCGCCCTGGTTCAGGCCGATGTTGAAGCCCTGCGCGCCGGACACCTCGCGCAGCACCGTCATGGACCGTTTGGTGAGTGCGGCGACCTCGGCGGTCTCGGCGTCGTCGAGGTCCGGGTAGTCGGACACGTGCCGGTACGGGCACACCAGCAGGTGGCCGGCGGCGTACGGGTAGAGGTTGAGCACGACGTAGGCCGCCTCACCGCGCGCGACGATCAGGCTGTCGGCGTCGGGCTGCGTCGGCGCCCGGCAGAACGGGCAGCCCTGGCCCGGCTGGCTGTCGACGGGCTTGTTCTCGCCCTTGATGTACGCCATCCGGTGCGGCGTCCAGAGCCGGTCCCAGCCGTCCGGCCGGCCGACACCGTCCTGCGGGATGGGCGCCTCGCTCGTCACACCTGCACGCGGTCCCGTACGGCGGCGGCGATCTGCTCGATCGCCTTGTCGACCGGCACGAAGTTGTCCTGCTCGCCACTGCGGTAGCGGAACGACACCGAGCCCTTGGCGACGTCCTCGTCGCCGGCGATGAGCATGTACGGCACCTTCTGCTTCTGAGCGTTGCGGATCTTCTTCTGCATCCGGTCGTCGGACTCGTCCACCTCGACCCGGATGCCGCGGGCACGCAGCCGCTCGGCGACCTCCCGCAGGTACGGGACGTGCGCGTCGGACACCGGGATGCCCACGGCCTGGACGGGCGCGAGCCACGGCGGGAACGCGCCCGCGTAGTGCTCGGTGAGGACGCCGACGAACCGTTCGATCGAGCCGAACAGCGCGCGGTGGATCATCACCGGCTGCTTCCTCGTGCCGTCGGCGGCCTGGTACTCCAGCCCGAACCGGGCCGGCATGTTGAAGTCGAGCTGGATGGTGGACATCTGCCAGCTGCGGCCGATCGCGTCCTTGGCCTGGACCGAGATCTTGGGACCGTAGAACGCGGCACCGCCCGGGTCGGGCACGAGGGCGAGCCCCGACTCCTCCGCGGCACGGGCGAGCGCGTCGGTGGCCTCCGCCCACTGCTCCGGCTCACCGATGAACTTGTCCGAGTCGTCGCGGGTGGACAGCTCCAGGTAGAAGTCGGTGAGCCCGTAGTCGCGGAGCAGGTCGAGCACGAAGGCGAGCAACGACTTGATCTCGTCGCCCATCTGCTCGCGGGTGCAGTAGATGTGCGCGTCGTCCATGGTGAGCCCGCGCACCCGGGTGAGCCCGTGCACGACGCCGGACTTCTCGTACCGGTAGACGGTGCCGAACTCGAACAACCGCAACGGCAGCTCGCGGTAGGACCGCCCGCGCGCCCTGAAGATCAGGTTGTGCATCGGGCAGTTCATCGCCTTGAGGTAGTACTTCGCGCCCTCGAGCTCCATCGGCGGGAACATCGTGTCGGCGTAGTACGGCAGGTGGCCCGAGGTGAGGAACAGGTCCTCCTTGGTGATGTGCGGCGTGTTGACGAACTCGTAGCCGGCGTCCTGGTGCCGCTGCCGCGAGTAGTTCTCCAGCTCGCGCCGCAGGATGCCGCCCTTGGGATGGAACACGGCCAGGCCGCTGCCCAGCTCGTCGGGGAAGCTGAACAGGTCGAGCTCCGCACCCAGCCTGCGGTGGTCGCGGCGCTCGGCCTCGGCAAGCCGGTCGGTGTACGCCCTGAGCGCGTCCTTGCTCTGCCACGCGGTGCCGTAGATCCGCTGCAGCTGCGGGTTCTTCTCGCTGCCGCGCCAGTATGCGCCGCCTGTGCGCATCAGCTTGAACGCCGCGATCGCCTTCGTGGACGGCACGTGCGGCCCGCGGCAGAGGTCCTTCCACGCGACCGAGCCGTCCCTGGCGACGTTGTCGTAGATCGTGAGCTCGCCGCCGCCGACCTCGACGTCCGCGCCCTCGGTGTCGGCCGCGCCGCCCTTCAGCCCGATCAGCTCGAGCTTGTACGGCTCGTGGGCGAGCTCGGCACGCGCCTCCTCCTCGGAGACGACGCGGCGCCGGAACGTCTGGCCCTGCTTGACAATCTCGCGCATCCGCTTCTCGATCGCCGCGAGGTCGTCCGGCGTGAACGGCTGGTCGACGTCGAAGTCGTAGTAGAAGCCGTTCTGGACGGGCGGGCCGATGCCGAGCTTGGCCTCCTGGTGCAGCTGCTGTACGGCCTGGGCGAGCACGTGGGCGCACGAGTGGCGCAGCACGGCCAGGCCGTCGGGCGAGGAGATCTCCACGGGCTCGACCGTGTCGCCGTCCACCAGGCGGTACGCGAGGTCGCGCAGCTCGCCGTTGACCCGGGCGACGACGACGTCGCGCTGTCCGTCGAACAGCTCACCCGCCGTCGTGCCGGCCGCCACCGCTCGCGCGCTGCCGCCGAGGGTGATGGTCAGGTCGCCGGACACGGGGGTGCTCCTTCTGATCGGGACAGCTGTCGACGTGCCGATGCTATCCGCCCGCCGAAAGCGGCCTCATCGGGTTTCGACTCCCGTGCTCGCCGTCGCCGCCGCCGTGGCACGCTTGGCCTGCCCATTCAGCCAGCGCAGGGTCCGGAGGTCGGTATGTGCGATGTCGTGCCCGCGAGGTTCGAGGTGCTCGACGAGCGGTTCGCACGGACCGGCGGGGACGAGGTGCTGCAGCGGTTGCACACCGGCTGCCGGTGGACGGAGGGACCGGTCTACGTGCCGGCGGGACGCTACCTGCTGTTCAACGACATCCCCAACGACCGCACCCTGCGGTGGGACGAGACGACCGGCACGGTCGGCGTCTTCCGGTCGCCCGCCGACTACGCCAACGGGCACACGCTGGACCGGGCCGGTCGGGTGATCGCCTGCCAGCAGGGCACGCGGCGGGTCGTGCGGTTCGAGCACGACGGCTCGCTGACCGTGCTCGCCGACACCTACCGCGGCGGCAGGTTCAACAGCCCCAACGACGTCGTCGAGCGGTCCGACGGCTCCGTCTGGTTCACCGACCCGAGCTACGGCATCTCCAGCGACTACGAGGGGATCCGCGCGGAGCGCGAGCAAGACGGCTGCCACGTCTACCGCGTCGACCCGTCGACGGGGGCCGTGACCAAGGTCGCGGACGACTTCGAACGGCCCAACGGGCTCGCGTTCTCCCCCGACGAGCGGCGGCTGTACGTCGTCGACACGCCGAGAGACCACATCCGGGTGTTCGACGTCGCCGACGACGGCACGCTCTCCGGCGGCGACGTGTTCGGCTCGGTGCCGGGCGGCCATTACGACGGCATCCGGTTCGACGACAGGGGCCGGCTCTGGGCCGCGTCCCGGGACGGCCTGCACTGCTACGAGGCGGACGGCACGCTCGCCGGCAAGCTGCACGTGCCCGAGGTGGTGGCCAACCTCACGTTCGGCGGGCCGAAGCGCAACGACCTGTTCATCACGGCGACCAGGTTGCTCTACAGCATCCGGGTGAACTTCACCGGCGCCCGCTACCCGTAGCGGTCATCCGTAGCAGTCACCCGATGCCGAGCGCGAAGACGTGTGCGCCGGTGATCCGGCCGCTGCTGGGTATCGTGCCGCCGGCCGGCAGCGTCACCGCCCTGACGGCCTTCCCGCCGGTGATCGGCACCGCGGAGAAGTAGACGTACACGGTGTGGTCGCGCCGGCCGGCCTTGCCGCCGTTGGAAGCCGGGTTGGTGTCGTTGAGGTAGGGCATCGTCGCGATGACGTCGTTGCCGGTGTCGGGCGGGTCGAAGTAGTTGTCCAGCGTGACCGTGAAGGTGCTCGTGCTGCCGTCGGCGTAGTACACCGTGCCGGTGCCGCCCTCGTCCGACGGGCTGCCCGCCCCGACGAACGCGAGCCTCGTGCCGGTGCCGGAGAACAGCACGGTCTGCCCCTGGGCGACGGCGTTGTCCGGGTGGCCGGCGGGCACGTCCGGCCAGACGAAGCCGACCCCGTCGTGCTCGACGGTCTCGCCCGGCGTCAGGCCCGCCGCGGCGAGGGCCTGCGCCGAGTAGCTGTTGCCCACGCCGTCGAAGTTCGCTGCCTCGATGTCGGCGTCGTCGCTGATCCCGGTGTTGTCGTAGGCGGCGGCCAGAGACGGGTACGCGATCAGCACCGTCACGCCGGTGTCGGTCCCCGCGTGCTCGCCGCGGCCGGTGTACGCGGCGCTGATCACGGCCTCGACCGCGCCCGGCTGCGTCCCCGCCGGGACCGACACCTGCCAGGACGCCGTCACGTGCTGTCCGGTGGACAGGTCGCGGAACGCCGTCGGTGTCGTGGGCCGTGCGGTCCATCCGGGCGGCAGCCGCAGGCTCAGCGTCACGGCGTCGAGAGTCGGACGGCCCACGTCGGTGAAGGTCGCGCCGACCGTGACGGTGCCGCCGGCCGTGGCGAGCAGCGACGACTGCGCCGCCCGCAGCGTCCCGTACGGCGCCGGTGGCCCACCGGGGGTGGGCATCAGCACCCGGGTGGTCGCGGACGCCCTGCCCAGGGTGGGGTGCGTCGCGGTGAGCGTGACGGGGCCTGGCGTGTTGCGCAGCGTCCGCAACCACACGGCGCCGACGCCGCCGGCGTCCGCGAACGCGAACGGGTTGTCGCCGATGAGCGCCGCCGGCCCGTCCACCGCCAGCGTCACGTCGCCCTGCGGGAACGGCCGCGGCTGCCCGTGCCGGTCCACGGCGCGGAACACGACACGGGTGCTGTCGACGCCGTCGCCGAGCAGCTCGGCGTCGTCGACCGACACGAGCAGCCGGTCGCCGGACGGGTCGGACGCGTACGCGCGTGAGGCGACCTTGGCATCGCCCAGGTAGCCGTCGATGCGCAGCTCCGGCTGGCCGGCGCCGTCCACCCTGCCGAAGTCGACGAACGAGGGCGGGTAGCGCAGGTGGCCGTAGTTCGCCGTGTCCGGCCGCACGGTCGCGAAGTGCGTCCCGGCTACGTAGACCTCCAGCCGGTCCAGGTTCGAGCAGATCATCGCGGAGCCCAACCGGTCGACCGGCGACGTCGGCCCGAAGTCCCAGTAGAACGCCGGCGCGATCACCGGGCGGACCTTCGGGTCGACCTGCGCCTGGTAGATCGCCGCGCCGGGTTTCGGCACCCGGAACAGGTCGACGACGCCGGTGAACTTGATGTCCTGGAACCGGTTGCCCGAGCCCGACTCGTAGTCGTAGCCCGACCACGCCACCAGGCCGCAGTAGCGGTCGTCGGACGCGGCGATGTCGTGCACGCGGGCGTGCGCGGTCGCCTGGCCCTGCTGCACGTCCTGGGTGTCGATGCGCCGGTAGTACTTCGCGGGGCCGGAGAGCGTCCCGACCGCCTCGCAGATCAGGTACGGCTTGCCGGCCGCGTCCGTCGGCGCCTGCAGGTCGGGCACCTGCCGGCCGTCCGCGTCGGTGTGGTGGCTGTAGTCGTGGAAGGTGAAGACGTCGAAGACGAAGGCGGCGTCGCCGCGGGAGCCGTCGCCGCCGGTCGGCCGGGAGTCGTCGAGCGAGCGCGCGAGGTCGCGGTAGACGGTGTACTCGTCGACGTGCTCGCCGGCCTCGTTCGGCATCGCCCCCCAGACGATGACCGACGGGTGGTTGCGGTCGCGGACGACCATGTCGTGCACGTCGCGCCTGCCCGCCGCCTGCCACGCGGCGTCGCCGAAGTAGCCCCAGCCGGGGATCTCGTCCCAGACCATCAGCCCGAGCTCGTCGCACGCGTCGAGGAACGCCTCGGCCTGCGGATAGTGGGAGCAGCGGACGATGTTGCAGTTCAGCTCGCGGCGCAGGATCTCGGCGTCCTTGCGCTGCACGCGGTCCGGCATCGCGCCGCCGGCGAACGGGAAGAACTGGTGCCGGTTCACCCCGAACAGCTTCACCCGCTCGCCGTTCAGGAAGAACCCGTCCTGCCGGAAGCTCGCCTCCCGGAAGCCGATCCGCACCCGGTAGTCGTGGATCGCGGTGCCGCCGACCGACAGCGTCGTGACGACGTCGTACAGGTGCGGGTCGGCGACGCCCCAGAGCGTCACGTCGCCGAGCTGGGACAACGTCGCGCGCGCCGTCGTCTGCCCGGTCCCGGAGATCGTGACCGGAGCCTTCGTCGACGCGACCACGCGGTCTCCGTCCCGCAGCTCGACGGTGATCTCCGCGGCGCCGCCGGGCACGGTGGCGGCGTCGACCGTGCACTCGATGTCGACCCGACGCTCGGACGGGTCGAGCACGTCGACCGGCTTGGCGAACACGTCGGCCAGGAACACCTGCGGCACGACCCGCAGCCGGACCTCCCGGTAGATGCCGCCAGGCTGCCAGTAGTCGACGCTGCTCGACGGCGTCGGCGCCGGCCGGTCCGGCGGCACGTCGATGTCGAAGCCCGAGTCGAGTACGACGGCGAGCACGTTGTCGCGCGGCTGGAGGACCTTGGTCAGCTCAGCGGTGAACGGCAGGTAGCCGCCCTGCCGCCCGGGCAGCTCGGTGCCGTTGACGGTGAGCGTCGAGCCGGTGAGCGCGCCGGCGAAGTCGACGAACACGCGCTTGCCGTCGACGTCGGCCGGAGCGTCGAAGTGCTTGCGGTACAACCACACCCGCTCCCACGAGGCCGGGTCCCACGAGCGCCAGGAGAGCCGGGCGACGGTGTGCGGCAGCGTCACCGTCACCATGTCGCCGTCGTCGAAGCCCGGCGCCGACCCGCCGTCCACCGAGGGGCCGAACAGCCAGTCCGCGCCGAACGGCACGGACTCGGCGGCCGGGCCGACGGTGCCCGCCGCACCGGTCGCGTGTGCCGGTGCCCCGCCGACCAGCGGCCAGGCGACGACCGCGGCGAGACCCGCGGACCCGGTCTTGAGGAAATGGCGTCTGCTTAAGCCGGCGGCAGCCGGGCGCGCGGTGTCGGCCATCCAGGGTCCGTTCTGTGGAAGGAGTGGTAAGACCTCCGGCCATCCTGGATACGCCGGCAGGGGCTGTCAATAGCCGCGCCGTCAGTGCGTCGCTGCGTGAGGTCCGCAGGCCCGGACAAGTTCCGTTCTTCCGGCCCGCCGACCGCCGGGGCGGAGCTACGATCCGTGGATCGACGGTCCAGCCGATGGTCCAGGAGGGTGGCTGTGGTGGCCGAGAGTTCCCACCGCATCCGGCGCGCCGAACCCGGCGAGGCCGGTGAGCTCGCCGACCTCCAGGAACGCTCGTCGTCGCACTGGCGATACCCGCCGGGCTATTTCGACTGGGCCGGTGACGAGGCCCGCGTCATTCCGGAGACGTACGTCCGGGACAATCCCGTGTTCGTCCTCGAGGGCGACGACGGGAGGCTCGGCTTCTACGCCTTCATCGAGCAGGACGACGACGAACTGCTCCTGGACAAGCTCTTCGTGGACGCCGACCAGATCGGCAAGGGCTACGGCAGGCTCCTGTGGCAGCACGCCGTCGGCACCGCCCGCGAGCTCGGCCGGTCCGAGTTCGTCATCGGCTCGGACCCGAACGCGGCTCCGTTCTACGCGGCCATGGGCGCCGTGTGGTACGCGTCGAAACCGACCGACGAGCCGACCTGGACCGTGCAGATGTACCGCTACGTCATCCCGCGCTGAACCGTCGCGGCCCGTCGCGGCGGGCCGATCGCGTCCAGTATTGGGTTCGTGCTGGTGGGCGATACTGGGATCGAACCAGTGACCTCTCCGGTGTGAACGGAACGCTCTCCCGCTGAGCTAATCGCCCTCGCTCCGGAACACTCTATCGGTGCCGGTGCGGGTATCAGGGTAGCCGATGCCAGATGGCGAGCTTCCACGGCGGGGTCCATCCGTAGCCGACGACATACGCCACGACGACGGCGGCGACCACGACGCAGGCGATGATGAGCAACACCTTGTTGCGGCGGCGCACCCGCGGGTCGAGAGCCTTCTCCTTCGCCGCCTGACCGGCGTCCTTCGCCCTGCGCAGCGCACGGCGGGCCCAGCCGAACTCGGTGGCGAGCAGCGCGAAGCCGGCGATGATCGCGAGCCAGCCGGGCCCGGGTGTCACCAGCATGATCAGGCCGCCGAGGGCGACCGCGACGCCGACGACGAAGACGGCGATCCGCCAGGTGGTGTTCAGCACGGCGTGCTGCCGGATCCAGCCGCGGAAACGCCTGGCGCCGCGCACCGCGCGGTGCGGCGCCTCCGAGGTCACCGGGTCTCCCCCGCCGGCCGTCGCCTGGGTGCGGGACGCGTCCACCTGAGCCGAGCCTGCGCGCATGTACCGACCAACGACCGGAGCGCGCGGAAGGTTTCGACGCCGCCGAGCCGACCAGTGCTCACGGGTCCTGCAGGACACTCGCCTTGGCGGCGAAGATCTCCATGGCCTTCTGCGTCACCGGACCGGGCGCGGCGGGCAGCTCCCGCCCGTCGATCGCGCGGATCGGCTGGACGTCACGGGTCGTCCCGCTGAGGAACGCCTCCTCGACCTCGCCGAGCGCGGCCAGCGGCGTGTCACGCTCCGCGGCGCCCACCCACTCGATGACGAGCGCACGCGTGACGCCGGCGAGGCAGCCCGCCGACAGCGGCGGCGTCACGATCTCGCCGCCGACGACCACGAAGATGTTGCTGCCGGTGCCCTCGCACAGGTTGCCGGCGAGGTTGCCGAAGATCGCCTCGGCGCCGCCGCGTTCCTTCGCGTAGGCGAGGGCGACCACGTTCTCCGCGTACGAGGTGCTCTTCACCCCGGACAGCGCACCGCGTTCGTTGCGCGGCCACGGCACGGTGGTGACGTCGACGGTCGGTGTCGGGTTCGGCTGCGGCGCGACCGCCGCGAGCAGCGTCGGGCCGGAGTCGCCGCGCTCCGAGCCGAGCGGCGCCACGCCCCCGGTGAAGGTCAGCCGCAGCCGGGCGAGCCCCTGGATCGGGTTGGCGGCGACGACCGCCTCACAGGCGCGGCGGGCGAGGTCGAGATCGGGCGCCGGCAGGCAGATGGCGGCCGCCGACCTGGCGAGGCGGTGCAGGTGTCTCGTGAGCGCGAACGTGACGCCGTCGGTCACCTTGATCGTCTCGAAGACGCCGTCGCCGACGGTCAGCCCGTGGTCGAATGCGGACAGCTGCGCCTGGTCGGCGTCGACCAGACCCGTGTTGAGCCAGACCTGCAACGTGCCCTCCTGTACGTCGTGGTGCGCCCAGCGTAACGGTCAGCCGAGCGGGCCCGTCACCCGTTCCACCGCGGCGACGATCGTGGGCAACAACGCCTCGACCGCCCGCAACTGCGGTGCGAGCTCGCGGTCGACCGGCATCGCGGGGACGTCCGCCCGGATGATCGACCGCACCGCCTCGACGGCCGGGCTGCTCGGTGCGATGGTCGCACGGAAGTCGAGCGCCTGCATGCCGCACAGCAGCTCGACCGCGAGTACCGAGCGGACGTTCGCGAGCACGTCGTGCAGCTTGCGCATCGACGTCCAGCCCATCGAGACGTGGTCCTCCTGGTTGCCGCTCGTGGGGATGGTGTCGACGCCGGACGGGTGCGCCAGCACCTTGTTCTCGCTCACCAGCGAGGCCGCCGTGTACTGCGCCAGCATGAACCCGGAGTTCGTCCCCGCCCGCTCGGCCAGGAACGGGGGCAGCCCCCTGGAGAACGCGGGGTCGAGCATCCGGTCGACGCGCCGCTCCGCGATCGAGGCCAGCTCGGCGAGCGCCATCGCGAGCATGTCGCCGGCGAACGCCAGCGGCTCGCCGTGGAAGTTGCCGGTCGTCATCACCTCGCCGTCGGCGACGATCACCGGGTTGTCGACGACGGCACCCAGCTCGATCTCCAGTGTGCGCTCGGCGTGGCCGAGCACGTCCCGCACCGCGCCGTGCACCTGCGGCGCGCACCGCAGCGAGTACGAGTCCTGCACCGCATGGTCGCTCTCGCGGTGGCTGCGCATCAGCGGCGAGTCGGTGAGGATCGCCCGCAGGTTCCCGGCACTGGCCAACTGGCCGGGATGCGGCCGCAGCCGCTGCACCCGCTCGTCGAACGGCCGGTTGGTGCCGAGCAGGCCGTCGAGCGAGCACGCGCACGCCACGTCCGCGACCCGCACCAGGATGTGGGCGTCAGCCACCGCGAGTGCGAGCAGCACCTGCATCGGTTCGGTGCCGTTGATCAGCGACAGGCCCTCCTTCGCCTGGAGGGTGAGCGGCTCGAGACCCTCGGCGGCGAGCAGCTCCGCGGCCGGGAGCCCGTCCAGCGGGCCGCCGGCCCGGCGCAGCCGGCCCTCGCCGACCAGCGGCAGGGCCAGGTGCGCGAGCTGCGCGAGGTCGCCAGACGCGCCGACCGATCCCTTCCCGGGGATGACCGGCAGCAGGTCGTGGTCGAGCAGGTCAAGCAGCAGGGCGGGCAGTTCGACGCGGACGCCCGAGTACCCGGCGGCCAGCGTGCGCGCCCGGAGCAGGAGCAGCCCGCGCACGACGTCGTCCGGCAGCGGCTCGCCGACACCGGCGGCGTGCGAGCGCAGCAGTGACACCTGGAGCCGCTCGATGTCGGTGCGGCCGATGTGGGTGTCCGCGAGGGCGCCGAAGCCGGTGGTGATCCCGTACATCACCTCGCCCGCCTCGACCGCGCCGACGACGATCTGCCGGGACCGCTCCATCCGCTCGGCGACGCCCTCCGCGAGCCGCGCCCCGGCGGTCCCCCGGGCCACGTCGACCACGTCCTCCGGCCGCAGCCGCAGGCCGTCCACCTCGACGATCCGCCTGTCCGTGCTGTGCATGACCGGGAACCTACCCGCGACACGGGGTACCTGTTTGGGCTGGGTGGCACCCATCGGTTAGAGTTGCCTGCGCACCGAGGAAATGACCGGTGCAGGCGGACGTAGCGCAGTTGGTAGCGCGTCACCTTGCCAAGGTGAAGGTCGCGGGTTCGAGCCCCGTCGTCCGCTCGGAGGGCCACCGAGCCCTAGCCGGCGGAGTGGCCGAGTGGCTTAGGCAAGGGCCTGCAAAGCCCTGTACGCGGGTTCGATTCCCGCCTCCGCCTCGACGGCGAAGCGGCAACCGACACGTTACAGAGGATGGAGCGGGCTCGATTCCCGGCAGTACGGGTTCCGCCTCGCAAGTCACACGACCCGGGCGATTAGCTCAGTGGGAGAGCACTACCTTGACACGGTAGGGGTCGCAAGTTCAATTCTTGCATCGCCCACCAGCACGTTTGTGCAGGTGAGAAGGCCTGACGGGTGTCGTCGCCAGCCTCGTCGCAGGTGTTCACCCGGCCGGCAGTCAGCGAACAACCCCGTGGATCCGGTTGCAACGTGCTCGACCCACCGGAGCATTGTCTGGTTCGGGATCTTGTACCGGCGCTCGGGTTCGGGACGGATCGTGTGTCTCGGTGACCTCGGCGAGACTGCGCCACTCCGCCCGAGCGATCATCCTCGATGAGCACGACCGCGTCCTGCTGTGTCGATTCGGATTCCCACATCCCGCCGTGCCCACAGGTGCGGCCGTCGTCTGGGCGGCCCCCGGCGGAGGGATCGAACCCGGCGAGACTCCGCTCGGCGCCTTGAACCGAGAGCTGCGAGAGGAGGTAGGACTCGTCCTCGACGCCGATCCGCCCCACGTCTGGCATCAGGAGGCCGTCGCATCCAGACAAGCGACCGGCTATGACGGCGTGATCAACGACTACTTCCTGATCCGCACAATCTCGTTCACGCCCCGCGGCACGATGTCCGACGACGAGCTGGCCGCCGAGAACATCACCGGGTGGCAATGGTGGCGGTGCCGGGACGTCACCGACTACCGGGGAACAGACCTGTTCTCACCACGCGACCTCGCAATCCCGCTGACCGCGCTGATCACGCACGGGGTACCAGATGCCCCGGTAAGGCTGGGCCTGTAAATCCATCACCGCCCGCGGAGGCGTCTCAGTGAACCATCCTCAGCCGTACGCGGCTCGAACTCTCGTACCGTCAGCAGGCTGTCGCCGTGGCCGGTGTCCGGCGTCACCCGGCTCGTTTCACGGAACCCGAGCTTGTTCAGGACCCGCCGCGACGCGACATTCCAGTCCCAGACCCCTGGGTCAAGTCCTGTGAAGTGGTGTATGACGGGTGATCCCTCGTCGTTGTTGTTCAGGCGGTGAGGGCCTGTAGGGGTGGTTCGGTCACCTCCTCGACGATGTGGGTGATGGTTTGGGAGCGGGCCAGCACGTCGAGTCCGA
>DASUWX010000063.1:0-11308 GCA_036378185.1 Streptosporangiales bacterium | reverse complement strand
AGAGCCCGGGGCCGAGTACGGGTTTCGTGTACAGCAGGTCGTAGGAGTCGGGCGTGCCGGGCCGGACACGCCCGGTCGGCTCCAGCCGCCAGCGGACGTCCGCGTGGAACGTGCCCGCCGTGACCGGGGCCGACGGCATCACGAACACCCGCCCGGACTCGACGTCGTCGGACGTGATCGCCGGGTAGTCGGCGACGCCGACGCCGTCGTCGGCGCGCTTGCCGTAGGTGAAGTTGAACTCGGTGAGTTCGGTGGGCTGGCCGGTCACCGCCGGCGGGCGCATCTGCACCGCACGCCGGGCGTCCAGCACGTACGAGATGTCCTTGTGCAGGTCCAGCTCGGCGGTACCGCCGAGGGTCACCGTCGCCGGACCGCCGCCCGATCCCGGTGTCGTGACCGTGGAGAACACCGCCCAGTGGCCGGGCACCAGATGCAGCTTCGCCCGCCCCTCGGCGTCGAGCGGGTAGTCGAAGTAGTCGTGGCCCGTGTCGCCGTCGACCAGCCAGATGCGGCCGTTCGCGTACGGGTTCCCGTTGCGGTCGAGCACCTGCACCGAGAGGTCGTGGTGCTCAGGCTCGTCGTAGAAGCCGATCGGCAGGCGCAGCTCGGGCCGGTCGCCGCCCGCGCTGACGGTGAGCGTGCCCTGGTAGTCGCCGTCGGGCACCACGGACGGGTCGACGGTGACGGTCGCCGTCGCCGAACCACCCGCGGGGACGGTCAGCGTGGCCGGCGAGACGGTCACGCCGTCGGTCGGCGCGGCGGCGCCGTCGTACCGGGTCTCCGCCTCGGTCAGTGTCACGGTCTCGGCGGCCGCACCGTCGTTGGTCAGGGTCACCTGCTTCGACACCGGCCTGGTCACCGGGTAGTGGAGGAAGCCGAGGTCGACGCTCGCCGTCGAGCTGGTCAGCGTCTGGGTGGTCGCCCGCGCCAGGTCGACACGGCCGCCCCCCAGCTTCCACGCGGTGGAGTACTGCGCGGACCGGGCGGCGGTGTCGACGATGGTGGCCTTGACCCGCTGCCAGTCCCAGTCCGGATGCCGCTGCCACAGCAGGGCGGCGGCGCCGGCGACGATCGGCGTCGCCTGCGAGGTCCCGGACAGCGACCGGTAGAAGTCGCCGTCCCGCGCGCCCGCCCGGGCGCCGAGGATGTCCATGCCGGGTGCCGAGACGTCCGGCTTGAGCCGGTGCGTGCCGCGCACCGGTCCCTCGCTGGAGAACCAGGCGATCGTGTCGTCCACGTCGGTGGCGCCCACGGTGAGCGCGGACTCGGCGATGCCCGGAGTCTCGATGCTGAACGGGTCGTCGAATACGAACCCGCCGTTACCGGCGGCGACGACGAACAGCGCGCCGGAGGACGCCGTCAGCTCGTCGAGCGCCTGCGCGACCGGGTCGTCGGCGTCGCCGGCCTGGCCGCCGAGACTCATGTTGACCACCTTGGCGCCCTGCGCGACCGCCCACTGCATGCCCTCGATGACCCAGGACTCCTGCCCGAAGCGGTTGTCCCCGAGCACCTTGCCGGAGATCAGGTGCGCGCCGTAGGCGATGCCGCGCCGCGCCCCGTCGGCCTTCGCGCCGGTGCCGGCGAGGATCGACGCGACGTGCGTGCCGTGCCCGTTGACGTCGGCCGCGGTCGGAGAGTCCGTGAAGTTGGCCGCGTCGGTCACCTGTCCGCTGAGGTCGGGATGGCCGGTGTCGACACCGGTGTCGAGGACGGCCACCTTGACACCGGAGCCGTCCAGGTTCGACGCCCATGCGGCCGGCGCGTTCACCTGGGTCAGGTAGCCGTCGAGGTCGGCGGCGGTCATCCGCCCGTCCAGCCAGATCTTGCGTACGCCGTCGAGCGGCGACGCCGCGGTGTGGACGCCGCCTCGGCGCGCGTCCTGCAGGCCGGCGAGCTGGTCGCCGAAGGCCGCGGCGTCGGACTTCGCCACGGTCGCGGCGCTCGCGCCGATGCTGTCCAGCGATCGGTGCTGCCGCAGGCCCGTCGCGGCGAGAGTGCGGACACCGTTCGCCCGCTTGACGATCAGCGGCACGTCCTTGCGGTGGGCGTCGTCGTAGCCCATCGCGACGAGCGCGGTCACGTTGAACAGCGCGTCGTCGAGGACGCCGGGGACCAGGCCCACTACGTCGTCGGGGATCACGTAGACGCCGTCCTTGCGGCGCACGACCCGGAACCCGTCACCCGTGCCCGGGTTGCCGCCGTGCCTGGGCCGGAACCGCACGGTGGGTGTGCCGTCCCGCACCGGGCCGAGGGTCACCTTGTCGCCGGTGACGAGGGTGACCGTGGCCCCGCGGGCGGTGCCCGCGGCGGCAGGCGTCCGGCCCGCCGGTGGCGTGCCGTCCGGCGCCGCCTGCGCGGCGCCGCCGGCCGGCAGGAGCACGGCGAGGAGCGCGAGCACGGCGAGCAAGGCACGCCACGGTACGGAGCGATGGGTGAGGGTCCGCATACGGCGTTCCTATTCGACCGGCGTGTGCCCCGGCCAGCCATTACGGTGACCAGTTGCCGACATGTCCGGAACCGGTCAGGAGCGTGCGTGTTCGAGAGCGTGGGCGTCGACCCGGACGACGAGCTGGCCTACCGGGCGCTGCTGCGGCTGCCGCAGGCGACCGAGGCCGACCTGGCCGGCGAGCTCGGCTGGCCGCAGCCGAAGGTGCGCGGCTGCGTCGGCCGGCTCGAGGACCTCGGCATGCTGAGCCGCACGGCGGACCGCCCTGCGCGGCTCGTGCCGGCGCGTCCGGACGTCGCCGTCGACGTGCTCGTCGCCCGCCGCCGCGCGGAACTGGACCGCACGCAGCTCGCCGCCCGTGAGCTGCTGGCCGAGCTGGTCACGCCGGACCGCTACGGTCCGGAGGACCTCGTCGAGGTGGTGGTGGGCCAGGCGGCGGTCGCGACGCGGTTCGCCCAGCTGCTCGAGGGCACCGAAGAGGAGCTGCTCGTCCTCGACCGGCCGCCGTACGCGGCCCCGCCGGACGAGGCGGACACCAGGGTGCGCGACCTGCTGGGCGGCGGCGTCCGGGTCCTCGGGATCTACTCGCCCGACTCGCTCGAGATCCCCGGCGCCGTCGACGAGCTGTACAGCGCCGCGGACGCCGGCGAGGAGTCGCGCGTGCACGCCCACGTGCCGATCAAGCTCGCGGTCTCCGACCGGTCGCTCGCGCTGCTCCCGTTCGTCGTGGACGAGGTGATCGACAGCGCGCTCGTCGTGCACCGCAGCGCGTTGCTGGAGGCGCTCACCCAGCTGTTCTTCCTGCTCTGGCAGCAGGCGACCCCGCCCGTGCCGACGACGGCGGAGGACCGCGCGGACCTCGACGGGCGGATGCTGACGTTGCTCGCCGCCGGGCTGAAGGACGACGCGATCGCGCGTCAGCTCGGGCTCAGCAGCCGTACCGTGGGGCGCCGCATCGCCGCGCTGCTCGAGCGGCTCGGCGCACGCACCCGCTTCCAGGCCGGCGTCGCGGCCCAGCGTCGCGGCCTGTTCGACGACGCCGGCGACCCGTGAGGGTTCGCCGGTTCCGCGGGAACGCGTGCCGGAGATCCACCCCGGCGACCTCCGACACGCGTCCCCGCCCCGCCGCTTCGCCGCCCCGCTTCCACGTGGCCCTCATCGGCGAAGCCGCGGGAGTCCCAGTCCCGCACATGTCCGGGTGTCGGCGGCCGGGTAGACCGCCGCCGTCCCGTCGTCCAGTACGCACGCCTGCAACGGCGGCACCCGGTGTGTCCTGCCGTCCACGTCGCCCGCGGTGCGCGCGTTCGGGCGCAGCACGCCCTGCCGCCACAGGTCGGCGCACGCCCGCACCGGGTCGGCAGGGGCGGTGCGGCCGTTGCTGCCCGAGCCCCGCGTGGTGACCGTCGTACCGGGGAAGTCCTCGCCCTTGTCGCGGACGACCTTCGTGTAGCAGCGCACGTCGGACGTGTGGTGCGCCGTCCGGTAGCCGACGTACGCGGTGGCGACCCCGCCGGTGGTGAGCAGTGCGGCGGCGCCGACCGCGACGGTCGCCCGGGTGAGCCAACGGCGTCGCCGGCGGCGCAGCGTTGCGCTCGCGGCGTCCTCGAGCATCCGCCTGGTCGCGTCGCGGCGCTCCGGCGGGAACGGCCGGGTCGGCGGCGGCTGGATGAGAGTCATCGAAGTGTCCCTCCTTCGACCCGCCTCGACGTCACCCGCCGGGGCCGGTTGGCTCGTCCGCCGGCGTCGAGCTCGCCGCCGTCGGTGAGCTTGCGCAGCTGCTGGCGGGCACGGGCGAGACGGGAACGCACCGTCCCGACCGGCACGCCGAGCGCGACGGCCGCGTCGGCGTAGCTCAGCTCGGCCCATACGCACAGCGCCAGTACGTCCTGCTCGTCGGGGGTGAGCTTGCGGAAGACCTTCAGCACGCGCTGCATCGCACGCTCGTCGTCGACGCGCTCGGCGGCCTCGTCGGCCGGATCCGGGGTGACGACGGCGGTCGGCAGCTTCGCGACCAGCCTGCGGCGCCGCCACAGCGCCCGCTGCTGGTTGCGGACGTCGTTGTTGGCGACGGCGAGCAGCCAGGGCAGCAGGCTCTCGGTGGTCAGGGTGACCTCGCGGCGGCGGCGCCACGCGTCCAGGAACACCGCGGACGTCAGGTCCTCCGCCGTGCTCCACGAGCCGGTACGGCGGAAGCAGTGGTTGTAGACGGCGTCGGCGTGCCGTTCGAACAGCTCACCGAACGCGGACGGGTCGTCCCTGCCGACCATCGCCCACAGGTCGGCGTCGCTGCGCCGCTCCGGCCGTTCCGTGCCCACACCACCTACATGTCCGGCACCGGGCGGAAGGTTCCCTCCCGATCCGGAAAATCTCTTCAGCCGAGATATTCGGTCGCCGTCGTCTCCGGCTCCTGCGCCGGTCGCCGGCGGCGTGCCTCGAGCGTGACGCCGACGCTGGCGACCACGACGAGCGCGATGCCGAGCAGCTGCCACCCGCCCGGGCGCTGGGCCAGCACCAGGACGCCGGCGGCGGCCGCCAGGGCGGGGTCGAGGCTCATCAGGATGCCGAACGTGCCGGGCCCGATCCGGCGCAGGGCGAACAGCTCCAAGGTGTACGGCACCACCGAGCTCATCAGCGCCACCAGCGCACCGATGCCCAGCGTCGTCGGCCGGGCGAGTGCACCGCCGGCGCCGGCGATGCCGACCGGCAGGATGACGACCGCGCCGACGGTCATCGCGAGCGCGAGCCCGTCCGCCTTCTGGAACCGTCGCCCCGTCTGGCCGCTGAGCAGGATGTAGCCCACCCAGCAAGATGCCGCTGTCAGCGCGAAGACCACGCCGACCCAGTCCAGCCCGCTCGTGGAGCCGCCCTCCAGCAGCACGACGCCGCCGCCCGCGCTGACCACCCAGAGCACGTCCCGCCACCGCCGGGAGGTCGCGAGCGCGAGCCCGAGCGGGCCGAGGAACTCCAGCGTGACCGCGACGCCGAGCGGCAGCCGGGCGATGGCCTCGTAGATGGACGCGTTCATCGCGGCGAGCACGAGCCCGAACGCCACCACGACGGCGTAGTCGGACCGCCGGTGCCCGCGCAGCCGCGGGCGCACGGCCACGACCAGGATGACCGCGGCGACCACGAGCCGGATCGTCACCGCGCCGAGCGGCCCGATGCGCGGGAACAGCAGTGCCGCGAACGCCGCGCCGAACTGCACCGACAACGCCCCGCCGATGACCATCGCGACCGCCGGCGCGCTACCCGCCGATCCCTGCTGCCCGGCCGCGTCGTTCACGCACCCACGCTATGCCCCGGTCCCCCGGCCCGGGCCACGGCCGGGGCAGCGGGCCTCTGCCCCGTGATCATGAAGGGCCCCGTCCGGTCAGGCGGACGCAGGCGGGGGCGAGGCGTCGCCGTCGTGGGGCAGGGCGCTCGTGGCGACCAGGGTGCGCACCGCGCGTACGGCCACCGACAGCGTCGCCATGTCGAACACGTCGCCCTCCCAGATCTCGGTGAACTGCTGGGCGGCCCGGGCGACGGCGGTGCCGTTGCGCTCGGCCCATGCCCGCAGCCGGTCCTCGGGGGTCAGGCCGGGGTCGGTCGAGGTGAGTACCCCGCGGACGAGCTCCTTGTGCGCCTCGTACAGGTCGTCGCGCAGCGAGTTGCGCGCCATCGTGTGCCAGCGGTCGTTGCGCGGCAGGCTGATGACCTTCTCCCGCAGCGCGGCGATGGACAGCCGGTCGGCGAGGTCGAAGTAGACCTCGGCGACCTCCTCCACCGGGATCTCCTCGCTCCTGGCGACGTCGACGATGTCGAGCACGGACAGCGCCGGCACGAAGCCCGCCACCCGCTCGGCGAGCGCCTCGGGCACACCCTGCGACACCAGGCCGTCGCGCCGCGACTCGTACGACCTGAGGTCGCTGCCCACCAGCAGCTTCGCCACGTGCGGCACGATCGCCTGCACGCCCTCCTCGTACACGCCGATGGTGCTCTCGATGTCGAACGGCGGGCGCCGGTAGTGCAGCAGCCAGCGGGTCGCGCGTTCGGTGAGCTTGCGCGCCTCGAGGAGCATCTGCAGCTGCACGTCGACCGGCACGAGGTTGTCGAGCCGCTCGACCTCGTCCCAGAACTCCGGCATGCCGAAGACGGCGCGCGCGACGGCGTAGGCCCGTGCGATGTCGGCGACGGACGCCGACGTCTCCTCCTGGAACCGGAACACACCGGTGGTGCCGCTGCGGTTGACCATGTTGTTGACGACGCAGGTCGCGATGATCTCCCGGCGCAGCGGGTGGCTGTCCATCGCGTCCCTGAACCGCTTGCGCAGCGCGGCCGGGAAGTACGTGTACACCTCGTTGCGGAGGTACGGGTCCTCGGGCAGGTCGGACTCGAGGAGGTCGGCCGTCAGCACGATCTTCGTGTACGCGAGCATGGTCGCGAGTTCCGGCGAGGTGAGCCCCGTCCCCGCCGAGCGCCGCTCCGACAGCTGCTTCTCGCCGGGGAGGAACTCGATCTTGCGGTCGAGCAGGCCCGCCTTCTCCAGCCGGCGCAGGTACCTGGTGTGCACGTGCAGCATCTGCACGTTCTGCTTGACCGACGCGCCGAGCACGATGTTCTGCTCGTAGTTGTTGCGCAGGACGAGGCGGGCCACGTCGTCGGACATGCTCTCCAGCAGCTCGTTGCGCTGCTTCTGCGTCAGGTCGCCCGCACGCACCACCTGGTCGAGCAGGATCTTGATGTTGACCTCGTGGTCGGACGTGTCGACGCCCGCCGAGTTGTCGATGAAGTCGGTGTTGACCAGGCCGCCGGCGAGCGCGTACTCGATCCGGCCGAGCTGGGTGAGCCCCAGGTTGCCGCCCTCGCCGACGACCCGGCACCGGAGGTCCTGGCCGTCGACGCGGACGGCGTCGTTCGCCTTGTCACCGACGGCGGCGTTGGTCTCGGTGGACGCCTTGACGTAGGTGCCGATGCCGCCGTTCCAGAACAGGTCGACGGGCGCGCTGATGATCGCGCGCATCAACGCCTGCGGCGTGAGCTTGGTGACGTTCTCGTCGATGCCCAGCGCCTGCCGCACCTGCTCGCTCACCGGGATCGACTTGGCCGTGCGCGGGTAGACGCCGCCGCCCGCGGAGATCAGGCTCTTGTCGTAGTCGTTCCACGACGATCGCGGCAGCTCGAACAGCCGGCGGCGTTCTGCGTAGGACGTCGCCGGGTCGGGATCGGGGTCGAGGAAGACGTGCCGGTGGTCGAACGCCGCCAGCAGCCTGATGTGCTCGGACAGCAGCATGCCGTTGCCGAACACGTCGCCGCTCATGTCGCCGACGCCGACGACGGTGAAGTCCTGCGTCTGCGTGTCGAGGCCGAGCTTGCGGAAGTGGTACTTCACGGACTCCCACGCGCCGCGCGCGGTGATGCCCATCGCCTTGTGGTCGTAGCCCGCCGAGCCGCCGGAGGCGAACGCGTCGCCGAGCCAGAAGTCGCGGGCCACCGCGATCTCGTTGGCGATGTCGGAGAACGTCGCCGTGCCCTTGTCGGCCGCGACCACCAGGTACGTGTCGTCGTCGTCGTGCCGGACGACGTCGTCGGGTGGGACGACCTCGCCGCGGACGCGGTTGTCGGTGATGTCGAGCAGCGCCGAGATGAACATGCGGTAGCAGGTGACGCCCTCGGCCTGGAGCGCGTCGCGGTCGGTCGGGTCGGCCGGCGGGCGCTTGAGCACGAACCCGCCCTTGGCACCGACCGGCACGATCACGGAGTTCTTCACCATCTGCGCCTTGACCAGGCCGAGGATCTCGGTGCGGAAGTCCTCGCGCCGGTCGGACCAGCGCAGCCCGCCGCGCGCGACCTTGCCGAAGCGCAGGTGCACGCCCTCGAACCGAGGTGAGTACACGAACACCTCGAACGCGGGACGCGGCTTCGGCAGCTCCTCGATCTGCGGCGAGTCGAACTTCAGCGCCAGGTACGACCGCGCCCTGCCGTCGTCGCCCTTCTGGTAGTAGCTCGTGCGCAGCGTCGCCAGGATCATGGTGAGGTAGCTGCGCAGTATGCGGTCCTCGTCGAGACTGGACACCTGGTCTATCGCCTCGGTGACCCGCTCGGTGAGCTCCTTCGTGCGCGCGTCCCTGTCCCCGCCGAGCCCGGGGTCGTGCCTCGCCTCGAACAGCTGGACGAGCAGCCGCGCGATCGCGACGTTGCCGACCACGCACGCCTCGATGTAGTTGGAGCTGAACGGCGTCTCGGCCTGCCGCATGTACTTGGCGTACGCGCGCAGCACCATGATCTGCCGCCAGCCGAGACCGCCGAGCGTGACGAGCGCGTTGAACCGGTCGTTCTCCACCTCGCCGCGCCACAGGCCGAGGAACGCGTCCTGGAACAGCTCCTTGACCTGCGCGGGGTCGACGTCCTCGGTGGCCGCGTAGCGGAGCCCGAAGTCGTAGATCCACGCGGCCGTCTTCCCCTTGCGTTCCACCAGGTACGGGCGCTCGTCCACCACCTCGACACCGAGGCTCTGCAGCAGCGGCAACGCCGCCGAGAGGGACATCGCGCCGCCGGTGCGGAACACCTTCAGCCGGCGCTCCCCCGGCTCGGCGTCGTACGGCTCGTAGAGGTTGAGGGCGATGCTCTCGTCGTCGTCCAGCGTCTCCAGCCGGCGCAGGTCGGCGACCGCGGTGCGGGCGGGGAAGTCCTCCTTGTACGCCTCGGGGAACGCGTCCTGGTAGGTGCCGATGAGCCTGTTCGCACCGCTCTCGCCGCACTCGCGGCGGATCGCGTCGGCGAGGTCCTCGTCCCAGGTGCGGATCGCCTCGACCAGCCGGCGTTCGACCGGCTCGGGGTCGACCATCGCGATCGACGAGCCGGGCTTGGCCCGGACGACGACGTGCAGGCGGGCGAGCAGCGACTCGCCGACGCTCGCGCTGTAGTCGACCACGCCGCCGTCGAAGGTCTGCTGCAGGATCTCCTGGATGCGCAGCCGCACCGGTGTCGTGTACCGGTCGCGGGGCAGGTACACCAGGCAGGACATGAACCGGCCGTAGTCGTCGCGGCGCAGGAACAGCTTGAGCCGGCGGCGTTCGCGCAGGTTGAGCACGCCGAGGACGATCGGCATGAGGTCGTCGACCTCGGTCTGGAACAGCTCGTCGCGCGGGTAGTTCTCCAGGATCTCCAGCAGGTTCTTGCCGTCGTGGCTGTTCGGCGAGAGCGAGGAGCGGGTGAGGATCTGGCGGTACTTCTCCTTCAGCCCCGGGATCCGCGTGATGCTCTCGCTGTACGCCTGGTGGGTCAGCAGGCCGAGGAACCGGCGCTCGCCGACGACGTTGCCCTCGGCGTCGAACTTCTTCACGCCGATGTAGTCGAGGTACGACGGCCGGTGCACCGTCGAGCGGGAGTTGGCCTTGGTGAGGAAGAGCAGCCGCGGCTTGCGCGCCTGTGCGCGCACCTCCGGCGGCAGCTTGGCGAAGCTCTTGGACGCGGGCCGGTCGGCCCGCAGGATGCCGAGACCGGTGCCCGCGACGCCGACGAGCGCGTCCTCGCCGTCCTTCTCGACCAGCTCGTACTCGCGGTAGCCCAGGAAGGTGAAGTGGTCGTCGGCGAGCCAGCGCATCAGCTCGACGGCGGACGCCGCCTGGTCGCGGGCCGGCTCGGGGACGTCCTTCTCGAACTCGTCGGCGAGGGTCAGCATGGTGTGCTGCATGCGCGGCCAGTCCTCCACCGACTCGCGCACATCGGTCAGCACGCGGGTCATGTCAGCCTGCAGCTGCTGCAGCACGCGCTCGTCGTCCTGCCGGTCGACCTCGAGGTGCATCCACGACTCGAGCACGGCGTCGTCGGGCGCAGCGGTCGGGTCCTCGACGTCGCACACCTCAAGCAGCTCGCCCTGCAGGTTGCGGCGTACCCAGACCTGGGGGTGGACGACGAGGTGGAGGGTGAGGTCCTGCCGCTGCAGCTCCATCCGGGCGGAGTCGACGAGGAACGGCATGTCCTCGGTGACGATCTCGACGACGGTGTGGCCGCACTCCCAGCCGTTCGAGTCCTGTGTCGGGGTGTAGGCGTGCACGAGGGTCTTGCCCTCGGGCCGGGTGCGGGCGAGGCGGCGGTGCGCGACGGCGGCGCCGAACACGTCGACGGGGTCGCGGGCGAGCAGGTCCTCGGCGGGGACGTGCCGGTAGTAGATCCGCAACAGCCGGCGGAGGGCCTCGGGGGACTCGTGACCGCCGGAGGACTTCTGACCCACCTCGGCTGCGCGTTCGAGGATGTCGTCCTTGGCGTCATCGAGCTTGTCGTGCATCGCTTCACCTCGCCGTTGAGACAGAGCAGACGTACCTCGACACATCTCCGACGTTATCTCCCGGCCCGCCGCCCGGGAATGCCCGGCTCAGCCGGCGACGTCGAAGTCGGCGAGTACTCTTGTCGGCCTCAACCGCACCAGCAGCTCGCCCGGGACGCCGTTGCGCCGCCCGAACTGCTCGGCCAGCTGCTCGCCCATGTACCTGCCGCCGAGCAGCGTGGCCATGCGGAGCAGCTCGCCCGGGTCCTCCGAGACGGTGGCCAAGCCTTGCACCTGGACGTACGCGTACGGCGGCCGCTCGACGTCGACGACCAGCGCGACGCGCGGGTCGCGCCGGAGCGCCCGGCCCTTCGCGGACGTGGCCGGCGTGGTGAAGACCACGTCGTCGCCGTCCAGCACGAACCAGACCGGCGCGACCAGCGGCCGCCCGTCCGCGGCGAGGAAGGCCAGCTTGCCCGTCCGCGTGCCGGCGGAGAGGAATTCGCGTACGTCGTCGTCCCGGATCGATGCCATGCCGGCCAGCGTCCCACGCACGGTGGCCACCCCGTCACCGCCGCCCCCCGCGCCATGTAAACCATGCCGGTGGTGGCTTT
>DASUWX010000062.1:0-35451 GCA_036378185.1 Streptosporangiales bacterium | reverse complement strand
ACCGGGTTCGGCTGGTACCTCAGGCACGTCGCGCATGCCGACGTGGCCATCAACGGGACGCAGCTGAACCTCCCGGACCGGCTCCCGCTGCCCGGCGCCCCGATCGAGCACGAGTCGTCGGTAGACCACCGGTTCGCGCTGAACGACACCAACGAGGGGTACGCGGGCGCGTACCTCAGCTGGCCGGAGTGGCAGCGACGGATCGACGTACTCGCCCTGCACGGCATCAACGAGGTCCTGGTCTACGAGGGCCAGGAGGCGGTGTACGAGCAGCTGCTCGAGCAGTTCGGTTACACGGAGCAGGAGGCGCGCAACTGGATCCCCCAGCCGGGACACCAGTCCTGGTGGCTGCTGCAGAACATGTGCTGCGTCGGTTCGCCGATCTCGCAGCAGCTGATCGACCAGCGGGTCCGGCTCGCGCAGAAGATGACCAAGCGGCTGCGCGAGCTGGGCATGACGCCCGTGCTGCCCGGCTACTACGGCACGGTGCCGACCGACTTCGACCAGCGCCATCCGGGCGCGCACACCGTCCCGCAGGGCACGTGGAACCTGCTCGAGCGGCCCGACTGGCTGGACCCGACGGACCCGTACTTCGCGCGGCTGGCGGCGACGTTCTACCAGGTGCAGAGCCGGCTGTTCGGCGACAGCACGATGTACAAGATGGACCTGCTGCACGAGGGCGGCCGGGCCGGTGACGTGGACGTGGCGGCGGCATCGCGAGCGGTGCAGCAGGCGCTGGAGAAGGCGCACCCCGGCGCGCTGTGGACCATCCTCGGATGGCAGGGCAACCCGCGCCCGGACGTGCTCGCCGCGATCGACCGCAGCAGGATGTTCGTCGTCGACGGCCTGACCGAGCAGCCCAACATCACCGACAGGGACAAGGACTTCCAAGGTACGCCGTACGCGTTCGGCACCATCTGGAACTTCGGCGGGCATGTCAACATGGGCGCCGGCCTGACCGTGTGGAACCAGAAGTTCCACGCCTGGCTCGACAGGCCGGGGACGGCGATGAACGGGATCGCCCTCATGCCCGAGGCGATCGACAACAACCCCGCGGCGGTGGCGTTCTTCACCGACATGCCGTGGGAGGACGGCCCGGTCGACATGGACGCGTGGTTCGACCAGTACGCGGCCGCGCGGTACGGCGGCGACGACCCGCACGCGCGTGCGGCGTGGCGGATCCTCGAGGACACGGTGTACTCCTGGCCCGCGGGCAAGGACACGCGGCACGTCACGGGCCTGTTCGACGACCAGCCCGGGCTCGGCAACACCGGAACCGCGCTGCAGTACGACATCCCCGAGTTCGACAAGGCGCTCGGCGAGCTGCTGCGGGTGGCTCCCGCGCTGCGTGACTCCGACGCGTACCGCTACGACCTGGTCGACGTAGCGCGACAGGTGCTGGCCAACCACAGCCGGCTCCTGCCGCGGATCAGGGCGGCCTACGCCGCAGGCGACACGGCGACCTTCCGGAAGCTGACCGGTGAGTGGCTGGACTGGATGCACCTGATGGACGACCTCCTCGGGACGAACCGCAGCTTCCTGCTCGGCAGCTGGCAGAAGGAGGCGCAGCACCAGGCGGGTGGGCCCGCGGAGGCGGCCGCGCTCGACTACGACCTCAAGTCGCTGGTCACGCTGTGGGCGACCGGCACCGACCTGCAGGACTACGCAAGGCGCGAGTTCAACGGGCTCGTCGGCGACTACTACGCGAAGCGCTGGCAGCTGTACTTCGACAGCCTCGCGACGTCGCTGCGGACCGGCCAGCCGCCCGCGCCGATCGACTGGCAGGCCGTCGCGGAGAACTGGGCACACGCGGGAACGGTCTACCCCGCCACGCCGCACGGCGACTCGTACGCGGAGGCGCTCGAGGTCGCCGGCATCCCGTCGGGTGACTTCACGGTCACCGGCGACCACAAGGGCGCCGATCCCGGCGGCGTGGTCCAGGTGACGGCGACGTTCACGAACACGAACCAGAACGTGGCCGCCCAGGACGCGACGCTCGACCTCTCCGCGCCCGACGGTTACCAGGTGACGGCCGCCACCCCGACGCACAGCGGGTCGGTACCGGCCGGCGGGCAGTTCGCCGCGACGTGGAAGGTGACCGTGCCCGAGGGCGCGCCGGAGGGCGCCGTCAGGACGCTCACCGCGCAGGTGCGGTGGGCGTCGGGGACCAGCGGGGACCACCTGGAGTCCTCGACCCGCCTGCTCGTCGGCGGCGACGTGTCCGAGCCGTACCGGACCGTGTCGAACACCCACGCGACGTTCGCCCAGCAGGGCGACGACGTGGGCATCGCGGCGGGCGGCGACGACCTGTGGAAGGGCACCGCGGAGTACGCGGGCGTCTACCGTGCCGGCGCGCTCGCCGACGAGGAGGGCGTCGCGACCCGGGTCAGCCTGCAGGACGGCGCCTCGGCGTACACGCGGTCCGGCCTGATGGCGGGCAACGACCTGTCCAAGATTGGTACCGGCGGCTTCGCGAACATCGCCGTCACACCCGAGCACGGCTGCATGTTCAGCTGGGACTCCGACGGCGACGGCGCGCTCGACACCTACCGGCAGGTCGGCGGCTTCGCGCCGGAGCTGTACGTGCGGCTGGCCAAGCACGGGGACACCCTGACCGGCTCGTGCAGCAGCGACGGCAGGAACTGGACCGTCGTCGGCAGCGGGACCGTCCCCGGCGCCGCGGCGACCGAGGACGTGGGCATGTTCGTCAGCGCCGTGAACCGGCACATCGGCCAGGAGGCGATCGCGACGTTCGCGGGCGGCATCGCCGACGCGCCCTCGACGGCGAGGGACAGCTCCGGCGACACGCTGCAGAGCCTGCGCAAGCCGGTGACCGCGCTGAACGCCGAGAGCGGCCACCCGGCGACCGCCGCGAACGACGGCAGCCGGAGCAACAACCCGTACTGGGGCGGTCCGCTCACGCTCGGCAGCACCTGGTGGCAGGTGGACCTGACCGCGGTGAACGACGTGTCCAAGGTCAACGTCCGCAACTACGTCGACGGCACCCGCGTGTACACCTACCGGCTCGAGGGGAGCGTGGACGGCACCCACTGGTTCGCGCTCGGCGGCCGCAGCGCCGAAGGGCCCGCCACCGACGCCGGCGACACGATGAACACGGAGGCCCGGGCGCGCTACGTCCGGGTCGTGGGCCTCAGCAACACCGCCAACGGCACGTTCCACCTCACGGAGGTGAGCGTCTACGGAACGCCGGTGAGCTGACGGGCGTCCCGCCGCGCGCCCGGCGGCGGCCGGCCGGCGCCGGCCCACCTCGGCGCGCCCTTCTCCAAATGATCACGGTATGTCAGGTTCCAGGACCTACCGAGGCGAGTACCTACTTCCCGGGTCCTGCAACACGGGAGAAGTGGGTACTCGGCTGGGTAGGTTCCCTGGAAACCCACATACCGTGATCATTTGGGACCTGGGCGGGCCGGGCGTCAACCTGGACGGCGCACTACGGATAGGTTGTGCATCGGTCCACGTCGAGCGGAGGCGTACATGACGGCCGATCCAGGCCAGGAGTTGGTGGTCGACCAGGAGACCGCGGTGCGCACGCTCGGCGCCGCCGTCGAGCGGATGGTGTCGACGCAGCGGGAGGCGATCTCGGCGGCGGCGCGGCTGTGCGCCGGCGCGCTCATGGCGGACGGCATCCTGCAGGCGTTCGGCACCGGGCACTCGCAGTCGTTCGCGATGGAGATCGCGGGCCGTGCCGGCGGGTTCGCCGCGTCCAACCGGCTCGCGCTGCGGCAGCTCGTGATGGCCGGCGCCGCGACGCCCGAGGAGATCGTGAACCCCGAGGCCGAGCGCACGGTCGAGTACGCGCGCCGGCTCTGGGACCTGCACGACATCCGGCCCGCGGACGTGTTCCTCATCGCCTCCAACTCGGGCGGCAACGCGACCAGCGTCGAGATGGCGCTGCTCGCCCGCGAGCACGGGAACGCGGTGATCGCGGTCACCTCGCTCGCGCACAGCTCGGCGATCACGTCGACGCACCCGTCGGGCAAGCGGCTGTTCGAGGTCGCCGACGTGGTCGTCGACAACTGCGGTGTCGTGGGCGACTCCGCCGTCGAGCTGCCCGGCGGCGTCACCGTCACGCCGACCTCCACCGTGACCAGCGCGTACGCCGCCCAGATGATCGCGACGGAGACGTGCGGGCTGCTCCTCGCCGCCGGCCACGAGGTGCCGGTGCTCACGTCGGTGAACGTGCCCGAGGGCAAGGCCCGCAACGAGCGGCTGAAGGAGCGCTACGGCAGCCGCGTCATGGAGAACGATCCCTGATCAGGCGGTCCCACCTGTGCTGACGTGGGTACGTTGCAGTGGCTATAGCCATGGCAACGTACCCACGTCGGTGTCCACGTCGGTGTCCACGTCGGTGTCGGTGTCGGTGCGGTCGCCGGTGACACGGCGCGACGCGACGGCGCGATGGTCGACGCCCACGACACTGCCCGTCCTGTGACGCCCGCGCATCCGCCGTGGGGGGTGCCACCACTCTCGGCCGATCGGCCGATCGGACGATGCGGCGTAGGTAACTTCGTTGAGCTTCGCCCGGCCGCGAGAGCAGGATCGGACGATGCGATGTGAGCTGACCCACGACGCGCGCGCGTTCTGGCCGGACGTGCGCGCCTTCCTCGCCGCCGACCCGGTGGTGCACAACGTCCTCGCGACGAACATCGAGGCACGCAGCCGCGGTGCCCTGGCCGACGAGGGCACGCCCACGTTCGCGTCGGTGCGCGACGACGACGGGAGGATCGTCGGCGTCGCGATGCACACGCCACCGTTCAACGCATACCTGTCCCGGATGCCCGTGCCCGCGGTCGCCGAGGTCGCCCGCGCGTTGCGATCAGCGGGCGTCGAGCTGCCGGGCGTCACCTCGACGACCGCCGAGGCACGGGCTTTCGCCGAGCTCTGGTGCGCCGACGGCGGCGGGTACGAAGTCGGGATGTCGCAGCGGATCCACGTGCTCGGCGAACTCGTCCCGCCGACCGGTGTCGCGGGCCGGCCGCGCGTCGCCGGTGCGTCCGATCGCGACCTGCTCGTCGCGTGGACGCTGGCGTTCGGGGCCGAGACGGGCGTGCCGGGCAGCGCCGATGCGATGCGCAGGGCCGTCAACGCACGGCTCGCCGAGGGTCTGCTCCATGTCTGGTGCCGCGGCGACGAGGTCGTCTCGTATGCCGGACGCAACACGCCGAACGCGGGCGTCGTGCGGGTCGGGCCGGTCTACACGCCGCCGGAGCAGCGCGGGAACGGCTACGCGAGCGCGCTGGTCGCGGCGGTCAGCCGTGTCGCGCGGGACGGCGCCGGCGTGCGTGACGTGTGTCTCTACACCGACCTCGCGAACCCGACGTCGAACAAGATCTACGCGCAGGTCGGATACCGCCCATTGTGTGACGTGACCGCGTATTCGTTCCGCGGGTGACGGGCACAGCCACGGGTGTTGCATCGGCGACAACGGCGAGGCGGCCGGATCCGGTATGATGGTGCGTCGAGTGATTCGATCCTCGAGACGTTGACGGGACGTGTTCGCACGTGTGTGGGCTGGCTGCCCTTCTCCCAGTTCCTTCCGCTCTGCCTGATTCCCTTGACGACCTGCCCGATGTGCTGGACGACGCGCTCGACCGGCTCGCGCACCGCGGGCCCGATGGCGTCGGCACGTACGAGGTCGGCGGCACGAACCTGATGGGGCATCGGCGGCTCGCCATCATCGACCCGGCGAACGGCCATCAGCCGCTCACCACACCGGACGGTGACGCGCTCGTCGCGAACGGCATGATCTACAACGACGCCGCGCTGCGTGCGGAGATCGGTCCGGGCGCGTATGCCACCGGTACCGACAGCGAGTCGATCCTGCACGCTGTGCGCAAGTGGGGTCCGGACGCGCCGCGTCATCTCGACGGCATGTTCGCGTTCGTCTACGCGACGCCCGACCGTGTCGTGGCCGCCCGCGACCCGCTCGGCATCAAGCCGCTGTACCGCGTGCGGATCGGCGACGTCACCGGTTTCAGCAGCGAGGTCAAGGCGTTCGACGGCGTCGCCGACGAGATCACCGAGTTCCCCGCGGGCCACGTGTACGACAGTGCCCGCGGCATGCTGCGCTACTACGACGTCCCCGACCTCGACCCGGCGGCGCGCAAGCCCGCCGACGTCGCCCACGACTTCCTGGACGTGCTCGAGGCCGCCGTGGTGAAGCGGCTGCGCAGCGACGTGCCGCTCGGTGCATTGCTCTCCGGCGGATTGGACAGTTCGCTGGTGTGCGCACTCGCGCGTCGCCACGTCGAAGAGCTGCACACCTTCGCCGTCGGCCTGCCCGGCAGCGCGGATCTCGTCGCGGCCCGGCGGGTGGCGGAGCACCTCGGCACGATCCACCACGAGATGGTCGTCTCGCCCGACGACGTCGTGCGGTCGCTTCCCGACGTCGTGTTCCACCTGGAGTCGTCCGACGTCGACATCGTCCGCTCGGCGACGATGACCTGGCAGGTCATGCGTTTCGCCGCCGAGCACGTCACCGTGGTGCTCACCGGCGAGGGCGCCGACGAGTTGTTCGCCGGCTACCGCTACTACGCCGACTACGACGACCCGGACCTGCTGCACGCCGAGCTGCGGCGGTCGCTGTCGAACATGCACAACGCCAACCTGCAACGGGTCGACCGCATGTCGATGGCCCATGGCGTCGAGGCGCGCGTGCCGTTCCTCGACAAGGCGGTGATCGCGGCGGCGATGGACATCCACCCGCGGCTGAAGCAGTACGCGCCGGGCAGTGACCAGTTGGTGGAGAAGTGGGTGCTGCGCGAGGCGGCGTCCGGGCTGCTGCCCGACGAGATCGTGTGGCGCACGAAGGCCCAGTTCGACGAGGGGAGCGGCACCAGCACGTTCCTGCCGCGCGCCGCGGCCGCGGCCTCCGTCGACGAGGCGGACTGGTACGCCGAGATGCTTGCCAAGCGGTTCGCCCGCCCCGACCAGGTGGACGCGGTGACCGGTCGTTGGGCCGACGGCCGCGTCTGAGCCCGCGGGCGACACCCTCGACCACGTCAACGTGATCGACGGGCAGCTCCGCCAGGCGTGAAGGTGTGTGGCCGACCCGTCGGCACGCCGGGCGCTACGAGCCGGACATCTGCTCGGCGATCTCCGCCGCGCCGCCGGTGACGAGGTCGCCCAGCTCGGGTACGCGCGCGGGCGGTATGCGGTCGCGCGGGCCCCACAGGCTGACGACCGCGTACGCGCGCCGGGCGGCGTCGAGCACCGGCGCGGCGACGCCGTTGAGCTGTTCCTCCAGCTCGCCGAAGCTTACGCTGTAACCGCGCTCGCGGATCTCGGCGAGCTCGTCGCGCAGCTGCCGCCGGTCGGTGCGGGTGGCGGCGGTGTACTCGGGCAGCGGGGACGAGAGCAGGTCGTCGATCTCGGCCTGCGGCAGCCACGCGAGCAACGCCTTGCCCGCCGACGTCGCGTGGATCGGGATCTGCCGGCCGAGCCAGCGTGCGGTGAGCACGGCCGGTGGCACCACCTCGTCGACGTAGGTGAGCCCGTGCCGGCGTTCGACGGCCAGGCTTGCGGTCTCGCCGGTCTTGTCGGAGAGCCGTTCGAGCACGTCGTGCGCGCGGCGGACGAGACCGGCGACGCCCGCGGTGGTGGCGAGCCGCGTGACGGCGAAGCCCACCGTGTAGCGGTTCGTGGCGGGGTCGCGCTCGACCAGGTTGTGGTGCTCGAGGGTGGCGAGCAGCCGCCACGCCGTCGCGCGGTTGAGCGAACACCCGGCGGCGAGCTCTGCCGCCGAACGCCCCTCCGGCGAGCCGGCCGACACGGCATTGAGCAGGGCGATCGCGCGGTCGAGCGACTGCACCCGTCCGCCGGCCCTCGGTTCGGTGTCGTCTCTCGCCATCGGCTCGCCCGGCTCCTCAGCCCTCACGCGTCTTGACCTCGTTCGACACTCCAACCTAGCATCGCGTCATGCGAGCAGTCGGCGCGCATTATGAGATAGCAGCGCCGCTGCGGCTGTACCGGACGGCGGTGCGGCCCGAGTGGGTCGACTACAACGGCCACACATGAGCGAGTGGTGCTACCTGCTCGCGGTGGGGGACGCGATGGACGCGTTCTTCCGGTATGTCGGCGTCGACGACGACTACCGCGCCGCCGGCCACTCGCTCTACACGGCGGAGACGCACCTGCACCACCGCCGCGAGACGCACGAGGGCGACCGCCGGCTCGGACGTGCGGTCGATGACGACCCGGGCGGCGCGCGAGGGCGGCGACTACGTCGTCACCGGCGGCAAGCACTTCATCAGCCACGCCGACGTGGCGGACTTCGTCATCCTGTTCGCGGTCACAGGTACGGAGGAGCGTACCGGGCGATGCTGGCGTCGGACGACGCCGCCGAGGGCCCGCGCGCCTTCGCCGAGGAGCGCGCGCCCCGCTGGACCGGCCGCTGACCGCGCCCGGGTGCCCCTCACCGGACGGAGGTGGGCGGCGTGGCTGCCTCGTCGAGGTAGAGGAAGTCGGCGACGCCGTTCAGTGCCAGGATCGTCCGCACGACCGGGGGCATGTGCGCGCGGGCCGGGTCGTGCACGATGCGCGGGTCGACCAGGTGGATCCGCCGTCCCCTGGTCACCAGGTCGCACTCACCGGCACCGAGCACGTTCTTCACCCAGTCGGCGCCCGGGCCGTACGTGAGCGCGACGACGTAGCCGCCGGGCCGGCGGAACACGTTCACCTGGGTCTCGAACGCCCGGCCGGACCTGCGGCCGCGGTGACAGACCACGCCCCAGCCCGGCAGTCGCCGGATCCACAGTCCGGTGACCCGGTGCGTCACCACCTTGTTGAACCGGGCCATCCTGCGGGAGAGCACCACGAGCGCACCGCCTCTCCGCTCGAATTCATCGGTTGATGAATGATGCCACACTGGTCCCGTCGAGAGGAGAGTCTGCCGTGGCCGAGCGAGTGACGCTGCGCGCGTTCCGGGAGGACGACCTGCCCGTCCTGGACCGGCTGTGCACCGACCCGGCGGCGCTGGGTACCTACGAGTGGCTCGGGTTCCAGGACCCACGCCGCCGCCGGCGTCGCTGGGAGGAGGACGGGTACGTCAGCGCGGAGTCGACGGCGCTGGCTCCGGTGCTGGACGACGACTCGGTCATCGGGCTGGTGAGCTGGCGGGCGCTCGACCGGGCCGGCTGGCCCGGCGTGGCCCTGGAGATCGGCGCCGGCCTGTTGCCCGAGTACCGCGGCCGCGGCCTCGGCGCCGAGACCCACCGCGTCCTCGTCGACCACCTCTTCGGCTACACGACCGTGCACCGCCTCGAGGCCTGGGTCGAGGCGGGCAACGTCGCGGAGGAGAAGACGTTGGCACGTCTGGGCTTCCGGCGTGAGGGACAGCTGCGAGAGGTGGTGTTCAGGGACGGCGCCTACCGGGACGGCGTCGTCTACGGCAGGCTGCGCACCGACCCGGAGCCAGGCCTCACCTCGGGCTAGCCGATCTCGTCCGGCCGCAGTCGGCGCAACGGGGCGCGTGCCTTGAGCAGCATCTCCTCGTACTCGTCCTCGGGATCGGAGTCGAGCACGATCGCACCGCCGGCGCCGACGTCGAGCCGGCCGTCGTGCACCACGGCGGTGCGGATCACGATGTTGAGGTCGGCCGTGCCGCCGAAGCCGAACCAGCCGATCGCGCCTGAGTAGACGCCGCGCGGGGTGGTCTCCAGCCTGTCGAGGATCTCCATGGTGCGCAGCTTCGGCGCGCCCGTCATCGAGCCGCCGGGGAAGCAGTGCCGTGCGGCGTGCACGGCGCTGACGTCGTCGCGCAGCCGGCCGCGCACGGTCGACACGAGCTGGTGGACGGTGGCGTACGACTCCACCTGCATGAACGCCGGCACCTCGACGGTCCCGACCCGGCACACCCGGCCGAGATCGTTGCGGACGAGGTCGACGATCATCAGGTTCTCCGCGCGCACCTTCGCGGCGGACGCCAGCTCCTTGCGCAGCTGCTCGTCCTCGACCTCGTCCCTGCCGCGGCGCACGGTGCCCTTGATCGGCTTGGACTCCACCACTCCGGCCCGGTCCACCTTCAGGAAGCGTTCGGGCGACGAGCAGAGCAGGTACGTGTCGCCGAACCGCAGGAACGCGGCGTGCGGCGCCGGGTTGGAGGCCCGCATCCGCCGGTACAGGTCGTACGGGTCACCCGTGAACGGCAGGCTCGCCCGGTCGGTGAGGCAGATCTCGTAGCTCTCACCGGCGCGCAGCTCGGTGAGGCAGGTCTCGACGTCGGCGAGATACGTCGCGCGGCCGCGGTGCAGCCACGGCTCGGGGTCGACGCCGCCGTCCGGCGCGTCGTCGCGTGCCTCGCCGAGGCCGGTCGGCACCGGTTCGCGAAGTCGCGCGGCAGCGGCGTCCAGCCACGCGCCGGCCTCCTCGCGTGCGCCGGCGTCGTCGCGTGCCAGCGCGATCAGCCACGTCTGCCCCGCTGCGTGGTCGACGGCGACGAGCCGGGTCGCGCGCAGCCACATGGCGTCCGGGAGCTGGGAGACGTGCGTGTTCGGCGAACCGCAGTCGGCCTTGAGCTCGTAGCCGAGGAAGCCCACGTAACCGCCGCCGAAGTCGAACGGCGGCTCGGCGTCGTGGCCTATGGTCGTGGCGGCGAGCCGGTCGTCGAGTACGTCGAAGATGCTCCGTGCGGCGGGTTCGGGTACGCCGTCGCCGGTAGTGATCGTAGCGACGCCCGTCCCGACGTCGTAGCCGACGGTTTCGGCGAGCGCACCGCTGCTGTCGCCGAGGAACGAGTGGCGGGACAGCCCCTCCTCGACCCGGCTGCTGTCCAGCCAGAAGGCGTCGGGGGAGGCGGCGAAGAGCGTGCGGAACGCGTGCTCGGTGTCGACGGCGTACGGCAGCCGCCGCGTGCACGCGTGCAGGCGCAACGGTCGCGTGGGCTCGGGTCGCTCGGGTCGCGCCGGCGGCGGAGGGGCGTGTCTGCGTGCGCGCCGTACCGCGGCGGCGCATCGGGCGAAGTTCGCCAGCAGTGCGGCGCCGTGCTCGGTCGCGACGGACTCCGGGTGGAACTGCACGCCCCACCACGGCCGGGACGCGTGCCGCAGCCCCATCACGACGCCGTCCGCGGACCGCGCCAGCTCCCGTAGTCCGGCGGGGAGCGGCCGGGCGACGCACAACGAGTGGTAGCGCACGGCCGTGAACTGCTGCGGCAGCCCGGCGAACAGGTCGGTGCCGGTGTGCGTGATCCGGTCCAGGTACCCGTGCCTGGGCGCGGGCGCGGCGACCACGTCGCCGCCGGCCAGCAGCGCGAGCGCCTGGTGGCCGAGGCAGACGCCGAGCACCGGCAGGCTGGTCGAGGCGAGCACGTCCGGCACGACGCCGGTGTCGCGCGGCACCTGCGGCCGCCCCGGCCCGGGGGAGACGACGATGGCGTCGAACGCGTCCAGGTCGATCGTCGCCCACTCCGGGGAGTCGTTGGTGACGACGTGCGGCGGCGTGCCGTACGCCGTCGCGATCAGCTGGAACAGGTTGTACGTGTACGAGTCGTGGTTGTCGACGAGCAGGACGTACACCCGCCTCACTCCCCGAACGATCGACGCCGCGCCGCTGGCGTCATCGTACGGGCGCCGAGGTCAGACCGGGCGGGCCGAGGCGACCACCACCCGGTACGTGGCGAGCACGTTGAGCCGGTGGAGGTTGCGGCACAACGCCAGGAAGCCGTCCTGGACTGCGTCCTGCGGCCCGTCGTAGCCCGCCAGCGCGGTGCGCAACCGGTCGTCCAGCCCGTTCTCGTACGGCGAGGGGCAGAGGTCGAGCGTCTCCTCCAGGGTGTGGCCGGCGGCGTGCAGCGCGATCACGTCGTCGCGGAGCCGTTCCAGGTAGTCGATCAGCCACCGGATCGCCTCGTGTCCGTCGCCCGCCGGGCCGTGGCCGGGGACGACGGTCCGCAGGTCGGGCAACGTCTCGGCCATCCTGCGCAGCGATGCGAGGTACGGCTCCGGCCCGCCCTGCAGCAGCATCGGCGCGGTGCCCGCGTGACAGAGGTAGTTGCCCGTCCAGGCGACCCGGGCGTCCGGGACGTACGCGACCGTGTCGCCGGGCCCGTTGCCCGCGCCGAAGTGCCACAGCTCCACGACCCGGCCGCCGAGGTCGACCTCGGCACGGGAGTCGAACACGACGTCGGGCGCCCGCCAGTCGGTGACGGCGTCCAGCAGGTGCTCGTCGCCGTACATGTTCTTCGACCTGGTGAACTTCTCGTAGCCGAGATCGGTCATGTTCTGCTTGTTGATCCGGGACGAGATCACCGTGACGCCGGCGGGGAAGGCGGCGTTCCCGAACGTGTGGTCGCCGTGGTAGGTGGTGTTGACCAGGTAGCGCAGCGGCCGGTGCGTCAGCTCGGCGGCGAGCGCCTGGATCCGGTCGGACACGGCGGCGGTGATGCCCGCGTCGACGACGAGCGTCGCGTCGCGGCCGGAGACGACGCCGTTGTTGTCCTTCGGCAGCAGGTTCGCCATGAGTGCGTACACGCCGTCGGCCAGCTCGTGCGGCTCGAGCTCCAGTCCCACGGGGCTCAGGTTCGGTCCCGCGTAGCCCGTGGGCCGTTCGGCGATCTCCCGCTCGGGGATGTCATGGACGGTCATGTTCCCCACGCTAGGTCGCGCTCTCGCGATGGGCATCCGTCACGTGACTGGTGGCAGCTCCCGTCGAGTTGTCAGGCCCTCGCAGGGTTATGGCACCGGGAGAGCCTGACGAGTGCGGGACATCAAGCCACGTCCGGCGCGGTAGCGTCGGCTGGCGGCGGAAACCGACGCGAGCGGGAGGCACGGTGGTCGAGCTGCGCCGGCTGGGCCGGAGCCCGGTCGAGGTGGGGCCGCTGTCGTTCGGCGCCGCGTCCATCGCCGGGCTCTACACGCCGGTGTCCGAGGCGCAGGCGGCGGACACGATCCGTACCGCACTCGACGCCGGGCTGCGTTACCTCGACACCGCACCGCACTACGGCGCCGGCCTCTCGGAGCAACGCCTCGGCGCCGCACTCGCCGGCCGGCCGCGCGACTCGTTCGTCGTCGCCACCAAGGTCGGGCGCCGGCTGCGTCCGCGGGCCGCAGGCGAGCGGCCCGACGACAGCGGCTTTCCCGGCGAGCCGGCGTACAAGCGCGAATGGGACTGGAGCAGGGACGGCATCCGGCGCACCCTCGAGGGCTCGCTGGAGCGGCTCGGCCTCGACCACGTCGACATCGCGTATCTGCACGACCCCGACGACCACGAGCACCTCGTTTACGCGTCGGCGTATCCCGCGCTCGCCGAACTGCGCGACGAGGGGGCGGTGCGCGCGATCGGCGCGGGCATGAACCAGACGCCCATGCTGACGCGCTTCGTCACGCGGCTCGACCTCGACGTCGTGCTCTGCGCGGGCCGCTACACGCTGCTGGAGCGAACGGCCGAGGCCGACCTGCTCCCAGCCTGCGTCGAGCGCGGTGTGTCGGTGGTGATCGGTGGAGTCTTCAACTCGGGCCTGCTCGCCGAGCCCGCGCCCGGCGCGCGCTACAACTACGCGCCGGTGCCCGGGGACGTGCTCGCCCGGGCGCTGCGGCTGCGGGACGCCTGCGCGGTGCACGGGGTACCACTGGCGGCGGCCGCGTTGCGGTTCCCGTTGCGGCATCCCGCCGTCGCGACCGTCCTCGTCGGCGCCCGCAGCCCGGCCGAGGTGAGTGCCGACGCCGCGCTGGTCCGCCACGAGATCCCCGACGCCCTCTGGGCCGGCGTGGCGGCGGCTCTCTGACGAACGCCGGCGCGGCCCGGTGACCGGAGTCGGCGGATCGATCCCGGTCACGCTGGGTGAAAAGGTTTGCAGCATCTCTTGACTGACTCGTCGCCCCGGTGTTTGTCTGTCGCGAAGCTGCCGTCGCGGCCGCCCGAAGACGCAACGGAGAACGCGACATGAGACGCACCAGGCACCTGACCGGAACCGCCGCCGCGGCAGTGCTCGCGGCCGTTCTCGTACCCGCGCACGCCGTCGCCGCGCCGCCGTCGAGCGGGCCCTGCGCGGACCGGCCGTGGATGAACACGCGCCTGTCCGCCGAGCAGCGTGCCGACGCGCTGCTCCCGGCGATGACGCTGGACGAGAAGGTCGCGATGACACACGCGATCTCCGACGACGCCCACGCCCGCGAGGTCCCCGCCATCGACCGGCTGTGCATACCGCCGCTGTTGCTCAACAACGGACCGGCGGGCGTCGGGTCCGGCGGCATCGTCCAGCCCAACACGACCGCCCTGCCCGCACCGCTGGGTTCCGCGGCGTCGTTCGACCCCGCCGTCGCGCGGGCCTACGGCGCCGTCGAGGGGCGGGAGACCAGGGACACGGGCCGTAACCAGATGGAGGGGCCGGACGTCAACATCGCCCGCGTTCCCTTGAACGGCCGCACCTTCGAGGCGTACGGCGAGGACCCGTACCTCGCCGGACGGATCGCGGTGGCGAACGTCCAGGGCATCCAGTCGCAGGGCGTCATCGCGACGACCAAGCACTACGTCGCGAACAACCAGGAGACCGACCGCACCACGGTCGACGAGCACATCGACGACCGCACGCTGCGCGAGATCTACCTCCCGGCGTTCGAGGCCGCCGTCGAACAGGGCCACACCGGGTCGGTCATGTGCGCCAAGAACCAGGTGAACTCAACGTTCTCCTGCCAGCAGGAGGAGCTGCAGCAGGCTGTGCTGAAGGACGAGTGGGGCTACGACGGCTTCACCGTCTCCGACTTCAGCTCCTGCCACGACACCGTCGGCTGCGCGACCGGTGGCATGGACCTCGAACTGCCGGAGGCCAGGTACTACGGCGACGCGCTGAAGGCCGCGGTCGAGGACGGGCGGGTCAGCATGGCCCAGCTCGACGACCACGTGCACCGCGTGCTCGCGACCATGTTCCGGTTCGGGCTGTTCGACCGGCCGCAGGGCGTCACCACACCCATCGACGTCGAGGGCGACGGCGCCGTGGCGCGCAAGGCCGCCGAGGCCGGCACGGTGCTGCTGAAGAACGACGCGAAGGTGCTCCCGCTCGGCGGGCACGACAAGTCGATCGCGCTCATCGGGCCGAGCTCCGCGACGGCCATGACGGGTGGCGGCGGCAGCGCAGGCGTGGCGCCCGCGTACGCCGTGAGCCCGCTCACCGCGATCACGAAGCGCGCCGGCACGCACACGAGGGTCGAGCACGCCGCCGGCATGGGGCCCGTCGACCTCGGGCCGCAGCCCGCCCTGCCGACCTACGCGGTGACGCCCGAGAACGCGGCATCCGGCGAGCACGGCTGGACCGCGCGGTACTACGACAACACGACGTGGTCCGGCGACCCGGTGCTGACTCGCACCGACCCCTATGTCGAGATGGACCCGAGCGGCGGCATCCCCGCGCCCGGCCTACCGCCGAACGGTTGGTCGATCCGGTGGACGGGTACGTTCAACGCGCCCGTCGACGGCGACTACACGTTCCATCTCACCAACCACGCGCGCGCGAGCCTGTACCTGGACCGCGCACAGGTCATCGCCAACGGCGGCGGCTTCCCCGGCGTGACGAGGTCGGCGACCGTCCACCTCACCGCCGGCGACCACCCCATCCGCGTCGACTGGGCGAAGCCCGGCGGCCAGGCGATGATCGAGCTGGCCTGGACGCCGCCGGTGAACGCGCCGAACGCCGACATCGACCAGGCCGTCGCCGCAGCGAAGCGGTCCGACGTCGCCGTGCTGTTCCTCGCGAACAAGGACACCGAGGCGATCGACCGCACCGGCCTCTCGCTGCCCGGTTACCAGGACCAGCTCGTCGAGGCGGTGGCGGCGGCCAACCCGCGCACGGTCGTCGTGCTGAACACGGGCGGCCCGGTCACGATGCCGTGGCTGGACGAGGTGGCCGGCGTGGTCGAGGCGTGGTATCCGGGGGAGGAGGACGGCAATGCGATCGCGTCCGTCCTGTTCGGCGACGTCGACCCGTCCGGCCGGCTGCCGATCACGTTCCCGAAGAGTCTCGCCGACACGCCGGCCGACACGCCGGCCCAGTACCCGGGCGTGGACGGCGTCGCGACGTACTCCGAGGGCCTGGACGTCGGCTACCGGCACTACGACGCGCGCGGCATCGAGCCGTTGTTCCCGTTCGGGTACGGCCTGTCCTACACGACGTTCCGGCTCGACCGCCTGAAGGTCGACAGCCGGCAGGACGGCGGCGCGAGCGCGACCGTCGACGTCACGAACACCGGTGGACGCACCGGCAGCCAGACCGTACAGGTCTACGTCGGCGGCGCGGACGGCAGCGGCGACATCGGCAACGGGCAGCTGGCGCCGCCGCGGCGGCTCGAGGGGTTCGCCAAGGTGTGGCTCGCGCCCGGGCAGCACGAGCGCGTACGCGTCGACCTGACGCCGCGCGCGTTCGCCCACTGGGACACCGGCGCGCACCACTGGCAGGTCGACGCGGGCAGCTACACCGTGTCGGTGGGCACGTCGTCCCGCGACCTCCCGCTCACCGCGACCGTGCACCGGAGCGGCGGCCCGGTCTCGTGAGCCCGACCTCGCCTGGGGACCCCCACCGGCGTGACAGCCACAGCGGGGGTCCCCACAAGGGGCAGGAACCACAGTGGGGGTCCCCAGGCGATGGTGCGGTCACCCGGCGCCGAGCGCGCCCAACAGCGTGCCGGTGTCGGGTGTGCCGAGGCGGACGAACATCGGGGTGGTGGTGAGGTCGGCCGAGTACCCCGTGAGCGTCGTCGGGCCGGTCACGACGCGGTGGCCGGCGACGTCGTACCACTGGCCGGCGGGGACGTGGACGTCCCGGCTCACAGCGTCGGCGACCACGGGTGCCGCGAGCAGCGAGTCGCCGAGCAGCCATTCGTCGTCGATCGTGTAGGTCGCCTGGTCGCCGGGGTAGTCGAAGAACAGCGGCTTCATGATCGGCTCACCGGTCCGCACGGCACGCCGCACCTGTGCCTCGATGTACGGCGCCAGCCGTTCGTGCCGCTTCACGGCAGCGGTGTACAGGTCGACGGTCTGCTGGTCGTACTGCCGCGAGCCGGCCGGGCTGGAGACGCCGAGCGGCGACGTCGAGGAGTACATGAGCGGCATCAGCGAGGCCGCCTGCGCCCAGCGGACCAGCACCTGTTTGGTGGGCGGCGGCTGGCTGAGCGACCCGCCGATCATGTCGGTCTCGACGAACGGGTAGCCGATCGTGCTGATCGCGAGGTCCTGCGAGACGGCCGCCTGCAGCGAGTTCCAGTCGGTGCCCTTGTCGACCTGCCGGATGACGAACCCGTACTTCTGCGAGCCGGTCCACGAGATCCGGACGCCGGCGCCCTGCTGGTCGAACTCGTCGGTGAGCTGGGCGCCCAGGGTCAGGTAGTCGAGCGCGGTGTGGCCGGGATAGGGCGCACAGGACTCGTCGAAGAAGCGGGTGTCGAACTTGAACCCGTCGACGCCGTAGGTCCGCTCCAGATCCTGGAGCTTGCCCTCGTACCACGCCTTGGCGTCGGGGTTGGCGAGGTCGACGATGCCGGCCGTGCCGTTCCACCACGTCACGTTGCACGGCTTGCTCGGGTCGGTCTTCGACCTGAGCAGGTAGCCGTGGTCCGCGGCGTAGGCGTAGTTGTCGGCGTCGGTGTTGATCCAGAGCGTGACCCACAGGCCGAAGTCGTAGCCCATCGCGTGGATCTGCTCGGACAGCGCCTTCGGGTCGGGGAACTTGCTGTTGAAGGTGAAGTCGCCGTAGTGGCTCATCCAGCCGTCGTCCACCTGGATCGTGTGTCCAGGGACGCCGGCGTCGTGCAGCCCCTTCGCCCAGGCGAGCGTCTTCGCCTGGTCGACGGACGTGTACATCTGGCCCCAGCTGTTCCACAGCGGCTTCTCGTACTGCGCGGCGGTCGCGTCGCTCTTGGCCGGCGTGCCGGCGATGCCGACGTAGTCCTCGTAGACGGCGCGCGGCGTGCGCTCCACGAACGTGGTGGCGTCCATCGTCGCGCTGTCGGTGAGCGTGTAGCCGAAGACGCCCTGCTGCACTCCGTTCAGTGCGACGTCCATAACGTCGCGGGTGTCGACCCACAGGCCGCTGCCGCGCTGGGTGAACCAGAACGGGTCGGTCATCAGGTACTCGGCCGGGCCCATGCTCCGGTCGCGCACCGTGCCGGAGTCGAGCGGCCACGGCTGGCGCGTGTACGGGCCGCCGTCCGGCGTCTGCGCCTCGCCCTGCCCGTACCAGTGCCCGCCGGACGCGACCTCGTAGTGTGCGGCGACCTGGCCGGCGGCGTCCGGGCCGGACACCGACCACGTCGTGCGGAACCGGTCGGCCTGTGGCGTGATGCGGTACGTGACGGTGTCACCGGCGGCGCTCGTCGCGAGGCTCAGTTCGAGCGCGCCGCCCTGCCAGGTCGCGCTCTGCACGGACGTGGCGGTCGCCCAGCCGGACGCGGTCCTGAAGTCCGCGGGCCCGGACGATCCGGCGACGCCCTGCGTCGTGCGCAGCACGACCTGGCCGGCGCGCATCGTGGTGACGCGGAAGGGCGCCTTGTCGACGACGACCGTGTAGCCGGGCGCGCCGTCCGACCCGGGGACGGTGAGCGTCACGGCGTCGGCGTCCTGGGTGACGCCAGGGCCGTTCGGTGTCGCGGCGGCGGCGCGTACGCCGACGGGGACAGCGGCGACGAGCACGGCACATGCGGCGGCCGCGATCGAGCGGCGGACGGGGATTCGGAGGACGGGGATTCGGAGGACGGGCACCATGCACCTCCATGGGGGGAGGTCGCCAGAATCTCACGCTGTTATAGACCAGCGGAACCCCGACGATGCTGCGTAACCGCCCGTCCGGACACCCCCGTACGCGGGCGGACGGCACATGGTTAGTTTGGGTGAAGCAACCTTTGTCTGCTCCGACCGGGAGGGTGCCCATGGCCGTGCCACCGTCGATGCCGGACCGGACGCAGCGTCGGCAGGAGCGAGCGGCGGCCGCCACCAGGAGTCCGCACTACAAGTGGGTCGTGCTCTCCAACACCACGCTCGGCGTGCTGATGGCGACGATCAACGGGTCGATCCTGCTGATCGCGCTGCCGGACATCTTCCGCGGCGTCGGGATCAACCCGCTCGTCCCGAGCAACACCAGCCTGCTGCTCTGGCTGATCATGGGTTACCTGGTCGTCACCGCCGTCCTCGTGGTGAGCTTCGGGCGACTGGGCGACATGTACGGCCGGGTGCGCATGTACAACGCCGGCTTCGCCGTGTTCACCGTCTTCTCCGTGCTGCTGTCGGTCACCTGGATGCACGGGCGGGCCGGGGTGCTCTGGCTGATCGTCATGCGGGTGCTGCAGGGTGTCGGCGGCGCCATGCTGATGGCGAACTCGAACGCGATCATCACCGACGCGTTCCCGGTCACCCAGCGCGGGCTCGGGCTCGGCCTGAACCAGGTCGCCGGCATCGCGGGCTCGTTCATCGGGCTGATCCTCGGCGGCGTCCTCGGCCCGATCGACTGGCGGGTCGTCTTCCTCGTGTCCGTGCCCGTCGGCGTGTTCGGCACCGTGTGGGCGTATTGGAAGCTGCACGACACCGGCGTCAAGCACCAGTCGCGGGTCGACTGGTGGGGCAACCTCACCTTCGCCGTCGGCCTGATCGCGGTTCTGGTCGGCATCACCTACGGCATCCAGCCGTACGGCGGGCACACCATGGGCTGGACCGCGCCGTGGGTGCTGGGTGCGCTGATCGGGGGCGTCGCGGTCCTGGTCGTCTTCTGCGTGGTCGAGACGAAGGTTGCCGAGCCGATGTTCCGCCTCGGGCTGTTCAAGATCCGCGCGTTCACCGCGGGCAACCTCGCCAGCCTGTTGAGCGCGCTGGGGCGCGGCGGCCTGATGTTCATCCTGATCATCTGGCTGCAGGGCATCTGGCTGCCGCGGCACGGCTACAGCTTCTCGTCGACGCCGTTGTGGGCCGGCATCTACATGCTGCCGCTGACGGCGGGCTTCCTGATCGCCGGCCCGCTGTCCGGCTGGCTGTCGGACCGGTTCGGGGCACGCGCGTTCGCCACCGGCGGCATGGTGATCGCCGCCGGCAGCTTCGTCTGGCTGCTCGAGCTGCCGGTGGACTTCAGCTACTGGGAGTTCGCGGTCGCGTTGCTGGTCAACGGCATCGGGATGGGTGTGTTCGCCTCGCCCAACCGGGCCGGGATCATGAACAGCCTGCCGCCCAACCAGCGCGGCGTCGGCGCGGGCATGAGCACGACGTTCCAGAACTCCGCGATGGTGCTGTCGATCGGCATCTTCTTCTCGTTGATGATCACCGGTCTGGCCAGCTCGCTGCCGCACACCCTGACGACCGGCCTCGTCGCCCAGGGGGTGCCCGCGGCGGACGCCGCCCGGCTGGCCGCGCTGCCTCCGGTGGGCGTGCTGTTCGCGTCGCTGCTCGGGTACAACCCGATCCAGACGCTGCTCGGGCCGCAGGTGCTGAGCCACCTGTCCACCGCGCACCAGCACTACCTGACCGGGCGCAGCTTCTTCCCGACGCTCATCTCCGGCCCGTTCGCCGACGGGCTCGGCGTCGCGTTCGCGTTCGCCATCGCCGCGTGCCTGATCGCGGCGGTCGCGTCCGCGCTGCGCGGCGGCCGGTACGTCTACGTCGACCGCCGCTGAGTCAGTGGCAGGCGCCGCCACGGCGACCCCTGCCACTGACCGGCCGGCCGGGCGTTACCCGGTGGTCGCGACGCCGAAGATGTCCTGGTCCAGGCCGCCGGCGTCCGGGCAGGTGTCCGGGCCGTTCGGGTCGGGCGTCCGGCACTGCAGCACGTCGAAGCCCTCGCCGCCCGCGAACCGCGGGTCGTCACCAGGATGGACCTGACGGTTGTCGTTCCAGGTGTTGAACGCGAACCCGCCCACCGACGACACGTAGTTGTAGTCGCCCTGGAACGGGACCTCACGGTCGCCGAACATCTCGTAGTTCGGCTGGTGCGACCGGCTGCTCAGCCGGAACACCGACCACGTGGCGCCACCGTCGGTGGACGTCGCGCCGTAGGTGTCCATGCCGCCGTTCGGGCTCGCGGTGTGGAACCCGGCGGCGTCCTTGGCCGTGCAGTTCCCCGGCGGGTTCTGCACGCTGTAGCAGGCGTCGTTGCGCGAGTCGTGCCACAGCGCGTGCAGGTAGCCGCCGCTCGCGTCGATGTCCGGGAACAGCTGGTGGCCGGTGGCCGGGTCGCTGATCGCCCTGGGCGCCGACCAGGTCGCGCCGCCGTCCGTCGTCCTGCTCACGTACACGCGGCCGACGCCGACCCGCAGGGTCCCGTCGGCGGCCGGGTCCGCCGTGTTGTAGGTCGACGTCGACGCGACCTCGCTGCCCGGCTTCGTCGCGTCGAACGCGACCCAGACGGTGCGCGGGTCGCCCGAGGACGTCGGGTCGGACGTGACCCGCACCTGTGAGTCGTGCCGGAAGAACGTGAACCCGGACACGCACGCGAGCGGGCCTGAGCCGCAGTCGCGCGAGTTGCCCACCGACTCCTCGTCGCCGGCCTCGACCCCGGGGTAGTCGGAGTGCTCGAACGCGTCCTCGCGAGCCTGGGCCGCGGCCTCCGGGTTGCCGGCGACGTCGGCGGCGTCGAACGACCGGAACGTGACCGCGACACGCGGCTTGGTGAACGTGCGCCCACCGTCCGTGGACTTCACGAACATCACCGCGTTCTCCTGGCCGCCGCGCGGCGAGTCGAACTGGCGCCAGGTGACGTACACGGTGCCGTCGCGGGTGACGGTGATGTCGGCGAACTGGTTGTCGTGCACGCCTTCGGAGATCTTCATCGGTTGCGAGAACGTCGCGCCGTGGTCGGTGGACCGGACGAACCGGATCTCGTTGTTCCCGCTGCCCTGGAACACGCTCCACGCCGCGTAGACGTTGCCGTCGAACGGGCTGTCGACACCGCGGTCGACCTCGAGCGAGGTCTTGTCGTTGAACTTGCCGGCCAGCGCCGGCGCCCCGCGGCCGACGACGACGGTGCGGACGTAGTGCGCGGCGTTCTGGTCGTAGGTGGCGACCCACACCGACCCGTTCTGCGGCTGCGCGCGGTTGAACGCGTTGCCCATGTAGAACAGCCGGCCGTGCCGGTCCCAGGCCTGGACGGGGTCGCCGCCGTTGGTGATGCCCTGCTGGTGGAGCGGGCTGGCCAGGCCCTCCGGCGAGTCGTCGGTGGGATAACCGGGCAGGACGGAGCCCTGCCAGTTGGTCCCGCGGTCGGTGGAGCGGTAGAACCCGGGCCAGGTGCCGCCGGCGATCTCGACGGTGCAGTAGTCGTTCGCGCCGGCGACGATGATGTTCGCGTTCTGCGGGTTCACCGCGACGGACGGCTCGTTCTGCTGCCGCAGGTTGGTGCCGCAGGCGCTGATCGCGTCGCCGGGCGTGACGGGGCGGCCGTTGGCCTTGACGTACGCGGTGTCGGGGGAGACGGGGACGTCGGGGCCGACGGTGGCGGCGAAGGCCGTGCCGGCGGGAACGGTTAGGGCGACGACCGTGGCGGCCGCCGCACCCGAACAGATCGCGGTCAAGCCGCGTAACGAGGAGAGACGCATCTCGGTCCTTTCGCGATGCCGAGGGAGCGCGGGCACCGCCGCTCTCGCCGGCGGCGTCCGCACCCATCCGGATTACGCCGGTTGGCAAAGCCGCGTTCAAGAAACGCCCGGCCTGCGGCGCAGCGTGACCGTCGTCGCGCTCGGTACAGGCCGAGCCGGCCATGGGCGCCGGCCACCAGCTCAGGGCCGACCGGCTCCCCGGTGGTCGGCGAGGACCTCGTCGATGATCCGCAGGTTGAGCCGGGCGAGCTCCTCGTCCCTGTCGATCACGTCCGCGAGCACGATCGACGACTTCCACAGCGCCCAGCCGCGTGCGCGTGCCCAGGTGCCTTCGTCCTGCCCGACCGTCCGCCGGAACGCGTCCCGGCTCGCTCCGGAGAACATCGTCCACGCGATCACCAGGTCGCACGCGGGATCACCCACGCCCGAGGTGCCGAAGTCGATCACGGCGGCCAGCCGCCCGTCCCTGACCAGCAGGTTGCCGCTCGCGATGTCGCCGTGGAACCACACCGGCGCGCCCCGCCGGTCCGCCCGCAGCGCGGCGTCCCAGACCTCGGTGGCCGGCCCGGTCTCGACCCGGCCGTCCAGCGCCGCCAGGGCCCGACGGGTCTCGGCGTCGTAGTGCGCGGGCGGCGCGCCGCGGTAGAAGCTGTGGGCTCCGGCGCGCGGCCCTCCGGTCGGGTCGACCCGCTGCAGGGCGAGGACGAACTCCGCGACGTCGACGGCGAACGCCGACAGGTCGTCGATGCGGGCAGGATCGGCGGTCTCCCCGTCGAGCCAGCGGCGTACCGACCAGTGGAACGGGTAGCCCTCGCCGGGGGCGCCGGTCGCCACCGGCACGGGCACCGGGACCGGCAGCGCGGGCGCGAGCACCGGTAGCCAGCGGTCCTCCTTCGCCACCGCGGGCGCGTACGACTCGTGCGTCGGCAGCCGCACGGTCAGCTCGTCCCCGAGCCGGTACGTGCGGTTGTCCCAGCCGTCGACGGCCACCGGCGTGACGGGGAGGTCGCGCCATTGCGGGAACTGAGCGGCGACCAGCCGCCGCACCAGCCCCGCGTCGATACCGGCGCGCCCGTCGGCGTGCAGCTCCGCCATCGGGCGAGCATGGCATCCGGCCGGGCCGCGCGGCGACCGATTTCCCGCCCGGGGAGGGGCCACGTGGGTACGTCGTGGCCCCTATAGGGGCGGCAACGCCACCACGTCGAGGTCGAATCGGGGCCGGCCGTACGTCGCCCACCCCGGCGACGTACGGCGTCGCCGCGACGCGAGTGCACGGCCGGTCGCGGGCATGACATCCTCGTACGCAGATGCGTGGAGGGTCGGCAGGCTGGGTACCGGCACCTCACGAGAGCAGATCAACCGCGAGGTCCTGGAGGTGCCCGCATGACTCAGGCCGACCGTTACCGGGAGCTCGGACAGCAGCTCCGCGTCGACTCCGTCCGCTCGTCGAGCGCTGCCGGGTCCGGTCATCCCACGTCGTCGATGTCCGCCGCCGATCTGATGGCCGTGCTGCTCGAGGGCGGCTACCTGCGCTGGGACGTCGACGACCTGGCGAACCCGGCGAACGACCACCTGATCTTCTCCAAGGGGCACGCGTCCCCGCTCTACTACTCGGTGCTGAAGGCCGCCGGGATCGTCGACGACGCGGAGCTGCTCACGTTCCGTAAGTTCGGCAGCCGGCTGGAAGGACACCCGACGCCGCGGATCCCGCCGACCGACGTCGCCACCGGGTCACTGGGCCAGGGCCTGCCGATCGCGGTGGGCGTGGCGCTGGCCGGACGCAAGCTCGACCGGTTGCCGTACCGGGTGTGGTGCCTGTGCGGCGACTCGGAGATGGCCGAGGGCTCGATCTGGGAGGCGTTCGAGCACGCGGCGTTCAACGGGCTCGACAACCTGACCGCGATCATCGACGTCAACCGGCTCGGCCAGACGCGCGAGACGATGGTCGGCTGGGACCTGGACCGCTACCAGGCCAGGGCCGAGGCGTTCGGCTGGCACGCGATCGAGGTCGACGGGCACGACGTCGAGGCCGTCGAGGCGGCGTACGCCGAGGCCGTGGCGACGACCGGCAGGCCGACGGTGATCATCGCGAAGACCAAGAAGGGCAAGGGCGTCAAGGCCGTCGAGGACCTGCCGGGCAAGCACGGCAAGCCGCTCGACGACCCGGAGGAGGCCATCGAGGAGCTCGGCGGCGAGCGCGACATCCAGGTGCGGCTCCAGGCGCCCGAGCCCGGCAAGCCGTACGTGTTCGACGTCCCCGGCGGCTCGCTGCCGTCCTGGGAGGTGGGTGAGCAGGTCGCGACCCGCGAGGCGTACGGCGCGGCCCTGGCGGCGCTCGGGTCGATGCGCGGCGACGTCGTCGCGATGGACGGCGAGGTCTCGAACTCCACGCACTCGGAGATGTTCCGCGAGGCGCACGAGGACCGCTACTTCGAGATGTTCATCGCGGAGCAGCAGATGGTCGCGGCGGCCGTCGGCATGCAGGTGCGCGGCTGGGTGCCGTTCGCCTCGTCGTTCGCGGCGTTCTTCTCCCGTGCCTACGACTTCGTCCGGATGGCAGCGGTCTCGCGCGCGAACCTCCGGCTCGCCGGCTCGCACGCCGGCATCTCGATCGGCGAGGACGGCCCCTCGCAGATGGCGCTCGAGGACATCGCCGCGTTCCGCGCCGTGCACGGGTCGACGGTCCTGCACCCCTCCGACGCCAACCAGACGGCGCAGCTGGTCGCCGCGATGGCCGACCGCACCGGCATCTCGTTCCTGCGGACGCTGCGCGGCAAGACGACCGTGCGCACCTCGCCCGACGAGCGGGTGGAGATCGGCGGCTCCCGCCTCGCACGCGACGGCGATGCGGTGGCGATCGTGGCGTGCGGCGTCACCGTCGACCAGGCCCTCGCCGCGGCGGACGCGCTCGCCGCGGACGGCATCGAGGCGCGCGTGGTCGACGCGTACTCGATCAAGCCCATCGACGCCGACGCGATACGTGCCGCGGCGCGCGAGTGCGGTGCCATCGTGACCGTGGAGGACCACTGGCCGGAGGGCGGCCTGGGCGACGCGGTGCTCGAAGCGCTCGCCGAGTCCGACGAGCGGGTGCCGGTGCACAAGCTCGCCGTGCGGGAGATGCCGGGCTCCGGCAAGCCGGGGGAGCTGCTGCACCAGGCGGGGATCGACGCCGAGGGCATCGCCGCGGCCGCGCGGAGGCTCGCGGGCGGGGCGTCCTAGGAGCCCGGAGGAGCGCCGAACCACGCCATCGCCTGGCCGTGCGGCCGGGTCCATGCGAGCGGCACGCCGTCGAGGGCGAGCACGTTGTGCAGCGCGCCGTCCGGCGGTGCGGGCAGCGTGGTGTACGGGAGCACGCCGGGCGCCTCGCACGCGAGCCAGTTTCCCGGCAGGTCGGGCACGGTCGCGGCGAACGCCTCCCGGCGGCGTGCCGGCATCTGGTACAGGACGGACGTGTGGAACACGACCAGGGTCGCGCCGGCAGGTGCCCGGGCGGCCAGTGCCGACAGGTCGTCCACCGCGTCGCCCCGTACGAGCAGCGGCGGCTCCGCCGCGGCGACCGCGGCGGCCGCCCGCAGCCGGGCCAGGCGGTGGGCGTCCTCGGGCCAGACCAGCGCCTCCAGCCACGCGAGGTCCGCGGGCCGCGTGACGTCGAGCGGGTTCAGGTCGAGGCCGGCCCGCCACACGACCTCGGGCAGGCGATCCGGCGACCGCACACCCGGCGCGCTGCACTCCAGCAGCGGCGTCCCGCTGCCGACGGCGTCGCCGTCGTACCGGTACGCGTAACGGTCCGGGTACAGGCACAACCCGGCGGACGCGCCCACCTCGAGCAGGGCCAGCGGCTGCGGCAGCGCGGCGGCACGGGCAGCAGCAGTGCGCACCGGCCGGCCTCGTTCGTCTGCGTGGCCTTCGCGGTCAGCTGGGCCGCGACCGCGTCCCAATGGGCGGCGGCGTACCGGCGGAACGCCGCGGGATCGCCCACCGGTCCGCCGAGGAACCGGACGACGCCGAAGAGCAGGTTCGGCTGGCGCTTCGCCGGCGGCAGCGTCTCCAGCAGCGCGAGCAGCTCGGCGTCGCGTGACACGGCCAGAGCCAGCCGCTCGTAGGTCGCGGACACGCCACGCGCCTCCCGCGCCGCGAAGTCGGCGTACGCCGCCGCTGTCGTCTCGATGGGCGTGGGTAAGGGCCGACCCGGCCCGACTCGCGCGGCCCGCGCCGCGACCGGATCGCGCAAACCCGAGGTGCGCAGCGAGTGGGACCGTGGGGAGGACAAGTGGACCGGGTCGGCTTCCTGCGAGGACCAGCCGGTTCCGGCCCCACTCCTGGGGATAGGTGGCGGGTCGAGCAAGGTCCGGACCCGGGCCGGCCACCGCGCGGGGGCACCCCGCGCGCCCTCGACGCTACGCCGCCCGCACCGGCCGGTCCACCCCGAGCGGTCGCCGGCCGGTTCGCCGCCGGCCGTGCAGTCCCGGTTCGTCCGGAGACGCCTGCGATCCGTCGTCTCGTCCGGGTCCGTCCGTGCGGTCCGGATCGACCCCCGACATACCGGCCGGGCGGACGTCAGCAGCAGCCGGCCGGCTGCTCCGCCCCGGGGCCGGCGGCGTCGCCCGTCCCGGCAGCCGCCGCCCGGTCGGTGCAACACGTGGCCGCACCCGTGGACGTGTCGCGGTCGCTCTCGAGCCGGTCGGCGTCCGCCTTGACGACGTAGACCTCCCACGGCTCCGACCCGGGTCCGTGGACCCAGACCTTGTCCTGGAGCGCGTAGCAACAGTTGGTGTCGTTCTCCTCGAACGCCGCCAGGCCGTGCTCCCTGAACCGGCCGGCGGCGGCGTTCACCTCGTCGGTCGACCCGACCTCGACGCCGAGGTGGTCCAGCACGGTGGGCTCGCCTCCACCGCCCTCGATGAGGACGAGCTTCAGCGGCGGCTCCGCGATCGCGAAGTTCGCGTATCCGGGCCGGCGCTTCGCCGGTTCGGTGCCGAACAGCGTGGAGTAGAAGGTGATGGAGGACTCCAGGTCGGCGACCCGGAGCGCCAGTTGTACGCGTGCCATGTCGAGGCCTCCTGGTTAGATGTTTGTCTAAATGGTTGGTGTGAGTCAGCTTGCACGTCGCATCGACACGTGTCAAATTAGAGGCATGTCGAACAAGAGGACCGTCGCGGTGATCGACGGCTGCTGCGCTCCGCTCGTGCACGAGCCGCTGGGGGAGGCCGAGGCGGCCTCGGTCGCCCCGCTGTTGAAGGCGCTGGCCGATCCGGTGCGGCTGCGCCTGGTCTCCCTCATCGCGTGTCACGACGGCGGCGAGGCGTGCGTCTGCGAACTGACGGGGGCGTTCGACCTGACCGCACCGACGATCTCGCACCACCTCAAGGTGCTCCGCGAGTCCGGGGTGATCGACGCGGAGCGCCGTGGCACCTGGATCTACTACCGGGTCAACCCCGACGCGCTGGCTCGGGTCACCACCCTGCTCGGTGCAGAGGCACCGGTCCCGGCATGACCGAGGTGTTGTTCGTCTGCGTCCACAACGCCGGCCGCTCTCAGATGGCCGCCGCGCTGCTCGATCACCACGCCGCCGGCCGGGTCAGCGTCCGGTCCGCCGGCTCCGCGCCCGCCGACGAGATCAACCCAGCCGTCGTCGAGGCGATGGCCGAGATCGGCCTCGACCTGTCGAAGGAGTTTCCCAAGCCGTTGACCGCCGAGGCGGTGCACGCGGCCGACGTCGTCATCACCATGGGGTGCGGAGACGCCTGTCCCGTGCATCCCGGCAAGCGCTACCTCGACTGGGACCTCCCCGACCCCGCCGGTCAACCGCTCGAGGCGGTCCGGGCCGTTCGCGACCGGATCGCCGCCCTCGTCCAGGGTCTGCTGGCCGAACTCGCGCCGGCCCGGGACTGACGCTTCCATCGGGAGCTTTCATCGTCTATCGTCGATTGACGATGAAGAAGCGGAACGTCGCGCCGCTCGAGCGGGCGACCGCAGTCGAGTACGCGTCCTGGTTCAAGGCGCTCGCCGACCCAACCCGGGTGCAGATCGTCTCGCTGCTGGCTCGTGCGGGCCGGCCGATGAACGTCGGGCAGATCGTCGACGCGGTCGACGTCGGTCAGTCCACGGTGTCGGCGCACCTGAAGGTGCTCGCGACGGTCCGGTTCGTGCTCGTCGACGGGCGCGGCACCGCGCGCTACTACCGCATCAACGACGCCTGCGTCGACTGCTTCCCGACCGCCGCCGACCTCGTCATGGGCCGTCCCGCCCCGGAACCGGCCACCACCGCCGAAGGAGACCATCGATGACCGCAGCTCCCGACCGTACCGCCATCGTCGCCCGTTACTCCGAGCTCGCCAGGGTCGCCGCGGCCGGCGGCCGCCCCGCCGACACCCCGGACGAGACCCGGAGCAGGGGATGTGGAGCGGCGGCGTACACCGGCGGGGACGGGCTGGACGTTCCCGAGAGCGCGCTCCGGGCCAGCATGGGCTGCGGCAACCCGGTCGCGGTCGCCGACCTGCGTCCCGGCGACATCGTCCTCGACCTCGGTTCCGGTGGCGGCCTGGACGTCCTGCTCTCCGCTCGCCGGGTCGGGCCGACCGGCTACGTCTACGGCATCGACGCCAGCGACGACATGCTCGACCTCGCACGCGGCCACGCCCGCGAGGCGGGCGCCGAGAACGTGGAGTTCCGCCGAGGGCACCTCGAGGACATACCCCTGTCCGACGGCAGCGTCGACGTCGTCATCTCCAACTGCGTGTTCACCCTGTCCACCGACAAGGCGACCGCGCTCCGCGAGGCCGCCCGCGTCCTCCGGCCCGGCGGACGGTTCGGGATCACCGACATCGTCGCCGAACCGGGGCTCGACCCCGACGCCCGCGCCGCCGCGGAACGGTCCGTCGGCTGCCCGGTCGGCACACTCACCGCGGACGAGTACCGCGACCTGCTTGTCGACGCCGGCTTCGAAGAGCCGTGCGTCACCACCACGCACCGCCTGGCCGACGGCGTCCACTCCGCCATCATCCGGGCCCGCAGGCGTGCCGCGGAGAGCGCTTCCTGACCGCCGCAGGCTGGATCGGAGTTGCCCTGCCCCGCAACTGCGGACGTTCGCCTCCGCCGCCGGTCGCGCAAAACAGCCAGCGGACAGCCCGTTCTCGGGGAGTGGGGAAGGGGACAGGGGCATGATCGACAAGATCCTGGGCTGGCTCGGGGTGGTCGGCATCGCCGCCGGTGTCGGCCTGACGGTCTGGAGCATGGCGCAGGCCCGGGACGTGAACTCAGTCGGTCTGGCGGCCATCTTCGTCATCGGGATCCCACTCGTCTACGCGGGCTTCTTCCACCTGATGCCGACGGAGATCGGCTTCGGCGACAAGGGGTCGGTGAAGATGCGGGCGGCGGCCGAGGCGACCAGGGCCGTGAAGGACTCCGCGAAGCATGCCGCCAACGAGATCGCCGCGTCGCCGGAACGGGTGAAGGACGTGATGGGCGCCGTGGACCAGGACGCGGCGGAGCAGGCGGTCAGGAAGATAGTGGACGACCTCGTCAGCCGCCTGCCTGCGACGTGCGACGTGCTGAACAAGGTGCACCGCGTCGTCTGATCCCGTCGCCCGACGACACCGACGGGCCGGGTCTCGACCCCGTACGGGGGAGCCGGCCCCGCGCTGACGGCGTGACACCCGGCCCGTGTCAGCACGGCGACGGCTCGGTATCAGGGCGGCCGGCGACCGTGGTCGCCATGAACAGTTCAGCGATTTCGGTCTCCGGGCTGCGGAAGGCCTACGGGAAGAGGACGTCGGCGTCCACCCGGTCGGCGAGCACGGCGAGGGGAGCTCCTCCAGTCGGGTGACCGCCGCGTCGAAGGCCTCGCTGCCCCGCAGCGCGATGTCGGCGATGACGGGCCCGCGCCACAGGTCCAGCGCGGACCGCAGCAGATCCGCTCGCGCCGCCGGCTCGGCCGCCCGGGCCCGGCCGACCAGGTGCTCGAAGCGGGACACATCCACGGCATCGCGGGCGACCGCCAACCGGTACCCGCCGGACTCCGCCTCGATCACATCGTCCGGCAGCACCCTGCGCAGGCGGGATACCAACGCCTGCGCCTGCAAGGCATTGACCTGGTCCCTGGGCGGCTCCTGCCCCCAGATCCAGTCCACCAGCCGCTCACGGGAGACGATCCGACCGGGCTCGAGAGCGAGTGCTGCCAGCAGTGCACGCAACCGGGCACCGGGTACCTCCACCACCGCTTCGTCGGCGGTCCGGACCTCGAACGGCCCGAGCATCCCGATTCGCACCCTGCAATCCTGCCCCATTCGATCGACGGCGCGTTTCGACAGCACTGGCCAGGCTCATCTGGGTTCGCGCCCGCCATGGTCGGGACGACGCCGCTCCTCGTGCTCCTGAACTCTCGTGGGCCGCGACCGAGACCCGGTCGCCCTCGGCGCATGAGGGCGAACCGTCGGTCGAACCGGGCCGGTTTCCAAGGGACCGGTGTACACGGTGGTGGCGCGGGAATCGTCGGCGACGTAGAAGTCGCGGAACGCCTTCGCGGTCATCTCGTGCGCGGCCTGGAACGCAGCGACCTGAGCGTCCCGGGGAAGCTGCGCCCGACCGGTCAACACGACGCCCTCGACGACCTCGATCTGCCGTCCGTGGCTGTCGTAGAGTTCTCTCCGGTGTCTGGGTTTCCCGGCCAACGCGGGATCCTCGCGCACTTCCGGGAATGCGACGGCGGCAGCAATCCTGCGAAAGGCGACCCGATAGCTGCCACGAGCGTCGTCGCGGATCTCGCCGTGTTGTAGTTCGCCGGACTCCTCGCGGCCGGGACGATCCGCCGGGCCTGATGCGGCGCGCCTCAACGTGTGTTCGCGACCCTGGAGGAACGACGGCGCCAGGACCATCCTCTCGCCGACACTCCAACCTCGTGTCAACAGGAATGGCCACGCCCCGTCCGCCGGCGAGCCGGAACCGGGCTCGGTCATCACGTTTCTCCGATCAACTCGTCGAGCGACCCGTCGCACGCTACGGCCAACCCCGTGTCCGGTCTCGCATCGACCCCCGTGGGGTGGCTGCGCCGCTCACGGGACGTGCGCTTGCGCAGCTCGGCGGCGCGCTACTCTCCAAGGGCTTGGTACGGCCCGAACGGGGGTGCCCGATGCCGAGGATGCCCGACCCGAGAGTCCTGGCCGAGGTGCTGCGCAGCGGGAACCTGCGCGCACGGCTGCGCGCCGCGCGGGACGGGCTGGCCGGGATCCGGCTGCAGTTGATCGCCGCCGCGCTCGACCTGGGCCTGCTCGACGCGCTCGGCGAGGGCCCGGCCGGCATCGCGCAGCTGGCCGGGCGGCTGGGTGCGGTCGACCGCGACCTGCTGGCCGCCTACCTCCGCGTGCTCGCCGCCGCGGGGGTGGTCACCGGAGAGGGATCCTGGCGGCTCACCCGATTCGGGGAGGCGGTCGTCGGCGACGACCCGGTGCGCGCGTCGTACGAGGGCTTCGGCGGCTACCACACCGAGCTGTACCGGGACCTGCCGGCGTTGCTGCGTGGTGGCCCGGGACGGCGCGACACCGCGGAGAACGGCGAGCTGATCGCCCGGCTCGCCGCGGCGATCGACCCGCTGATCCGCAACCTGCTCGTCCGCACGGTCACCAGGCGTCGGCCGCGCCGGGTGCTCGACATCGGGTGCGGCGCGGGGGTGCACCTGGCGGCGATGCTCGAGGCGGCTCCGGAGGCGACCGGCGTCGGCGTGGACGTGGACCCCGACGCCGCTGCACTGGCGCGGCGCACCCTGAGCGAGCGGGGCCTGGCCGACCGGGCGAGCGTCGAGGCGCTCGACATCTGGACGGCACTTGCCGCCGGGCGACGCGGCGCCCTCACCGACCCCGTCGACCTGGCTCTGCTGGCAAATGTCATCTACTACTTCCCGGTCGACGAACGGGTGGCGCTGCTGCGCGCGGTCGCCCGCCTGCTCGCCCCCGGCGGCGCCCTCGTGGTCGTCACCACCGTGGCCGGGCCGCAGCTGTTCAGCCGGCACCTGGACCTGCTACTGCGGGCGCAGGAGGGCCGCATGGAACTACCCGCGGTCGACGTGTTGCTCGGCCAGCTGCGCGAGGCGGGCCTACAGCCGGACCCACTGGAGCGCATAGGCCCTCCCGGCGCTGCACTCGGCGCGGTGACAGCCATCCGCTGACTACGTCCCGTCGCCCTACAAGAACTGCAAGCAGACCTCACCGCCCGACACCGGCAAGGGGAAGTCCTCCGCGAAGTCCGCGGCACAGGCCCTCGATAGCGAAGTCTCTCGGCTCAAGGAGATCGAGAGTGCGGCAGGCGATTGGTCCTCGCGGTCGCTGTATAGACGGCGCGGTCAAACTGTGTCACAGAGTTCGACGTTGCCGGCTCGCGGTGGCCATTCACGAACGCCGTCAGCCGCATCAGCAGTGCGACCAAGAGCGCGAACGCCTTGTCGTCGGGCCCGAGGGGGATCTGGCCATGGAGGCGGTTGATGTTCGCGATGAGGTCTACGGAGTCGGCGCCGCATTCCGCCTGGTGCGTAGTGGGCGCCCCCGGCAGGATTCGGACCTGCACACACGGCTTCGGACGCCGAACCGGATTGTGCGCCGACTTGTAGTCCGACCTGCACAGATACCTAGGTTGCCCTCGTGAGGTCGGCGCGATGGTCCACACCTGGTCCACAGCCAGCGAAACTGACGCAAGGGCAGCGTCAGCCCAGCCCGATCCGAGGATGGGCAACGGTTGCAACATTCGGGGGCATCGCCCAGGATGTTGCAGCGGCCGGGGTGGGACACGTAGTAGGGGACCGTCCCACAGCTGTCCCACCTATTTCGCAGGTCAGCGTGGGTGCTGGGACAGTGGGACGGGTGGGACATCTCTACACGAGAGGCGTGTCCCACTGGACGGAGATCGCTTGGGACAGACGACACCCGCGTTGATCAAGCTCGACCAGGTGGTGGCGGCGGAGGAGGCGGTGGTTCCTGTAACCCGAGCCCGGACTGCCGGGCGATGAGGCCGTTCACAGGGCGGGTGCGGGCTGCCGATCCACCATCGTCAATTGCTGCGCACCACACCACAGCCTAGGCAGACCATCCAGTCGGGAACGTTCTTGCGGCGCAGCCGCCGGTCGAGCCGTCGCGCCGTCTCGCACGCGCTGATGACGATAGCTGCCGGCGTCGCTGTGTGAGGCGTGCTCGGCACGCCTCACACAGCCGGTCGGCCTGGTAGAGCCGTGCCGGCTCTGCAGCTGAGTACCGACCCATGGGCGAGATGTGACCTCCTCGAGCGGGGTGCCTTCATTGCCTGCGGCGTCGACGTTTCCGCCGCGCTACTCCCGGTCGAGCCATTCCTGGAACGTCGGCCCGACCAAGCGGGCCGTCGGTCCCGGCAGCAGGCCGCCGGTCGCCTGCATCACGGCGTCGTGGTCGGCTGGATCCGCCGCGCCCTCGACCGTCGTCGGAGTGCCGCGACGAGCGGCGAGCATGCTGGCGAGCGCCACCATGTCTTCCTCGCGAGGCCCGGCGACCTCGATCGGTTCGGCGGTGCCGGTCCAGGACGCTTCTGCCACATCGACGATCACCTCGGCCACTGCCCGCGCCGCGACGATCTGGGTCCGCATGACCGGGACGGTGCCGACGTCGTCATGGGTGCCCCAGGCGAGCAGTTGGGCGACGAACTCGTGGAACTGGGCGGGGCGCACGATGCGCACGGGGATCGGGCCGGATTGCCACGCGTCCTCCTGCGCGATCTTGGCCACGCCATATCCGCCGGTGAACTTGCCGGCGCCGATGATCGACACGACGATGGCTCGCTGGACACCGGTTCGCACGCCCGTCTCCTGCATGTTGCGTGCGGCGGTAATGAAGAAGTCAGTCGCGGCTTGCCTTTCCGGAGAAGGGCCGGTGGCCGCGTCGACGACCAGCTCGACCCCGGTCAACGCATCTTCGAGACCGGCTCCGGTGATGACGTCCACGCCGGTCGCGCGTGCCATCGGCACGACCGCGTGGCCGCGCTCCTCGAGCACGGCCACGACGTGGTGTCCGAGCCTTCCCGTCGCGCCGGCAACGGCAATCTTCATGATGTGCTCCCTTGGTTGGTCTGCGCCTAGTAGGCGAATGCGGCCCGGTGCGCCTGCGCCCATTCCCGGAAGGTGCGCGGCGGGCGACCGGTGATCTCGGCGACGGTCGGCTGCGGTGTTGCCTCGTCGAGCATCCCTTCGGCGTAGAAGCGGAAGAATGCGTGAACGTAATCGGCCGGAGTGGTAGCGGCCATCTCAGCCCGGGCCTGCTCGTTGGACTGCTCGACCAGACGTAGCCGGCGGCCGAGGACCGCGCTGAGCTGTCGTAGCCGGTCGGCGGGTGACAGCGCTTCCGGACCGGTCAGGGTGTAGGCCCGCGCATCGTGCGCGCCGGACCGGAGCGCGATGCCGGCCACGGCGGCGATGTCGAAGGGGTCGATGACCGCCGCCGGTACGGCGGCGAAAGGTACCCGGACCGTGTCGCCCACCCGCATCTGACGGGCCCACTGCAGGGTGTTGGACATGAAACTGACCGGACGCAGGATGGTCCAGGCCAACCCACAGCCGCGCACAGCGGACTCGCTGGCGAGCATGTAGCCCGAGACCGCGTTGTCGGTGTCACGGGCCGTTGCCGCGCTGCCCGACAGCAGGACGACCCGCTCGACGCCGAGCCGCCCAGCCCTTTCCAGGAGAATCGGCAGGTCCCTGTACCCGGACAGCAGGAACATCGCCCGCACGCCGGCCAGCGCATCGGTGAGGCTGCCCGGGTCGTTGAGATCGCCACCCACTGCCGTGGCGCCGCTCGGTACGGCCGCCGTCACGGGGTCGCGGGTCAGTGCCAATACACGCTCGCCGTCGGCGGCGAGTATCCGGACGAGTTCGCGGCCCACGTTGCCGGTGCACCGGCCACCAGGATCACCGCGATACCTCCGACCGGCT
>DASUWX010000061.1:0-4607 GCA_036378185.1 Streptosporangiales bacterium | reverse complement strand
CCGGCGGGGGTTCCGGGTGTGGCGGAGGAATGGTCGGCGGGGGGAGTCGGGGCACGGCTGCCACCGTCTGCCATGTACGTGTCCCTACAGTGCTCGATGGGGCGGGAGGTGCAAGCCGAATGGTACGGCGCGCCCGCCGGCGCCCGGCCCGCCAGCCCGGCGATCCGGCCGTTTCGTTGACGAACCATGATCGACGGCAGGTTGCCCGGCGACGACCCCGAGCCGGACCGTCACTCTGCGTGCACGGGCTCGATCCGCTTCTCGAACCAGTGATGGGCGTAGGGCTCGTGGTTGAACGGGGGCACCTCGACGTAGCCGGCGCCGCGGTAGAGCCGGATCGCCTCGGTGAGGGCCCGATGCGTCTCGAGCCGGACGGTCCCGGCACCCCGGGCGGCGGCGTGCGCCTCGAGCTCGGCGAGGAACCTGCGGGCCAGGCCGATCCCGCGAGCCTGCGGGGCGACCCACATCCGCTTGACGTAGCAGCTGCCGTCCTCGAGGTAGAGCATGCCCGCGCAACCGACGGGCTCGCCGTCCAGCCGTGCCACGAGCAGCATGCCTGCGGGACGGCGGAACTGGGTGTCCGCCGCGGCCGCCGCCGCCGCTGCGTCGAAGCCGCCGTCGAACCGCTCGTCCAGCTCGGCGAAGTAGGCGAGCAGGCAGTGCCGGGCATCCGGTTCACGGGGGTCGGCCTCGGCGATCTCGACCATGCCGAGCCGCAACAGTCGCTCCACGTCGGCCATCGCGGCGACCAGCCGCTCGCGCTGCCGCGGCGTCAGCGGGTCGAGCAGCGCCGTGGCCGCGCTGTCGCTCTGCTCGTCGAGCGCGCGCCGCTCGGCCACGCCGGCGTCGGTCGCCCGGACGATGCGCACCCTGCGGTCGGACTCGTCCGGCGTGACGGTGACCAGCCCGTCCGCCTCGAGCGAGCGCAGCAGCCGGCTCACGTAGCCGGAGTCGAGCCCGAGCCGGGCGCGCAGCGTACGCACGTCGACGGCGTCGGCGCCGATCTCCCAGAGCAGCCGCGCCGCACCGAGCGGCCGGTCGCGGCCGAGGAAGTGGTCCTGCAGCGCCCCCACCCGCCGGGTGACGGTGCGATTGAAGCGGCGCACCTGCGCGACCGTCGCGACGTCCATTCTCTGACTCTAGTCAGAGAACGGACGATCGCAAGGGCCGGGGCCCTGGATACACCCCGGCGCGCGCGGCGGAGATCGCCGCGTCGGCGGCCCGGTCCGCGAGTTCGACGGTCAGCGGGTCCCCGCTGACCAGGAAGGCGTAGTACAGCGGCGCGGACACCGCCTGCACCACCTGCCGGGCGTCGGTCCCCTCGGGTAGCTCGCCGCGGCCGACCGCGTCCGTGACGCAGGGCATCCACTCCTCGACCCTGGTCGCGTAGAAGCGGTGCAGGGCGTCGGCGGTGTCCTGATCGCACGAGGCGGCGGCGATCAGTGCGCGGAACAGCCGGCCCTGGCGGGGATCGGCGAGCGTGGAGCGGACCAGGTGCGCGTTCGCCCGGAGGTCCTCGGTGATCGAACCGTGGTCGGCGCGTGGCAGCGACTCCTCGGCCATGGTCACCAGCAGGTCGCCGACGAGGCGGGTCGCCGTGCCCCAGCGGCGGTAGACCGTCGTGCGGCCGACCCCGGCGCGGCGCGCCACCTCGGCGAGGTCGAGCGCGTCGAAACCGCGCTCCGCCAGCAGGTCGCCGGTCGTGCAGAGCACCGCGTCCCGGACGCGGGCCGACCTGCCACCGGGCCGGATCATCACGCCATCGGTCATAACGGGAGCAGAGTACCGTTTGCGGCCGGCAAGTGCTACGCTCCTAACGGAACAACAATCCCGTTAGGAGTACCTCCATGGAATACCGCAGGGTCGGCGCGTCCGGGCTGGTCGTGCCCGAACTGTCGTTCGGGGCCGGTACGTTCGGTGGCCGCGGGCCGCTCTTCGGCAACTGGGGCAGGACCGACGTCTCCGAGGCCACCCGTCTCGTCGGCATCTGCCTGGACGCCGGCGTCACGATGTTCGACACGGCGGACGTCTACTCCGACGGCGCCTCGGAGGAGGTCCTCGGGGCCGCCCTGCGCGGACGCCGCGACCGCGCCCTGATCTCGACCAAGACCGGTCTGCCCACGGGCGAGGGTCATCGCGACGCGGGCACGTCGCGCGCCCGGCTGATCCGGGCCTGCGAGGCCGCGCTGCGCCGGCTGCGCACCGACCACATCGACCTGTTCCAGCTGCACGCGTTCGACGCGTGCACGCCGGTCCCCGAGGTGGTCGCCGCCCTCGACGACCTGGTGCGGGCAGGCAAGGTGCGTTACGTCGGCGTCTCGAACTTCTCGGGCTGGCAGCTGATGAAGTCGCTCGCGGTCGCGGACCGGCACGGCTCGGCCCGGTACGTCGCCCACCAGGTGTACTACTCGCTCGTCGGCCGCGACTACGAATGGGACCTGATGCCGCTCGGCCTCGACCAGGGCGTCGGTGCGCTCGTGTGGAGCCCGCTCGGCTGGGGGCGGCTCACGGGCAGGGTGCGGCGAGGACAGCCGCTGCCGGAGGGCAGCCGGCTGCACGCGACGGCGGCGTTCGGGCCGCCGGTGCCGGAGGACCGGCTCTACGACGTCGTGGACGCGCTGGACGTGGTGGCCGCCGAGACGGGCAGGTCGGTGCCGCAGGTGGCGATCAACTGGCTGCTCGGGCGCCCCACGGTCTCCTCGGTGATCGTCGGGGCGCGCAACGAGGAGCAGCTGCGCGAGAACCTCGGCGCCGCGGGCTGGCGGTTGTCGGCCGGCCACGTGGCGCTCCTGGACGCCGCGAGCGCGGTCGAGGCGCCGTATCCGCACTTCCCCTATGAGCGTCAGGAAGGCTTCGCGCGGTTGAATCCGCCGGTGGTGCCGGCGGCGACGGCGGACGCGGTGTCCGGGCGGCGGCAGCGCGTGTGAGCATGGGGTGATGAACCGGCTCGCGGACGCGACCTCGCCCTACCTGCTGCAGCACAAGGACAACCCCGTCGACTGGTGGCCGTGGTGCGACGAGGCGTTCGCGCAGGCGCGCGAACGCGACGTGCCCGTGCTGCTCTCCGTCGGCTACTCCGCCTGCCACTGGTGCCACGTGATGGCGCACGAGTCGTTCGAGGACGAGGCGACGGCCGAGCGGATGAACGCCGGGTTCGTCTGCGTCAAGGTCGACCGCGAGGAGCGGCCGGACGTCGACGCCGTCTACATGGACGCCACCCAGGCCATGACGGGGCAGGGCGGCTGGCCGATGACCTGCTTCCTGACGCCCGCGGGCGAGCCGTTCTACTGCGGCACGTACTTCCCCCGCGCGCAGTTCCACGCCCTGCTCGACGGCGTCACCCGCGCCTGGCGCGAGCGCAGGACCGAGGTGCTGCGACAGGGCGCAGAGGTGGTGCGGGCGATCGCCGGCCGCCAGATCGACCTGCCCGACCTGCCCGTCACCGCCGACCAGCTCGACGCCGCCGTGGACGTGCTCGGCCGCGAGTACGACGCCGCCCGCGGCGGGTTCGGCGGCGCGCCCAAGTTCCCGCCGTCCATGACGCTGGAGTTCCTGCTCCGCGCCCACGCGCGTGCCGGATCCGACGCGGCCCTCGCGATGGTCGAGGGCACCTGCGAGGCGATGGCCAGGGGCGGGATGTACGACCAGCTCGGCGGCGGGTTCGCCCGCTACAGCGTCGACGCCGACTGGGTCGTGCCGCACTTCGAGAAGATGCTCTACGACAACGCCCTGCTGCTGCGCGTCTACGCGCACTGGTGGCGGGCGACCGGTGAGCCGCTCGCCCGGCGCGTCGCCGTCGAGACCGCCGAGTTCCTGCTGCGCGACCTGCGCACCGCCGAGGGCGGGTTCGCGGCCGCGCTCGACGCCGACACCGGCGGCGTCGAGGGCGCGACCTACGTCTGGACGCCCCCGCAGCTCCGCGAGGTGCTCGGGGCCGCGGACGGCGAGTGGGCGGCCGAGCTGCTCGGGGTCACCGAGACCGGGACGTTCGAGCACGGCGCCTCGACGCTGCAGTTGCGCGCCGACCCGGACGACGCGGAGCGCTGGCGCCACGTGCGCGCCCGCCTGCTGGCCGCCCGCACCGGACGCCCGCAGCCGGGCCGCGACGACAAGGTGGTGGCGTCCTGGAACGGGCTCGCCGTGGCCGCGCTGGCCGAGGCGGGCGCGCTGCTCGGCGAGCCGGCGTACGTGGCCGCCGCGCGGGACGCCGTCGACCTGCTGCACCGCGTGCACGTGCGGGACGGCCGGCTGCTGCGCACCTCCCGCGACGGCGTGGCCGGCGCGAACGCCGCGGTGCTCGACGACCACGGCAACCTGGCCGAGGGCCTGCTCGCGCTCTACGCCGTCACCGGCGACGCCTCCTACCTGGGCTTCGCCGGCGAGCTGCTGGACGCGGTCCTCGACCGGTTCGCCAAGGAGAGCGGCGGGTTCTACGACACGGCCGCGGACGGCGAGGCGCTGGTCGTGCGCCCGCGTGACCCCACCGACGGCGCCACACCGTCCGGCACCTCGGCGGCAGCCGGCGCCCTGCTCGGCTACGCCGCGCTCACCGGCTCGGCGCGCCACCGCGACGCCGCGACGGCCGCGCTCGGACTGTACGGGCAGCT
>DASUWX010000060.1:0-13478 GCA_036378185.1 Streptosporangiales bacterium | reverse complement strand
GAGGTGGCCGTCCTCGGCGAGGACCTGGAACCGGTCCGGCCCGTCGCCGCGTTCCAGGGCACGCAGCGTCACCTGTGCCGCCCGGTCGGCGCCCACGATGCGGACGAGCGCCGCCATGGCGGGCCCGCTGTCGAAGCCGCCCGCCGGCGCCGCCGACGCGCGCACGGCGCCGGCCGGCAACGTGCCGACGAGAAGCGCGAACAGCGCCGCCGCCACGAGAACCAGCCGTTCCCGAGCCCGCCGTCGCCCCCGCCGACCCACGTGCTCACCGTCCGTCGCGCGCATCGGGTCTCCCTGATTAAGAAGTGACCTTTCGAAACTGGCAAGATGGTGACAGCACACACGACGCGCGTCAACCTCTACGCTTCGCGCGACGACGCAACGCCGCCGGGGAGGCACCGATGACCATCGGACGGGCCACGGGGACGCCCGTTCTGCGCCGGATGAACACCATCGCGGTGCTGGACGCGGTGCGCAGGTCGGCGCCCGAACCGCGGCGCATCGCCGAGCTCGCCGAGGCCACCGGCCTCACCAGGCCGACGGTGGCGCACGCGGTCGACGAGCTGGTGGTGGCGGGCTGGCTCCTCGAACACGCTCCGTCGACCGGGGGCCGCAGCGGCGGGCGCCCCGCCGTACGGGTCAGCCTGAACGGCCGCGCCGCTCCCGTGCTCGGCCTCGACGTCGGCCCGCACACGGTGACCGCGGGCGTCGCCGACGCCACCGGCGTGGCCCTGTCGGTCGCGCACCGGCGGGTCCGCAGGCGCGGCGCGAAGCACGTCCTGCAACTTGTGCAGGACGCGCACAGGGAGGCGCTGGCGAGCGCGGGTCTCACCACGGCCGACATCGCCATGGTGGTCGTCGGGACGCCCGGCATCGTGGACGCCGCCACCGGGCGGGTCGTGTACGCCCCCAGCCTGCCCGGCTGGACGGCGATCGACCTCGTCCAGCACCTGACGCCCACGTTCGACTGCCCGATCCTGATCGAGAACGACGCGGACCTCGCCGCGCTGGCCGTCGCGCAGGCGCACGCCCACGACGGCACGGTGCTCGCGGTGCGCTGGGGCGAACGGCTCGGCGCCGGCGTGATCATCGACGGGCGGCTGCACCGCGGCGCGGGTGCGGCGGGTGAGATCGGCTTCATCCGGCTGCCCGGCGCCGAACCGCCCGCCCGCGGCGGCCGCGGCCCGCTCGAGCGCACGGTCGGCGCGGAGGCGATCGTCGAGCTCGCCCGGCGCGAGGCCGACGGGCACCCGGAGTCTCCGCTCGCGACCGGGAAGGCGGACGCCGCGGCGGTGTTCGCGGCGGCGGCCGCGGGCGACGCCGTGGCGACGGCGGTGGTGGAACGGGTCGCCTCCACCTTCGCCGAGGCGCTCGCTCCCGCCCTGCTGACGCTGTGCCCCGACGCCGTCATCGTCAGCGGCGGCGTCGCCCGCGCCGGCGACGTCCTGCTCGACGCACTGCGCCGGCACCTCACCGAGCTGACGCTGATCCCGCCGCGCGTCGAGCTGTCCACCCTGGCCGAGAACGCGACGCTGACCGGCGCGTTCCACACCGCCCTGGACCACGTCTGGCAGCGGGAACTGTCGCTCGAGCGCACATGACGTCCGGTACCCGCACGCCACCGCCGGACGCCCGTGACGTCGCCGGGTCGCTGTGGCGTGCCCTGGCCGTCGTGCGCGCACTGCTCGTCGTGTTCGCCGTCGTCAGCAACGCGGTCGAGTGGCACCGCCACGCCCGTCCCTGGCTGACCGTCTCGGCGCTCGTCGTCATCGCCGTGTGGTCCGGCGCGGCGACCTGGCTGTACGCCGCGCCTCAGCGGCGGCGTACCTGGGTGTTCTGCGTGGACATGGCGGTCGCGGTGGCGGCGTTGCTCGCCACGCCGGCCGCGGAGGGCCCGGCCGCGCTCGCGGCACACGCGCCGACCGTCCCGACGTACTGGGTCGCCGCGCCCGTGCTCGCGTGTGCGATCGCATGGGGCTGGCGAGGTGGCCTGGTCGCCGCGCTGGTCGAGGGTGTCGTCGACGTCTCGGTCCGCGCCGAGGTCATCGGCACGACCGTCGGCAACGTGTTCCTGCTCTGTCTGTCCGCGGCGGTCGTGGGGTACGCCGCCTCGCTGGTGCGGACTGCGGCGAGCGAACGGGCCGAGGCCTCGGCACTGGCGGCCGCCACCGCGGAGCGGGAGCGGCTCGCGGGGGCGGTGCACGACGGTGTGCTCCAGGTGCTGGCGTACGTCCGCCGCCGTGGCGGCGAGATCGGTGGCGACGCGGTGGAACTCGCGTCGCTCGCCGGCACGCAGGAGGAGGCGCTCCGCGGCCTGATCAGCGGGTCGGCAGGCCGCGACCCGGACGCCGCCGGCGAGCGTGACGTCGTCCCGCTCGTGCGGGCGCTCGCCGGCCCGGCGGTGTCCGTCGCCGCGCCGGCGCAGCAGGTCCGGCTGCCCGTCGCGGCCGCGGACGACCTGCTGGCGGCGGTGCGCGAGGCGCTCGCGAACGCCGCCCGACATGCTCGGGGCGCACCCGCGTACGTGCTCGTCGAGGACGAGCCGGACGCGGTGGTCGTCAGCGTCCGCGACGACGGGCCCGGCATCGCCGAGGGGCGGCTCAGCGAGGCCGCGGCGCAGGGCCGGCTCGGCATCCGCGCGTCGATCGAGGGGCGGGTCAGGGCGCTGGGCGGAACAGCGACGCTCCGCACCGACGACGGCGGCACCGAGTGGGAGCTGCGGGTGCCGCGTACGCTTCCCGAGTGACCGCGAGGCGAGCGGCGGAGGCGGACGCATGACCGAGCGTCAGCGAGGGAATCGTAGGCACTGCTTGTCGTGCGTCCGCCGATCCAGCGCACCGTCGGTATCGAACCCTCGATCGGCGGAGGCGGATGCATGACCAGGGTCATGATCGTGGACGACCACCCGATCTGGCGTGACGCCGTGGCGAGAGACGTCGAGGACGCGGGCCTGGAGGTCGTCGCGGTCGCCGGCGACGGCGAGCAGGCGTTGCGCATCGCGCCGGCCGCACGCCCGCACGTCGCGGTCGTCGACCTTCAGCTGCCCACGCTCAACGGCGTCGAGGTCGCCAGGCGGCTGCTCCAGCAGCTGCCGGATGCGCGCGTGCTCGTTCTCTCGGCCAGCGGTGAACAGGCCGACGTGCTCGAGGCGGTGAAGGCCGGCGCGACCGGTTACCTGGTGAAGTCGGCGTCGAGGCAGGAGCTGCTCGACGCGATCCGCAGCGTCGCGTCCGGCGGCACCGTGTTCACGCCGGGGCTGGCCGGGCTCGTGCTCGGTGAGTTCCGGCGGCTGGCCGCCGCACCCGCCTCCGACGGCGACGGCGTGCCTCGGCTGACACCAAGGGAGCTCGAGGTGCTGCGCCTGGTTGCCAAGGGGCGCTCGTACCGGCAGATCGCCGACCAGCTCGTGCTGTCGCATCGCACCGTGCAGAACCACGTGCAGAGCACGCTGCGCAAGCTCCAGCTGCACAACAAGGTGGAGCTCACGAGGTACGCCATCGAACGGGGCCTCGACACCTGACCCGGCGCCGTCCCACACCGTGGTGGTGGCGTTACTGCCCCCATGAGGGCCACAAGGTACCTACGTGGCCCGTGTGCGCGGCCCGACTCGGTGAGTACGAGTACTCAGGCGAGTCGAGTACTCCGGCGGACGCGCGCATGTGCCGCTCTGGGCGATCGTCGTCGGCATGGCACTCGGTCTCTACGCACTCAAGCCGTGGTACGCGCGACGGCTCGCGGGCGTCCGCGCCCGGCTCGTCGCGCGCGGGGTGAGCCCGGCCGTGGTCAGCGTCGCGGGCATCGGCTTCGCGCTCGCCGCCGCCGCCGTGATCGCCCTCGCGCCGCAGAACGCCTTCGCCGCGCTCGCGGTCACCGCGCTCCTCGCGGGCCGGCTCGGCTGCGCGAACCTCGACGGCGGCATCGCGCGGGAGGCGGGCCGCACCACGGTGGCCGGTGCGGTGCTCAACGAGGTGGCCGACCGGGTCGCGGACCTGCTCGTCATCGGCGCGTTCGCGTTCCACGTCTCCCCCGAGCTGGTCGTGGCGGCTGCGTTCGCGTCGACGCTGCCGTCCTGGGTAGCCCTGGCCGGCGCCGCCGCGGGGGTGCGGCGCATCCAGGGCGGCCCGGTCGGGAAGACCGAACGGTGCGCGCTCGCCGTACTCGCCGTCGGCGTGGGCTCCGGAGCCGCCTGGATCGTGCTGAGTGTCCTGGCCTTCGGCTCGGCACTCACCGCCGGCCTCCGGCTGCTCCGCATCGCGAAGGAAGCGGACCGATGAACGTCGTCCTCGTGTACTGGATGGCCGGGCTGCTCGGCGCCGGTGGGATCGGGGCGTTCGCGTCGAGGCACGCGGAGCTGCGTCGCCGCTGGCTCACCAGGACCGCGGCGATCGCCGCGGTCCTGGTGGTGGCGTCGGCGCTCGGCACGACCGGCGGTGCCCTGCTCGGCGCCGGGTGCGCCGCGGTGTGCGCGCTGGAGTACGGGCGGCTTGTCCGGCTCCCGTCCCCCGACCGGCTCGTGCTGGTCGCCGGTGCCACTGCGGTACCGCTGGTCGCCCTGTTCGCGCCGGGAATGCCCGGCCGGCTCGCCGTCGGCGCCGTACTCGTCGCCGCCCTGCCTGCCCTTCTCGCCCAGGACGCCAGGGGCGGTGGGCGGCGCGCCGGTGCCGTGCTGTTCGGCCTGCTCTGGCTCGCACCGTTCGCCGGGCTCGTGCTGCTCGGCCCGGCTGCCGTCCCGCTCGCCGTGGCGGTCGGCGTGGCCGACGTCGCCGCGTGGTGCGGCGGCCGGCTGCTCCGCGGCCCCGGGCTGTCGCGCCTGTCCCCTGCGAAGACGTGGGGCGGCGTCGTGGGGTCGGCCGTGGGCGGCCTCGCCACGCTCGCGGCGCTCGGCCATCTCAGCTGGCCTCTCGCGGTCGCCGTCGTGGTCGGCGCACCGCTCGGTGACCTCGTCGAGTCGATGGTCAAGCGGACCGCCGCCGTCAAGGACGCCGGATCCTGGCTACCCGGGTTCGGCGGCCTGCTCGACCGGGTCGACTCGCTGCTCGCCGTACTCGCGATCGCGCTGATGCTGTCGTGAGGACGACGCTCGGCGCCGTGGTGCGCAAGCTGTGCTGGCGCCTCGTGTTCACGCTCACCGGCGGCCTGGCCGTCGACGGGTCGCTGCCGCCAGGCGGATGCGTGCTCGTCGCGAACCACTCCTCGCACGCGGACGCCCCGGCGCTGCTCGCCGCGCTCCCCACGCGCCGCCGGCCACGGGTGGCGGCGGCCGCCGACTACTGGTTCACCTCGAGGACGCGATCCCGGTTCGCCCGCTGGGTCGTCGGCGCGTTCGGCGTCGCTCGCGACGGGGGCGGATACGGCCAACTCATCGTGGCGGGTGGCCGGCTGCGTGCCGGGGATGCCGTCGTGGTCTTCCCCGAAGGCACCAGGACGCGCGACGGCGCGCTCGGCAGGTTCCACTCCGGCGCCGGCCGGCTGGCCCGCGCAGCCGGCGTACCGATCGTCCCTGTCACCGTCGTCGGCACACGCCGGATGCTCCCGGTGCACGGGGCGTTCCGGCGCGGCCCCGTCAGCGTCCGGATCGGCACCCCCGTCGACTCCCTCGACGCCGCCCGTACGGCGATCGAGTCGACGCTGGCGGAGCGGCCGCGGCGGCCGGACTCCACACTGCGCCGCCGGGTCGCGCTCGTCGCCACATCACGCGGGGGCCTCGCCCTCGTCGTCGCCTGGGCGGTGGCCGAGGCGATCTCGTGGCCGCTGCTCCCGGAGCTGCTGCTGGCCGCACTCGTCGCGGCCGCCCCGCGCCGCGGGGTCCGCCTCACCCTGGCCGCCGCCGTCGCGTCCATCGCCGGCGGCCTGCTCTGCTGGCAGCTCGGCGCCGCCGGCATGAGGCCGCCCGAGCCGTTCACGACGCCTGCGATGCACGCCGCCGCGACCCGGCAGGTCGCCGCGGAGGGCGCTGCCGCGATGCGGCACCAACCGCTCAGCGGGACGCCGTACAAGGTGTACGCGATCGCCGCCGGGCGGGCGCACGTCGACCCGCTCGCGTTCGCCGCCTGGTCGCTGGCGACGCGCGATGGGCGGATCGTCGTCGTGGGCCTCGCGGTCAGCGGCCTCGCCCGGCTCGGCCGCAGGCTCCGCCGCTTCTACACGCCTTACCTGCTCGGCCTCGGCGCCGGGTTCGGTCTCGGTCTCGCGACCGTCGTCTCGTCATGGAGTTGAAAGGGTAGCCAGATGTCCAACCCGCCCCGCTCGACGGCGAACGTCGTCCTCACGGTCCTCGGCGTCGTCTGCTCCGCCTGCCTCGGGCTCGCCGTCCTCGGGTACGTCGCCCTGTGGCTACTGCTCTCGCACCTGGGCCCGATCGGCTGATCCGGCGTCAGCGGTGCAGGGCGGCGCCCTTGACGATCTTGTCGACGGCGTTCTTCGGGCCGTGCACGGCGAGGCCGACGAGGTCGAGCTTCTCCCGCGGCACGGCGCGGACGGCGGCACGGTTGTCGTCGTCGTTGCCGGTGCGGAACAGGTCGTCGGTGAACACCGAGATGCACAGGCCACGGTCGAGCGCGCGGCGGTGCGCGTTCGTGAGGACGTCGCGGTCGCCGGCGAACACGAGCACCGGTTGCCGGAACATCGGCAGGTACGCGGTGCCGTCCGCGTCCTCGTACGGCTCGCCGATCAGCTCCGGCATGGTGCCGGCGATGCCGCTGACGAGGAACGCGGTGACGTTGAGCCGTTGCCAGCTCTGCAGGTCGTCCCGCAGGAGCACGGCGATCTTGGTGGCGAAGCGTGCGGGTTGTCCCATGGCTCCACGATCACGGCTGCGGGTGCCGCATGTCTTGTACGTTATTGGCATGGGCGCGGATGAGCTCGTCCGGGCGTGGCGGCCCGCCGTGCCGGGCGTCACCGAGGTCTTTCACGCGCACTTCGTCGACCACAGGTACCCGTTGCACACGCACGACGCGTGGACGCTGCTGATCGTCGACGACGGGTCGATCCAGTTCGACCTCGACCTGCGTCACCACGGCGTCACCCGGCCGTCCGTCACGGTGCTGCCGCCGCACGTCCCCCACGACGGGCGGCGGGCGAACGAGCACGGCTTCCGGAAGCGGGTCGTCTACCTCGAGCCGGCCGTGCTCGGCGAACGGCTCGTCGGCGCCGCCGTCGACCACCCGATCCTGCCGGACCCGCTGCTCCGCCGGCGGATCGACCAGCTGCACCGGTCGCTCGCCCTGCCGGGCGACGAACTCGAGGCGGAGAGCCGGCTCGCGCTGATCGGCGCGCGGCTGCGCGAGCACTTCACCGGCGTCCCGGAACACACGCGGCGGCCGCCGAGCCTCGCGGACCGGATGCGCGAGCTGCTCGACGCCCGCGTGTCCGACGGCCTCACGCTGCGCGAGGCGGCCACGCTCCTCGACGCCCACCCGACGCACCTGGTCCGCGCGTTCACCGCCAGGTTCGGCCTGCCGCCGCACCGGTACCTCACCGCCCGCCGCGTCGACCTCGCGCGGCGCCTGCTGCTGTCCGGCGAACCGGTCGCCGACGTCGCCCTGGCGGCCGGCTTCTACGACCAGCCGCACCTGACCAGGACCTTCCGCCGCTACCTCGGCACCACTCCCGGCCGCTACGCCGGTCCATGATCATGAAGGTTCACACGCGCCCTAGGACGGACAATCCTTCATGGTCATGGGAATGAGAGCGCGCATGGGACATGCGGACCGGGCGGACGTGGTCGTCGTCGGAGCGGGGCACAACGGGCTGGTCGCGGCGACGCTGCTCGCTCGGGCCGGGCTCGACGTGCGGGTGGTCGAGGAGCGCGACGTGGTCGGCGGCGCGGCGCGCACCGAGACGCCGTTCCCGAAGGTGCCGGGCCTGCGGCAGTCGACCGGGGCGTACCTGCTCGGGCTGATGCCGCCGGAGCTGATCTCGCTGCTCGGCGTCGACATCCCCGTGCTGCGCCGCGACCCGCACTACTTCGTCGCGACGACGGGCGACCGCTACCTGTCCATCGGCGCCGACGCCCACGCCGCGCACCGGCAGCTCGAGCGGTTCTTCTCCCCCGCCGACCTGCGCGCAGACCTCGCCCTGCAGGCGGAGCTGGCCGCGATCCGCGACGACCTGGCGCCGGCCTGGCTCGCCGAACCGATGAGCGTCGAGGACACCGCGGAGCGCTACATCCGGCGGCCGCTGCGGCAGTCGTTCGTCGAGCTGTGCCGCGGTTCGGTCACCGACTACCTCGCCGGGTTCGGGTACGCGAGCGAGCTGCTGCTGGCCATGTACGTCGTCACCGACGCCCTCACCGGCGCCTACGCCGGCCCCGACTCCCCCGGCACCGGCCACAACTTCCTGTGCCACAACATGTGCCGGCTCCCCGGCTCCGGCGGCACCTGGATGATCGTGCGCGGCGGCATGGGCACGGTCACCAGGACCCTGGCCGAGGCCGCGGTGGCCGCCGGCGCGACGATCACCACGGGCAGCAGGGTGGACGCGATCCGCGTCGACGGCGGCAGCGCGGCCGGCGTCGCGCTCGCGGACGGCGGCGAGGTCGACGCCCGCGTCGTCCTCGGCAGCTGTGACCCGTTCCGGCTGCACGCGCTGCTCGGCGACGCCGCACCCGCGGCGCTGACCGACCGGGTCCAGCGCATCCGGCGGCCCGGCACGACGCTGAAGGTGAACCTCGCGCTGCGCGACCTCCCGCACCTGCGCTGCCTGCCCGACGGCGCGCCCAGCCCGTTCGGCGCCACCGTCCACCTGCTCCCCGAGCGGCAGCCCCTGGCCGCGCTCCGCGCGATGTGGGACGACGTCCGCGCCGGGCGGCTGCCGGACGAGCCGCCGATCGAGTGGTACGTGCACACCACCGTCGACGGTTCGCTGCGCGACGAGGCCGGCCACCACTCCAGCGCCCTGTTCGTCCAGTCGGTGCCGTACGAGCTCGCCGGCAGGACGTGGGACGACGCGCTGCCCGGCTACGTCGACCGGCTGCTCGCCCTGTGCGACCGGTACGCCCCCGACACCAGCAGCCTGGTCGCCGACGTGTTCGCCCTGCCGCCGCCCGGCATCGAGGCGCACTTCGGCATCACCGGCGGGCACATCTTCCACGTCGACAACACCGTCGCCTTCGCCGACCGGATGCCGTACGCCACCGGCGTCGACGGCGTCTACGCGGGCAGTGCCGGCTGCCACCCCGCCGGCTCGGTCATCGGCGCGGCGGGGCACAACGCCGCCGCACGCATCCTCGCCGACCTCGGCCTGCCGCGACCGTGACCGGTGAGTGGCACACTCACCGCGCTGTCACGCCGTGAGCGTGCCCCCTCATGCGTCCGGTCACGGAGCGGCAGGATCGGGACATGTGTGCTCCGCGACTCCCGCCCGTCGCCTCCGCCCTGGCCAGGTAGCCTGGGCCTGTCCCGTCACAGTGACACGTGATCTTGAAGAGGCGATGTCGGCCGTGTCCCACAGCAACGAGCCAGACCCCCTTACCGAGTTCGGTCCGAACGAATGGCTCGTCGACGAGCTCTATCAGCAGTTCAGGCAGAACCCGCAGTCCGTCGACAAGGCGTGGCAGGACTTCTTCGCCGACTACACCCCACGCAGCAGCGTCGCGGCGCCCGCCGCCGACACCGCGACCGCCTCCACCAACGGGGTGCCCGCCGCGAGCGCGACCACCGGCACTCAGTCCGCGCAGCCGCCCGCCGCGGCGCCGTCCGCACCCGCACCCGCCCAGCCTCGGCCGGCGCAGGAGCGCCCCGTGCAGCAGGCCCAGCCGGCGCAGCAGGCGCAGCCGGCGCAGGCGCGGGCCACGCAGCCGGCCCAGCCGGCACCGGCGGCCAGGACCACCAAGCCCGCTCAGCCCCGCAGTGACGCCGCGCAGGTGCCGCTGAAGGGCGCGGCCGCCCGGGTCGTCGCCAACATGGAGCAGAGCCTGGAGATCCCCACCGCGACGAGCGTGCGGGCGGTCCCGGCGAAGCTGCTGATCGACAACCGCATCGTCATCAACAACCACCTCAAGCGCACCCGCGGCGGCAAGATCAGCTTCACCCACGTCATCGGCTACGCCGTCGTCAGGGCGGCGGCCGCGATGCCGGAGATGAACTCCTCGTACGCCGAGGTCGAGGGCAAGCCGACGCTCGTCCGGCCCGAGCACGTCAACCTCGGCATCGCGATCGACCTGCAGAAGCCGGACGGCAGCCGCACGCTCGTCGTCCCGTCGGTCAAGCAGGCCGAGGCGCTCGACTTCGCCGAGTTCCACCGGGCGTACGAGGACGTCATCAGGAAGGCGCGCACCAACAAGCTGACCATCGACGACTTCACCGGCACCACCATCTCCATCACCAACCCGGGGATGATCGGCACCGTCCACTCGATGCCCAGGCTGATGAAGGGCCAGGGCTGCATCGTCGGCGTCGGCGCCATGGAGTACCCGGCCGAGTTCCAGGGCGCGGCCCCCGAGACGCTCGCCCGGATGGCGGTCAGCAAGATCCTCACGCTGACCTCGACGTACGACCACCGCATCATCCAGGGCGCGGTGTCCGGCGAGTTCCTCAGGCAGATCCACCAGATGCTGCTCTCCGACGGCTTCTGGGACGAGATCTTCCGGTCGTTGCGCGTGCCCACCGTCCCGATCCGCTGGGCGCCCGACATCGCCGCGTCCCACGAGGACGACATCCACAAGCAGGCCAGGGTCTTCGAGCTCATCCACGCGTACCGGGTGCGCGGCCACCTGATGGCCGACACCAACCCGCTGGAGTACGAGCTGCGCAGCCACCCCGACCTCGACATCGGCACGCACGGTCTCACTCTGTGGGACCTCGACCGCGAGTTCGCCACCGGCGGCTCGTTCGGCGACCGGCCGATGATGAAGCTGCGCGAGATCCTCGGCATCCTGCGCGACTCGTACTGCCGCACCGTCGGCATCGAGTACATGCACATCCAGGACCCGGACGAGCGCAAGTGGATCCAGGACCGCTGTGAGCGCAAGCAGAAGAAGCCCGACCGCGACCTGCAGCTGCGCATCCTCAACCGGCTGAACCGCGCCGAGGCGTTCGAGACGTTCCTGCAGACCAAGTACGTCGGGCAGAAGCGGTTCTCGCTCGAGGGCGCGGAGACGCTCATCCCGGTGCTCGACGCCGTGGTGTCCGCCGCGGGCAAGGAGCAGCTCGACGAGGTCGTCATCGGCATGGCGCACCGCGGCCGGCTCAACGTGCTGGCCAACATCGTCGGCAAGAGCTACGCGCAGATCTTCCGCGAGTTCGAGGGCAACCTCGACCCGAAGAGCGCGCACGGCTCAGGCGACGTGAAGTACCACCTGGGCGCCGAGGGCGAGTACGTCGGCCTCGGCGGCGAGCACATCGAGGTCTCGCTGGTCGCCAACCCGAGCCACCTCGAGGCGGTCGACCCGGTGCTCGAGGGCGTCGTCCGGGCCAAGCAGGACATCATCGACAAGGGCCAGACCGGCTTCACCGTGCTGCCCGTGCTCGTGCACGGCGACGCGGCGTTCGCCGGGCAGGGCGTCGTCGCCGAGACGCTCAACCTCTCCGGCCTACGCGGCTACCGCACCGGCGGCACCGTGCACGTCGTCGTCAACAACCAGCTCGGGTTCACCACCGACCCGAGCGCGGCGCGCTCCAGCGTGTACGCCACCGACGTGGCGCGGATGGTGCAGGCACCGATCTTCCACGTCAACGCCGACGACCCCGAGGCGTGCATCCGCGTCGCGCGGCTCGCGTTCGAGTACCGCCAGGCGTTCCACAAGGACGTCGTCATCGACCTCGTCTGCTACCGCAGGCGCGGCCACAACGAGGGCGACGACCCGTCGATGACGCAGCCGCAGATGTACGACCTCATCGACAACAAGCGCAGCACCCGGAAGGTGTACACCGAGTCGCTGGTGAACCGCGGCGACATCACCATCGAGGACGCCGACGCCTCGCTGCGCGACTACCGCGCCCAGCTGGAGCGGGTGTTCACCGAGACCAGGGAGAACGTCACCGACCTCCCCTCGGTCGTCCGCACCGAGGCACAGGTGTCGCGGGCGGAGCAGGTCGACACGCGGGTGCCGCTCGAGGTGCTGAAGAAGATCGGCGACTCGTTCGTCAACGTGCCCGACGGCTTCACCGTGCACGCCAAGGTGCTGCCGGTGCTGCAGCGGCGTGCGGCGATGACCTCGCAGGGCGGCGTCGACTGGGCCACCGCCGAGCTGTTCGCGTTCGGCAGCCTGCTGCTCGACGGCTACCCGGTGCGGCTCGCCGGGCAGGACAGCCGGCGGGGCACGTTCGTGCAGCGGCACGCCGTCGTCACCGACCGGCACACGGGCGCGGAGTACAGCCCGCTCAAGCAGCTCGAGCCCGACCAGGCGCCGTTCTACATCTACGACTCGCTGCTCAGCGAGTACGCCGCGATGGGCTTCGAGTACGGCTACTCGGTCGCCAACCCGAAGGCGCTCGTTTGCTGGGAGGCGCAGTTCGGCGACTTCGCCAACGGCGCCCAGCTCATCATCGACGAGTTCATCAGCTCGGCCGAGCAGAAGTGGGGACAGCGCAGCGGCGTCGTCCTGCTGCTCCCCCACGGCTACGAGGGCCAGGGGCCGGACCACTCGTCGGCGCGGATCGAGCGGTTCCTGACGCTCTGCGCGCAGGACAACATGACCGTGGCGTACTCGGCGACCCCGTCGAACTACTTCCACCTGCTGCGGCAGCACGCGATGGACTCGATCCAGCGGCCGCTCGTCGTGTTCACGCCGAAGGGAGTGCTCCGGCTGAAGGCGGCGGCCTCGCCGATCGACGAGTTCGTCAACGGGCGGTTCCAGCCGGTCATCGGCGACGGCCAGGTCGACCCGGCGTCCGTGCGCTCGCTGATCCTGTGCTCGAGCCGGATCTACTACGACCTCGTCGCCAGACGCGAGAAGATCGGCGACCGCACCACGGCGATCGCCCGCGTCGAGCAGCTCTACCCCGTCCCCGGCGAGGCCGTCGCGGCCGAGGTGGCGCGGTACCCGTCGCTGCAGGAGGTGCGGTGGGTGCAGGACGAGCCGCGGAACATGGGCGCGTGGCCGTTCATGGCGCTGCACCTCCCCGAGCACCTCGGCGGTCACCGGCTCGTGCCGATCACCCGCAAGGCGAGCTCGTCGCCGGCGGCCGGTTCGCACCACGTGCACACGGCCGAGCAGCAGCAGCTCGTCGAGACCGCGCTGCCGGAGCACTGAGGCCGTGTACTTCACCGACCGCGGCATGGAGGAGCTGGAGCAGCGACGCGGTGACGAGACCGTGTCGCTCCACTGGCTCGCCGCGCAGCTGCGCGACTTCGCCGACCAGCACGACGAGTTCGCCGAGGCGGTCGACCGGTTCGCGTCCTGGCTCGCCCGCTCCGACGACGACGAGGACGACGACTAGCGCGCCGGCCCGCGACGACGACCGACCGACCGACCGACCATGACGTGGGCCGGTCCGCGACGAGGGCCCGCTGACCGTGACGTGGGTACGTTGCACGCG
>DASUWX010000059.1:0-2982 GCA_036378185.1 Streptosporangiales bacterium | reverse complement strand
ATCAGCACCGGATCCCCGGTGCCCGTGCTCTCCCAGTGCAGGCCGGTCATGCGTCCAGAAGCCAGCGGGCGCCCGACAGCTGCACGGCCCCGATGTCCCTCGTCAGGTCCGCGGTGGTGTTCAGCAGCAGGCGCGCCGGCTCGAACGGCACCCCGTTGGCGAGCGCGCGCTGCAGGTCGCACGACCTGCGGATCACGTCCTCGTAGGCGTTGACGGCGGCCTCGAGGAACTCGTCGACGCGGGGGTTCATAGCTCGTGGGCGATCCCGGCGGCGGACATGGCCCCCCATTGCACCTCGACCGACTGCGCGAGGACCATGAGATCGCGCAGCGCGCCGGACTGATCGCGGACGTGGTCGGTCAGCAGCGCCTCGGGATCGAACCCCAGCGCCCGGAACATCGCGATCGTCGGCGCCTGGTCGGCGACCACCTCGACGACCATCTTGCGCAGGTCGAGTGCCACCGCCTCCAGCACGGCGCGCCGCGCCAGCGCTCGGCCGATCCCGCGGCCCCGATGGAGCGGGTCGACGATCACCCTCACCTCGCCGACGTGGTCCGACCAGCCGTGCAGCGGCACGACGGCGACGTAGCCGACGACCTCGCCGTCCGCCACCGCGACGGCGCGCGCGGGGCCGGGATGCGTCCACGCCTCGATGACCTCCGGGGCCTCGACGTCCTCCTTGAAGAACGTGCGATCCGCCTCCGGCACGCGGCCGATGAAGCGCTCGAGCGCCTCGCGGTCGCCGGGCTCCAACGCCCTGATGTCCATCAGCATCCCCTTTCGTCGCTGTGGGCGGCGATCCAGCCGGCGAGACTCGGCAGGGTGTGCCGGAACGCGGAGCGCCCAGTTCCGAACGTGACGTGCCCGCCGGGTAGGAACAGCTCGTCCCGGCGGCCCGGCCGGCCGACCAGCGCCGCGACAGGCTCGGCCGCCGCCCTCGGCACCACGGTGTCCTTCTCGGCCATCGCGTTGAGCACGTTCGCCCGGGTCCTCGCGAAGTCGATCTCGCGGCCTCCGACGCGCAGCGAACCCTCCATCAGCGCGTTGCGTCGGACGAACAGCTCGACCACCTCGCGGAACGCCGCCCCGGGGAAAGGAACCTGGTCGCGCGTCCACTGCGCCATCGCCTGGAAGCCGCGCACGAACTCGTCGTTCCAGAGGTTCTCGAGCAGCGTCGCGCGCTGGGCCACGATCGTGGTCGGGGCGAGCATGAAGAAGCCGCTGTAGAGGACGTCGGCCGGCACGTTGCCGGTCTCGTCGACGAGCTCCTCGGGGTCCAGCCTGCCTTCGCGCAGCGCCGCGACCATCGGACCCATCTCCTCGAAGTCGAACGGCGTCGCCATCAGCACGAGGTTGCGCACGCCCGGGTCTTCGTGCCCGTTGGCGTAGAAGACGGCGAGCACGCCGCCGAGGCAGTAGCCGGCCATCGTGAGCTCCTCGCAGCCGGTCTCGCGCCGCACCGCCGCCACGGCGCGCGGGAGGTACTCGTCCACGTACGTCTCGAGGCTGTTGTCGGCATCCAGCTCGTCGGGGATCCCCCAGTCGAGCAGGAACACGTCGAAGCCGCGGTCGCGTAGGAACTCGACCGTGCTGCTGCCGGGCAGCAGGTCGAGGATGTAGCTGCGGCTGACCAAGCTGGTGACGATCAGCAGCGGCTGGGCGTAGCGGACGGTGTCGCTGCGATAGCGCCAGAGCTGCGCTTTGTCGCGCCGCCAGACGACGTCCTTGGGCGTCGTGCCGAGCTTGGGTCGGTGGCTTCCGCGCACGTAGCGGAGCCCGTTGCGCGTTCGCAGGTAGGACCGCTCCACGTCCCGGTTCACGCGCGCGAGCAGGTCCGCCGGGCTCAGCTCCAGGGCCACGCTCAGACCCGGTCCTTCTCGATCTGCTCGAGCTCCTTCGAGATCTCCAGCAGCCGGCGGTCCATGCGCGCGAGCTGCTCGCGCACGCGACGGATGTCGGTGCCCGCGGGGAGGTTCAGCAGATGCAGGCCGCGCTTGGACACGCCCTCGACCGCGTCCGTCAAGCGTCGAGTCCCACGCCTCAGCTCGGTCACCACGTCGAAGTAGGTGTCGCTGTGGACGGCCGTCTCGACAGGGCCGCCGACCGCCCGCTCCACACGGAGGACGAGTTTCAACCAGAGCGGCTGGGAGGCGGCCATGGCGCGAGCATAGCACATGAATTGATCTGACTTCAGTTCATGTGATAGGGTGGACGCATGAAGGCGATTCGGCTCACAGACTGGGAGCGTCCCGCTCGAGTGGTCGACGTCCCAGTCCCTGAACCGGGTCCAGGTGAGGTCCTTGTCCGCGTCGCCGGGGCCGGCCTGTGCCACTCCGACCTGCACCTGATGCATTGGCCGGCCGGATCGCTGCCGTACGAGCTGCCGTTCACGCTCGGCCACGAGGTCTCCGGGTCCGTCGCCGCGCTGGGCCCCGGGGTCGACGGTCTCGAGCTCGGCGAATCGATCCTCGTCTACGGGCCGTGGGGGTGCGGCGGGTGCCGCGCCTGCAGCATCGGCGCCGAGCACCTCTGTGAACGGGCGCGGTCGGGGCGTGGGGCGGGGCTCGGCCGCGACGGCGGCCTCGCGGAGTACATGGTCGTACCGTCCCCGCGCCTTACCGTCCCGCTCGACGGGCTCGACCCGGTGGCCGCCGCGCCGCTGGCCGACGCGGGCCTCACGCCGTACCACGCCGTGCGCCGCGCCCTCGGCCTGCTGCGGCCTGGCACGAGCGCGATCGTCATCGGCGTCGGCGGGCTCGGCCACGTGGCCGTCCAGCTCCTCAAGGCCCTGAGCTCCGCGCGCGTGGTCGCCGTCGACCGCCGCGACGAGGCGCTCGAGCTGGCGACGCGCAGCGGAGCCGACGTCGCGCTTCCGGCACCCGACGCCCGCGAGCTGCGGCGCGCCGCGGGCGGCCGCGGCGCCGCGCTGGTCGTCGACTGCGTTGGCAGCGACGAGACGCTCAGGCTGGCCGCCGCCGGCGT
>DASUWX010000058.1:0-17494 GCA_036378185.1 Streptosporangiales bacterium | reverse complement strand
GCCATCCAGAGGCTGACGCCGCCGGCCGGCGGCGTGGTGTGCCACGGCAGGTACCGGTTCACCGCGGTCGTGATGGCCTCCCACTTGCGCTGCAGCTTGGTCCGGTAGCGCCGCACCGCCCGGTGGTACTCGCCGGACTCGACGAGCAGCGCGAGCGCGCGCTGGCTGTGGCCCGGCGGGTGCCGGTGCACGTACCTGCGGACGTTGCGGAGCTCACTGACGAGCTCGGGCGAGCCGACCAGGTAGCCGATGCGCAGGCCGGGAGCGAGGAACTTGGACACCGTGCCGAGGTAGACGACGTGGCCGGACCCGTCCAGCGCCTTGAGCGCGGGGCTCGGGCTGCCCTGGTAGCGGAACTCGGCGTCGTAGTCGTCCTCGACCACGACGGTGCCGCTCGCGCGGGCGAGCGCGAGCAGCTCGCGGCGCCGCCCGATGGACAGCGTCACGTTCGTCGGGTGGTGGTGGCTCGGTGTCAGGTGCAGCATGTCGACACCCCTGAGGCTCGCCGGCGGCCGCAGCCCGCCGCCGTCCACCGGCACAGGGCGGAGCCGTGCGCCGGCGCGCAGGAAGATGTGCCGCGCGTCCAGGTAGCCCGGTTCCTCGACGGCGACCGTGGAGCCGTCGGCCAACAGCACGTGCGCCAGCAGCTCGAGGCCCTGCTGCGAGCCGAGCGTCACCAGGATCTGGTCACCAGAGGCCTCGATGCCGCGCGTCGGCAGCAGCTCGCGCTGGATCATCTCCACCAGCATCGGGTCGTCCGCGGCCAGGCTGTCCTGGAGGCTGTGGAACACGTGCGGGTGGAACAGCGCGTCCCGCAGGCAGCGCGACCACGCCCGCGCGGGGAACGCCTGCACGTCGACCTGGCCGGCGAGGAACGGGTACGGGTAGGTGAACCAGTCGGGCCGCTTCTCCAGGTGCGGCAGGCCGTCGTCGGCCACGCGCCGCATCCGGGACCGCCAGTCGATCGACGCGGCCGCGGGCCTGTCCGGCTCGACCGCGCAGTGCTTGCGCATCTCGCGGTTGACGAACAGGCCCTTGCGCAGCCGGCTCTCCACGAAGCCCTCCGCGATCAGCTCCTGGTACGCCAGCGTGATCGTGTTGCGCGACAGGCCGAGCTCCCTGGCCAGTTCGCGGGACGACGGCAGCCGCCGGTCCGGATGCAGCGTGCCCACCGCGATGCCGTGCTCGATCGCCTTGCGCACCTGGCGGTAGAGCGGCTCGGGTGAGTCGCGGTCGACGGCGATCAGCGTTCTCGGCACGGCAGGTCTCCCTCGCGTCGTCCCGATGATGCCAGGGGAAGCGCGTTCGTGGCACCGTCCGATCGACGCGTTCTGGTCCTTTCTTCCGGGCCAGCCGAACCCCATCGTCGGGAGGAGGATCCACGCGAACGACGGGAGGACCACCGTGACGTCGACCTACGCACCCGCTGGGCCGGAACTGCGCGAGTTGGCCAGGCGGCACCTGGGCCCGCACTTCACCCGCAGGGACCAGTGGCAGAACCCGGAGCTACCGGTCTTCGTCCGCAGCGACGGCTGCTACCTCTACGACGACGCCGGGCGCCGGTTCCTCGACGGGCTCGCCGGCCTGTTCTGCGTGAACATGGGCCACGGCCGGTCCGACATCGTGTCCGCCGCGACCAAGCAGCTGGAGACGATGGCGTACAGCACCAACTGGGGCGCCGCACACCCGCCGTCGATCGAGGCCGCCCGCCTCGTCGCCGAGCTCGCCCCCGGCGACCTCGACGTCACGTTCTTCGTCAACTCGGGCTCCGAGGCGGTCGAGACGGCGATCAAGTTCGCCCGCCAGTACCACCGCAGCCAGGGTGCGCCGGAGCGCACGAAGGTCATCAGCCGGCGGATGGCGTACCACGGCGTGACGCTCGGCGCGTTGTCGGTGACGGGGCTGCCGTCGATCCGCGAGCCGTTCCTGCCGCTGCTCGACGGCGTCCGGCACGTGCCGAACACCCTCGGCTTCACCGGCGACTGCGGTCCCGCGGCCGAGCTGGAGTGCGTCCGGGCGATCGAGGAGGCGATCGTCGAGGAGGGACCGGAGACGGTGGCGGCGGTGTTCGCCGAGCCCGTGCAGAACGGCCGCGGCGCGCTGGTGCCGCCGGACGGGTACTGGCCGGAGCTGCGCAGGATCTGCGACAGGTACGGCGTCCTGCTCGTCGCCGACGAGGTCATCTGCTCGTTCGGGCGGCTCGGGCACTGGTTCGGCAGCGCACACTTCGGCGTCGTCCCGGACATGGTCACGTTCGCGAAGGGCGCGACGTCCGGCTACGGGCCGCTCGGCGGGACGATCGTGCGGACACAACGGATCCGTGAGCTGTTCGACTCGCCGCTCGGCGGCACGTTCACGCACGGCGCGACCTGGGGCGGGCACCCGGTGTCGACGGCGATCGCGGTCGCGAACATCACGGCGATGCGCGACGAGGACGTGCTCGGCAACGTGCGGCGCCGCGCACCGCGGCTGCGCGGCGGCCTCGACGAGCTGCGCGACCGGCACCGTTGCGTCAAGGACGTCAGGGGCATGGGGTACTTCTACGCCGTCGAGCTGACGGCCGACCGCGACTCCGGCCGGGAGCTCACCGAGGACGAGGCGAGGACCGTGCTGCGCGAGGTGCTGCCGGCGGCGTTCCGCCGCACCGGCGTGATCCTCCGTGGCGACGACAGGGGTGCGACGATGATCATGATTTCGCCCCCGCTCGTAGCCGACGACACCGTCCTGGACGAGCTGCTAGTCGGCGTCGACGGCATGCTGAGCGACGTCGAGCGTGCCGTCCGGTGAAGTGCTGTCCCGCTCGCGGCCGAGCCGGTGGCGCAGCTCGTACGCCACCAGCACGACCGCGACGGTGAGCAGGCTGAGCCAGAACTGCGCGCGGGTGTCATGCCGGAACGCCATCGCGACGATGACCGCGCCCATCGCCGCGATGGCGACGTAGCTCAGCACGGGGAAGCCCCACATCTTCACGACGAGCTGTTCCGGCGACGTGCGTTCGAGCCGGCGCCGCATCCGCACCTGGGTGACCGCGATGATGAGGTACACGAACAGTGCGATCGCGCCGTAGGAGTTGATGAGGAACTGGAACACCAGCTTCGGCGAGAAGTAGGCGGCGAGAGTGGACGCGAAGCCGACGCAGGTGCCGGCGAGGATCGCGCGGCTCGGCACCCCGCGGGAGCTCAGACGGGTGAGCCCGCGCGGTGCGTCGCCGTTCCTGGTGAGCGCGAACAGCATCCGTGAGGACGTGTAGAGCGCGGAATTCAGGCAGGACAGCACGGCGGTGAGCACGATCGCGTTCATGACGGCCGACACGGCGGGCACGCGCAGTTGCTGCGAGACGGCGGCGTAGGGACTGACGAGGATGTCCGCGGAGTTCCACGGGTGCACGGCGACGACGACGAACACCGAGCCGACGTAGAACAGCAGCACCCGGAAGATGATGGAGTTCATCGCGCGGGTGACGGCGCGCCGCGGTTCCGCCGACTCGGCCGCGGCGATCGTGACGATCTCGGCGCCGGTGTAGAAGGCGACGCACGGGACGATCGCCGCGAGCACGGCCGCCGAGCCGTGCGGCGCGAACCCGCCGTGGGTCCAGAGGTTCCCGAGCCCGCCCGTGCTGTGCGGCCAGAGCCCGACGAGGTAGAGCGCGCCGAGGCCGAGGAAGACGACGATGGCGATGACCTTGATGGACGAGAACCAGTACTCGAACTCGCCGTAGGAGCGTGCCGAGATGAGGTTGGTGGCCGTGAGCGCGACCATGAGCACGAGGCTGAGCACCCAGAGCGGCACGGCGGGCAGGTAGATCTGGATGATGCGTGCGCCGGCGACGGCCTCGACCGCGACGACGATGACCCAGAAGTACCAGTAGAGCCAGCCGACCGCGAAGCCCGCGCGCCGGCCGAGGCCCTCGCGCGCGTAGGCGTAGAACGAGCCGAGCGCAGGGCGTGCGGTGGTCATCTCGGCGAGCATGCGCATGATGAGCACGATCAGCGCGCCGGCGACGAGGAACGAGAGCACGGCGGCCGGCCCGGCGGACGAGATGACGACGCCGCTGCCCACGAACAGCCCGGCGCCGATCACGCCGCCGATCGAGATCAGCGCCATGTGCCTTCGGCGCAGCCCCTGCCTGAGTCCCCCGGTTTCCATCGGTTCCGTCTGCTGAGACACGGTCAGCTCGCTTCCCTGGGATCTGGGTCGCGACACAGCATGCCGCCCCCCTGGCGCCCTGCGAAGCGCCAGTCGACGACGCATTGACAGGTCCAGCCACCCCCGGCTGTGAAGCCACCGTCAGTCGTGTGAAGTGCGAGCCGCCGACGCATCCTGCGCGCGAGGAGGCATTCCGCATGTACCCAGGAACGTGGGGGGTTCGGGGGGCTCGGCCCCCCGGCGAAATGACGGGCAACGGCGAAGGTGGCCAACGGCCACCGAGCAGGGGAGGTCGCGCGTGCCCCGGGTGGGATTCGAACCCACACGGTCGTGAGACCACCGGATTTTGAGGCCGGCTCCTGTGCCAATTCGGATACCGGGGCCGCGTGAAACATGCCCGTAATGGACAAGCTCACATTACCGGGTCGGGCATCGGTGGTGCTCGCTGACTAGGCTTGACGCGTGAGCGAGACTGCGCGGCGGGTCGTGATCGCCGAGGACGAGGCCCTGATCCGGCTCGACCTGAAGGAGATGCTGGAGGACGAGGGGTACCGGGTCGTCGCCGAGGCGGGCGACGGGCAGGCGGCCGTGGACGCCACGGTCGAGCAGCGCCCGGATCTCGTGATCATGGACGTGAAGATGCCAGTGCTCGACGGCATCAGCGCGGCGGAGCGGATCGCGAAGGACCGCATCGCGCCGGTGGTGATCCTCACGGCGTTCTCGCAGCGTGACCTCGTCAGCCGGGCGAGCGACGCGGGCGCGATGGCGTATCTGGTGAAGCCGTTCACCAAGGCTGATCTGCTGCCCGCGATCGAGGTGGCGCAGAGCCGGTTCGCGCAGCTCGCCGCCCTCGAGGACGAGGTGCGCGACCTGGGTGAGCGGCTGGAGACCCGCAAGCTCGTCGAGCGCGCGAAGACGGCGTTGCAGCAGAAGCACGGACTCACCGAACCCGAGGCGTTCCGGTGGATCCAGAAGACCGCGATGGACCGGCGGGTGCCGATGCGGCAGGTCGCCGAGGTCGTGCTCGAGTCGGTCACCGAGCCCGAGGACGGCTGACGGTGGGCGCTGCGTCCAGAAAACCGCAGACTGGTCCATGCCGTGGTACGGGTCGTCCGCGGCCGGGTGGGTGCCAAGAATCCGACATACCGTGATCAGTCGGGCCAGGGGCCGCTCCAGCCCGGGACCCGGGCCGGGCGGCGACGGAGAGTAGAGGCTCGAGACGCCTTTGGCGCCGTACGGACCTCGCGGTCCGGACGTTCTCTACTCGGCGCCCCGAGCCTCCGTGCGATCCCCCGTACGGGCGACGCACAGGCGGATACCGTAGCTACCTTCCGGTAGCTCGTGCAAAGCTCGTGCGTTGCCGATCCGCGTCGTCACACGCGGTCGACGATCATGCAGGTGAGTCGTGCGGTGCAGACCCGCCGGTCACGCTCGTCCGTGACCTCGATCAGGTACGTCGCCACCGAGCGGCCCAGATGGACCGCGGTCGCGACCCCGGTGACCGTCCCGCGGCGGACGGCGCGGTGGTGGCTGGCGTTGATCTCCAGGCCGACGGCGAGCCGGTCCGGCGCCGCGTGCAGGGCCGCGCCGATCGAGCCGAGCGTCTCGGCCAGGACGCACGAGGCGCCGCCGTGCATCAGCCCGTACGGCTGGGTGTTCCCGGCGACCGGCATGGTCCCCACGACCCGCTGGGGCGTCGCCTCGCCGATCCGGATGCCCATCCGTTCCGGTAGCGTGCCCTCCTCGGCGGCGCGCAGCTGCGCGAGCGCGTCCTGCGTTTCCTGGTCGTCGGGCACACGGACCTCCGTACGGGGCAGACTGTCAGTAGGGAACTCTAGGATCATCGCGATGGCCACCACCAAGGACACCACGACCGCGACACCGCGGCTGCTGCTCATCGACGGCCACTCGCTGGCCTACCGGGCGTTCTTCGCGCTGCCAGTGGAGAACTTCTCGACGACCACGGGCCAGCCGACCAACGCCGTATACGGGTTCACGTCGATGCTGATCAACGTGCTGCGCGACGAGCAGCCGACGCACATGGCGGTGGCCTTCGACGTGTCCCGCAAGACGTTCCGCTCGGAGCGTTACGCCGAGTACAAGGCGAACCGCAGCGAGACGCCGAACGAGTTCCGCGGTCAGGTCAGCCTGATCGAGGAGGTGCTCGACGCGCTGCGCATCCCGCGCCTGTCCGTCGACGGGTACGAGGCCGACGACGTCATCGCCACCCTCACCACCCAGGCGGTGGCCGAGGGCTACGACGTGCTGATCTGCACGGGCGACCGCGACGCGCTCCAGCTCGTCGGCGACCACGTCACCGTGCTGTACCCGCGCCGCGGCGTCTCCGACCTCACCAGGTTCACGCCGGAGGCCGTCAACGAGAAGTACGGCCTGTCGCCCGAGCAGTATCCCGACTTCGCCGCCGTCCGCGGCGACCCGAGCGACAACCTGCCGAACATCGCAGGCGTGGGGGAGAAGACCGCGGCGAAGTGGATCCGCGAGTTCGGCAGCCTCGACGCGCTGGTCGACCGCGTCGACGAGGTCAAGGGCAAGGCCGGCGACGCGCTGCGCGCACACCTCGCGCAGGTGATCCAGAACCGCCAGCTCACCGAGCTGGTCCGCGACGTCGAGCTGGACCGCACGCCCGCCGACCTGCAGCTCGGCAACTGGGACCGGCAGCAGGTGCACGAGCTGTTCGACAACCTGCAGTTCCGGGTGTTGCGGGAGCGCCTGTTCAGCACGCTGTCCAGCGTCGAGCCGGAGGCGGACGAGGGCTTCGACGTCGACACCACCGTGCTCGGTCCCGGCGACCTGCCCGGCTGGCTCGCCGAGCACACCGAGCCGGGTAGGCGGTGCGCCGTCGCCGTCAACGGCACCTGGGGCCGCGGCACCGGGACACTCACCGGGCTCGCGATCGCGGCCGCCGACGGTGCCGCCTGCTACGTCGACCCCGAGCAGCTCGCCGAGGAGGACGACCAGGCGCTCACCGCATGGCTGGCCGACGCCGACCACCCGAAGGTCGTGCACGACGCCAAGGGCCCGATGCTCGCCTTCGCAGCGGCAGGGTGGGAGCTCGGCGGCCTGGTCTGCGACACCGCGCTCACCGCCTACCTCGCGTTGCCGGGGCAGCGCACGTTCGACCTCGCCGACCTGGTGCTGCGCTACCTCCGCAAGGAGCTGCGCGGCCAGGCCGACGACGCCGGCCAGCTGACCCTCGACGGCAGCGCCGAGCAGGACGAGGCCGAGGCACTCGGCGTGCGCGCGTACGCCGTGCTCCAGCTCGCCGAGGCGCTGGAGGCCGACGTCGAGCGGCGCGGCGGCAGTGCGCTGCTGCGCGACGTCGAGATGCCGCTCGTCGGCGTGCTCGCCGCGATGGAGCGGGCCGGCATCGCGGCGGACGGCGACCACCTCGACCACCTGTCCGCCACCCTCGCCGGGCAGGTGAAGGAGGCAGAGCAGGCGGCGTTCACCGTCGTCGGCCACGATTTCAACCTCGGCTCGCCCAAGCAGCTGCAGCAGGTCCTGTTCGAGGAGCTGAGCCTGCCCAAGACGAAGCGGATCAAGAGCGGCTACACCACCGACGCCGACGCGTTGCAGGGCCTGCTGGTCCAGACCGGCCATCCGGTGCTCGAGCACCTGCTGCGGCACCGGGACGTGAGCAAGCTGCGCAGCATCGTCGACTCGCTGATCCCGATGATCGACGACCACGGCCGCATCCACACGACGTTCGACCAGACCGTCGCGGCCACCGGCCGGCTGTCCTCGCGCGACCCGAATTTGCAGAACATCCCGATCCGCACCGACGAGGGCCGCGCGATCCGGCGCGGCTTCGTCGTCGGCCCGGACTACGAGACCCTGCTCACCGCCGACTACAGCCAGATCGAGATGCGCATCATGGCGCACCTGTCCGACGACGCCGGCCTGATCGAGGCGTTCCAGTCGGGCGAGGACCTGCACACCTACGTCGCCGCGCTCGCGTTCGACCTGCCGACCGAGCGGGTCGAGCCGGAGATGCGCAGGCGGATCAAGGCGATGTCGTACGGCCTCGCGTACGGGTTGTCCGCGTACGGGCTGTCGCAGCAACTCGGCATCACGCCGGACGAGGCGTCCGCGCACATGGACCGCTACTTCGAGCGGTTCGGCGGCGTCCGCGACTTCCTCAAGGGCGTCGTCGCGCAGGCGCGCCGCGACGGCTACACCGAGACGCTGCTCGGCCGGCGCCGGTACCTGCCCGACCTCGTCAGCGACAACCGGCAGCGCCGGCAGATGGCCGAGCGGATGGCGCTCAACGCGCCGATCCAGGGCTCGGCCGCCGACATCATCAAGGTCGCGATGCTGCGTGTCGACCGGGCGATCGGCGACGCCGGCCTGCGGTCCAGGATGTTGCTGCAGGTGCACGACGAGCTCGTGTTCGAGGTCGCGCCGGGTGAGCTCGAGACGTTGCGCGAGCTCGTGGTCCGCGAGATGGCCGCGGCGTACGAGCTGAAGGTCGCGCTCGACGTCTCCGTCGGCACCGGTGACAACTGGGACACCGCCGGGCACTAGCGGCGCGTGCGGCCGGACGGTTTGGCGATAGGTTGGCGACATGAGCATCACGATCGGGTACAAGGCGTCCGCGGAGCAGTTCGGTCCGCGCGAACTCGTCGAGCTGGCGGTGCGAGCCGAGGAGCACGGTTTCGACAGCGCCCTGGTGAGCGACCACTACCAGCCGTGGCGGCACGAGGGCGGGCACTCGCCGTTCTCCATCGCCTGGATGAGCGCGGTGGGGGAGCGCACGTCCCGCATCGTCCTCGGTACCAGCGTGATGACGCCCACCTTCCGCTACAACCCCGCCGTCGTGGCGCAGATGTTCGGCACGATGGGCTGCCTGTTCCCCGGTCGCGTGCTGCTCGGCATCGGCACCGGTGAGGCGCTCAACGAGATCGCCGTCTCCGGCATCGAGTGGCCGCCGTTCAAGGAGCGTTTCGCCCGGCTGCGTGAGGCGGTCGAGCTGATGCGGGCGCTGTGGACCGGCGAGCGCGTCGACTACGACGGCGAGTACTACAAGACCGTCGGCGCCACCATGTACGACCGCCCGGAGAGCGGCATCCCGATCTACGTGGCGGCGGGCGGCCCCACGATGGCGCGCTACGCCGGCCGCGTCGCCGACGGGTTCATCTGCACCAGCGGCAAGGGCATGGACCTCTACGAGGAGAAGCTGATCCCCGCCGTCGACGAGGGCCTGGAGAAGGCCGCGCGCGACCCGTCGTCGATCGACCGGATGATCGAGATCAAGCTCTCCTACGACCACGACTACGACACCGCGCTGGAGAACACCAGGTTCTGGGCACCGTTGGCGCTCTCCGCCGAGCAGAAGGCGGAGCTCGAGGACCCGATCGAGATGGAGCGCGCCGCCGACGAGCTGCCGATCGACAAGGTCGCCAGCAGGTGGATCGTGAGCGCCGATCCCGAGGAGGCGATCGCGAACATCAAGCCGTACGTCGACGCCGGCTTCAACCATCTCGTCTTCCACGCGCCGGGGCACGACCAGGAGCGCTTCCTCACGCAGTTCGAGCAGGACCTCGCCCCGCGCCTGCGCGACCTCGGCGACTAGCAGCACGCCGACCTGTCAGGCTCCGACGGGGCCATGGCGCCGTGAGAGCCTGACAGGTCCGCGGTACGCGGCTAGGGGCGCCAGGTCGCGGGGTCGGCCTCGGTCTGCTCGCCCGAGGCCATGTTCTTCACCTCGTGCGGCTTCCCGTCGTCGAACGGCGGGAACCAGACGTGCGGGATGCCCTTGCGGGAGGCGTATCTCAGCTGCTTGCCGACGCGGTCCGGCTGGTGGTACAGCTCGGTGTTCACCCCGCGCGTGCGCAGTTCGGTCGCCGTGGACGCGGCGAGCGAACGCCGTTCCGCGCTCGGCACGACGACGAGCACCTCGGTGGGACAGCTCGGCCCCGTCTCCAGCAGTCCCTCGGCCACCAGCTTGGCGAAGATCCGGGTGAGACCGATGGACAGGCCGACGCCGGGGAGCCGGCGGTTGATGAACGTCCCGGCGAGGTCGTCGTAGCGCCCGCCGGCCGTGATGGCGCCGTAGTTCGGCCAGTCGGTGAACTTGGCCTCGTACACGGTGCCCGTGTAGTAGTCGAGACCGCGGGCGATCGACAGGTCGGCGACGACCGAGCCGCCGGGCAGGTCCGCCACGCCGTCGAGGACGACGCCGAGCTCGTCCAGTCCCTCGGTGAGCAGATCCGACTTGACGCCGAGCCGCGCGACGTCGTCGACGACGCCGGATCCGCTGCCGCGGATGCCGGCGAGGTCGAGGCATGCGCGCACCTGTTCCTGCGACAGGCCGAGCTCGTCGGCGAGCATGGCCCCGACGCCGTGCGGGCCGATCTTGTCGATCTTGTCCGCGACGCGGATGACGGCGAGCGGGTCGCCGATGCCGAGGCCCTGGTAGAAGCCCTGCAAGACCTTGCGGTTGTTGACGTGCAGCGCCCACGGCGGGATCCGGAGGTCGGTCAGCACCTCGCAGACGATGCGCGCCAGCTCCGCGTCGAACTGGATGGCGACGTCGTCGACGTCGATCACGTCGATGTCGCACTGCATGAACTCGCGGAACCGGCCCTCCTGCGGCCGTTCGCCCCGCCACACCCGCTGCATCTGGTAGCGCTTGAACGGGAAGACGAGGTCGCCGACGTGCTGCGCGACGTACCGTGCGAACGGCACGGTCAGGTCGAAGTGTAGGCCGAGCCTGGCTTCGCCGGAGTCGGCGTCGTCGGCCTGCAGGCGGTGCAGCGTGTACACCTCCTGCGACGTCTCTCCCTTGGCCAGCAGCACCTCGAGCGCCTCGACGGACGGCGTCTCGATCGAGCAGAAGCCGTAACGCTCGAACGTCGCACGGATCCGGTCGAGCCAATGCTGCTCGACGAGCCGGACCTCGGGCGTCCACTCGGGGAAGCCACTGATCGGGGTCGGCCTGACTCGCCGCTGCTCACTCATCGGTCGCGCTCTCTCCGTTCCGGTGCGTGTCCCTACGCCTGCACTGAGGCATCGTACGCACCGCCGTCAGGAGGCCGCGGCCTCGCTCGCCGGGTCGGCGTGCGACGCGGCGGCATCCGTGCCCACGGCGACGGCGTCGGCGCCCGGCCGTGGTGTCACCAGGCTGACGAGCACGGTGACCGCGGCTGCGATCACGAGTGCGATCAGGCCGGGCTCCCACTCGGGCAGGTGCGCGGTCCAGAGCGTCTTGGCGAACGGCGCGAGCAGCGCGACGAAGCCGGCGACGATGCCGGCAAGCACCCCGGCCGCGGTGGTGCGGCGCCACACGAAGCCGAGGAACACACCCGGCGCGAGCATGCCGATCGCCGAGTAGGCGTACAGCAGGATGTCCACGAGGGAGCTCTGCTGGGCGAGGGTGATCCAGACGGCGACGGCGGCGAACCCGACCATCGACAGCCGGGAGACGAGCAGCGTCGTGGCGTCGGAGAGCCCGCCGCGCAGCGGCGCGACGACGTTGCGGGCGAACAGCGACCCCGAGGTGAGCAGCAGGACCGACCCAGGCGCGAGGGCGAGCAGGAACACCGTGCCGGCGAGCAGCCCGACGACCCAGCCTGGGTACCGGTCCGTGACGAACTTCAGCAGCGCGGCGTTGAGGTCGCCGCCTGGCGGCGTCGTCCTCGCGACGACCGCGGCGAAGCCGAGCAGCACGATGAAGAAGTACGCGAGCGAGTACAGCGGCTGCCAGATCGCGTTCCTGCGGATCGCCGTCCCGGACCGCGCCGAGTACGCCACCTGGAACAGGTGCGGGAAGACCCAGTTGCCGAGCGCCACGTTGAGGCCGGACGTGATGAGCCAGACGGACGTCGTCGGCGAGTGCGGGTCGATGCCGGGGAACCGGCCGATGCCCGGATGCGCCCGTTCGGCGAGCCGGAACACGTCGAACAGCGAGCTCGCGCCGATCCTGCCGGCCACCGTCGCGGACAGCAGCACGATGACGAGGACCATCAGCACGTCCTTGACCGCCGCGGAGAACGCCGCCGAGCGCAGCCCGGCGAGGAACACGAACGCCACCATGACGACGCCGGCCAGCACGACGGCCACCGTCGTGGAGACGGTACGGCCGAAGGTGAGCTGCACGACCAGGCCGAGGCTCACCAACTGGATCTGGACGTACACGACGAGCGCCGCGATCCCGACGAGGGCGGTGACCACTCCGAGCCGGCGCGAGCCGTACCGGGCGGTGAAGAAGTCCGCCTGGGTGACCAGGGCGTGCTTGCGCCCGGCGCGCCAGATCCGCGGCATCAACCAGTAGCCGATCGCGTAGCTCAGCGAGACGGACGTGAACGCTAGGTACGCGGGGGCGCCGAGCGCCCAGGCGTAGCCGGAGATGCCGAGCACCGCGAAGGTAGTATAGACCTCGCCGGCGTTGAGGAACCAGAACAGCACCGTGCCGAGCCGCCGGCCGCCGACGGCCCAGCCGGTCATCGACTCCCGGGCGCGTCGCCGGCCGAAGCCGACCGCGCCGACGACCGTGCCGAGCACGATGACCAGGACGAGGGTGAGCGTCATCGCGCATCCTCGCCGTCGCCACGGGTGGTGGCGGCCAGGAACGCCTCGTCGTCGGCGTCCACGCCCGCCCTCCGGTCGAGCCGGAACACGACGCCGATGACGACGGACGCGAACACGACCCCGAGCATCTGCCACAGCATCGGGAACGGGACGCCGAGCAGCGTCAGGCGTACGCCGTTGACGGCGGGCGCCAGGACGAGCTGCCAGACGAAGGGCAGGACGAGCAGGAGCAGATGGACGCGGCGACGGGGCCGGCGGTCGACGGGCACCATCCCATGATCATGAGGATTCCGGGGCGCCGCCGCAACACGAGGCCCGCACGGTCAGGCCGCCTCGGGGCGGTCGGTGCCGATCTCGTCCTCGACGTACCTGACGCGGGTCACGCCGAGCCCGGCGAGGAAGAGCAGGGCCACCGAGCCGAGCAGTACGGCGACCGCGGCGGTCCACGAGCGGGTCGCGTCGTGGAGGACCCCGATGAGGAACGGCACGGCCGCGGCCACGAGGTAGCCGATGCCCTGGACGAAACCGGAGAGTGCGCTGCTGCCCTGGCCGGTGCGCGCCCGCAGCCCGATGAGCATGAGCGAGACGGGGAAGGTGCCGCCGCCGACGCCGAGCAGCAGCGACCAGAGCCAGGGGACCGTCGCCGGGACGACGAGCACCCCGAGGTAGCCGACGGCGTAGCACACGCACAGTGTGACGACGACGGGGCGGAACGACCGGAGCCTCGCGGTGAGCGCGGCCAGCACGACCGACACGACCACGCCGACGGCCGGGATCACCGCCAGCGCATAGCCCGCGCCCGTCTTGCTGACGCCGGCGTCGGTGAACAGGGCGGGCAGCCAGCCCAGCTGCGCGTACGCGTTCGCGGACTGGATGCCGAAGAAGACGGCGAGCAGCCAGGCGGTCGGACTGTGGGACAGGCCGCGCCAGGTCACCCTGTGCACCGCGGGGCGCAGGGCCACCCGCTCGCGCAGCAGCCCGAGCCACGGCACGGCGGCCACCACGGCGACCAGTGCCCACACGCCGAGCCCCTCGCGCCAGCCGCCGAGCGCGGCGGACATGGGGACGCTCACCGCCGCGGCGATCGCCGTCGACAGTTGGAGGAGCGTCGTGTAGACGCCGGTGACGAGGCCGATCTGCCGCGGGAAGTGCAGCTTGACGAGGGTCGGGATCAGGACGTTGGCGAAGCCGATGGCGGCGAGCGCGAGGGTGCTGCCGAGCACGAACACCAGGCCCGAGCCGGACACCACGCGCACGACCAGGCCGACGGCCACGGCGAGCATGGCGACCAGCGTCAGCCGGCGGATGCCGACCCGTGCGGCGATCGGCGGTGCGAGCGACCCGAACACGCCGAAGCAGACCACCGGCAGGGTCGTGATGACGCCGGCCAGGGCGCCGGAGAGGTGCAGGTCGGCGCGGACCTGGGTGAGGACGGGGCCGAGGCCGCTGACCAGCGGGCGCAGGTTCAGCGCGACGAGGCAGATGCCGAGCCACAGCAGCAGCCGCTCACGGCCTACGTGACCAAGACGTGACAATTGCGGGCGTGACGTGGCGTAGTCGATTCAAGGCTGGTCGGGGCGGAGCACGAACGGGTACAGTCTACGGAGAGCGATGTTTGCGGATCACGATGTCATAGGGAGCAGCGGACCCCTCGTTGACCCTTGATCATGCGTGACCGTATCCTGACCTGTGCGCTATGGGCCTGCGCGACCTCGGACCGAGCAGGTTCACGCTCGTTCATCTCCATCAAGATACGGCGAAAAGGGCCCTCGCGCGTACAACCGGACACGCATGACATCAGTCCATATCGGAGCCAACCAATCACATGACGAGCAGCACTGACGCCGCCCAGTCGGCACCGCAGCAGGTAGCGGTCAACGACATCGGGTCGGAGGACGACTTCCTGGCGGCGGTCGACCAAACCATCAAGTATTTCAATGACGGCGACATCGTCGACGGCACCGTCGTCAAGGTCGACCGGGACGAGGTCCTGCTCGACATCGGCTACAAGACCGAAGGCGTGATCCCGAGTCGCGAGCTCTCCATCAAGCACGACGTCGACCCCGCCGAGGTGGTCAGCGTCGGTGACGAGGTGGAGGCCCTGGTCCTCCAGAAGGAGGACAAGGAAGGCCGGCTGATCCTGTCCAAGAAGCGCGCTCAGTACGAGCGGGCGTGGGGCACGATCGAGAAGATCAAGGACGACGACGGCATCGTCACCGGCACCGTCATCGAGGTGGTCAAGGGCGGCCTGATCCTGGACATCGGCCTGCGCGGCTTCCTGCCCGCGTCCCTGGTCGAGATGCGGCGGGTGCGTGACCTCCAGCCGTACGTCGGCAAGGAGCTCGAGGCGAAGATCATCGAGCTGGACAAGAACCGCAACAACGTGGTCCTGTCCCGTCGTGCGTGGCTGGAGCAGACCCAGTCCGAGGTCCGGCAGAACTTCCTCAACCAGCTGCAGAAGGGCCAGATCCGCAAGGGCGTGGTCTCGTCCATCGTCAACTTCGGCGCGTTCGTCGACCTCGGCGGCGTCGACGGCCTGGTGCACGTCTCCGAGCTGTCCTGGAAGCACATCGACCACCCGAGCGAGGTCGTCGAGGTGGGCCAGGAGGTCACCGTCGAGGTGCTCGACGTCGACCTCGACCGCGAGCGGGTGTCGCTGTCGCTGAAGGCGACGCAGGAAGACCCGTGGCAGCAGTTCGCGCGTACCCACCAGATCGGCCAGGTCGTCCCCGGCAAGGTCACCAAGCTGGTGCCGTTCGGCGCGTTCGTCCGCGTCGAGGAGGGCATCGAGGGCCTGGTGCACATCTCTGAGCTGGCCGAGCGGCACGTCGAGATCCCGGAGCAGGTCGTCCAGGTCGGCAAGCAGATCTTCGTGAAGATCATCGACATCGACCTCGAGCGCCGGCGGATCAGCCTCTCGCTCAAGCAGGCGAACGAGGCCGTCACCGGCGAGTTCGACCCGACGCTCTACGGCATGGCGGCCGAGTACGACGAGCAGGGCAACTACAAGTACCCGGAGGGCTTCGACCCGGAGACCGGGGAGTGGCTCGAGGGATACGAGCAGAACCAGCAGGAGTGGGAGCGGCAGTACGCCGAGGCCCACGCCACCTGGGAGGCGCACCTCAAGCAGGTCGAGGAGGCCCGCGCGGCCGACGACGGCGCCGAGCCGACCGGTGGTTCCGGTGGCGGCGGTGGCGGTGGCACCGGCGGTGGCGGCAACTACTCGTCGACCGGCGGCCAGGCCGAAGGCGCGCTCGCATCCGACGAGGCCCTGCAGGCGCTGCGCGACAAGCTCACCGGCGGCGGCCCCTCGTAGGCCCCGGCCGAACCCGTCAAGGGCACCTTCACCGCGTGATGGCGCGGTGAGGGTGCCCTTCACCTGTCACCGGCCCGTGCCGGTCATCGCCCCGAAAGCAGGTCGCGCAGCCAGGAGGGGCCCACGAGCGCGGCGGACGGGTCTGCCTCGGCGCAGCGGGCCCGCAGCTCCCGGTCGGCGGTGACCACCACGGTCCGCGACCCGGCGTCGGCGGCGTGTCCGCGCACCACGCCGACGACGGCGTCGTCGCCGGACCCCGGTGCGGCGAGCGTGTCGACGCAGGGCGAACCGGGCTCGTCCGCGAGCGGCCGGGCCGCGCCCTCGACGACGAGGCACACCCGCGGGTACCAGGTGAGCCTGGCCGGATCGCCGACCCGCGGTCCCGGCACGGCCGGCGCCGCCACGCCGCGCCGGGCCAGCGCGGCGAGCTCGTCCCGCAGCCGGCGGGCGGCGCCGAGCCGGTCGCGCCACCACCCGTCGGCGCGGCTGCCGACGACGTTGGCCGCGTCCACGACGAGCAACGGCCCCCTGCCGAGCGGTCGCAACCGCGGCAGCGTCACGGCGAAGCCCGGGTGCAGGGGCAGACCCGCGAGGTCGGTCTCGTCGACCCAGCGGAACTCGACGCTCTCCGGGTTGGCCGGCGCCACCGGGAACGGGGCGTCGGCGTCGGCGAGCGCCGTCGTGTAGCTCCAGCCGCCGTGGTCGTCGAGGTAGGTCGCCGCGACTCGGTACCGGTACGGGTCGAGCGTCGCCTCCTCGCCCGCCTCGCGGCGCGCCGCCTCGACCGCGGTCTCGTGGCTGTCCCGCGCACCGCCCGGCACGCCCCAGGTGCCGCCGTGGTGGCTCCACTCGACCCGCAGTTGGAGCAGGAACTCGCGGCCGCCGTCCCCCGGGGCGCGCAGCAGCAGCCCGGCGGCGCCGTTGCGGCCCCAGTGCTTGTGCCCGAGGCCGCAGATCACCCAGCCGTCCCCGTCACCCCTCATGACGCCGCCGCGTCCCGCAGCCGCCGCACCAGCTCCTCGGCCAGGGGAGTGCCCCGCTTCGGCAGCAGCGCGCCGACGTGGCGCACCGGCGTCGGATGCAGCGGGCGTACGGTGACGCCGTCGAGCACGATGCCCAGAGCCATGTCGGGGACGAGCGCGACGCCGATGCCCGCGGCGACCATCGCCTGGATGAAGAAGTGGTCGCTGCCGCGGCAGGCCACCTTCGGCTCGTAGCCGGCGGCGTGCTCCATCGCGTCGCCGCACTCGCCCCAGCCGTGCACCCACCACTCGTCGACGAGCTCCGCCATCCTGACCTCGCTGCGCGCGGCGAGCCGATGCCGGGCGGGCAGCACGGCGCGCACGTGGTCCTCGGCGAGCGGCACGTACCTGAGATCCGACCAGCCGGGCGGCGGTCGCCTGGTGTGGAAGTGGTACACGAGGGCGACGTCGGCCTCACCCCGCCGCAACGCGTCGACGGCCGGGTCCGGCTCGGCCTCGA
>DASUWX010000057.1:0-51769 GCA_036378185.1 Streptosporangiales bacterium | reverse complement strand
AGCCACCACGCGCCTGGTAAAGCAATCACCGACCGTGCCGTAGGTTGGCTGACGTGCTACGCACGCGCGACGGGGACCGCGGGCCGGGGTGGGCGACCTCGTTCTTCCACGTCGACCGCGGCCAGCTGACGCCCGGCACCGCCGCGCGGAACACGGTCGGCGTCATGGTGCCGCTGGTCGCCGGCCTGGTCACCGGGCACCTGCTGGGCGGGCTGACGGTGGCGATCGGCGCACAGAACGTCGGGATGGCCGATCGCCCCGGGCCGTACAAGCTGCGGCTCGCCCGGCTGGGGGTGACCGCCGCCATCGCTGCCGCCGGCGCCGCCGCGGGCGTCCTCGTCGGCCGGATCGACGCCCTCGCCGTCCTGCTGAGCGTCTGCTGGGCGTTCGGCGCGGGCATGCTCGTGTCCCTCGGCCCGGCGGCGAAGCAGGTCGGGGTGACCAGCACCGTACTGATGCTCGTGCTCGCCGGCCGCGCACAGACGGTGGGCGTCTCCGGCCCGGCCGCGGCGCTGGCGGTGGGCCTGCAGGTCCTCGCCGGCGGCTTCCTGCAGGCCCTGCTCGCGGTGTCGGCGTGGCCGCTGCGCAGGTACCGGCCCGAACGCACGGCGCTGGCGACGGCGTACGCCGAGCTCGCCGCCACGGCCGAGGAGGCGCCGGGCACGGACACCGGTCCGGCGCTCACGGCCACGATCGACTCCGTCCACCGGACCCTGCGCGGTCTGGGGCGCGACCGCAGCGACCCCACGGCGCCGCTCCACCGGTTGCTCGACAAGGCCGAGCAGATCCGGATCGAGCTGCTCGCGCTCAGTGCCCACGCCGAGCGGCTCGACGACCTCGGCGCGCGGTCCGCGCGGGAGCGGGTCGTCGACGTGCTCACCGCGGCGGCCGCGCTGTTGCGCCGGGTGAGCGAGTCGCTGGAGTCCACCGAGCCGCCGGCGAACGTGCCGCTCGCGGCGCGCGGCTTCGCCGCCGCGCGCGAGTCGCTCGCCGAGCTCGCGCAGCGGGCGGAGTCCGGCTCGTTCCAGGAGCTCGTCACCCTGCGCGCCGCGAACGCGCGGGCGAGCGCGCTCGACGCACAGCTGCGAGACGCCGTCGGCACGGTCTCGACCTGGCCGTACGAGCGGGGCGGCGGGCCGGACGAGGACGCCCCGGCGCTGCCCGCGAGCCTGCGACCGGACAACCCGCTGCAGACGCTGCGCGCCAACCTCGGACCGGGCTCGGCGGCGTTCCGGCACGCCGTCCGCCTGGCCGCGTGCCTGGGCGTCGCCGACGCGGCGGTCCGCGTCGCGGGCGTGCCGAGAGGCTACTGGTTCCCGCTGATCATCCTGGTAACGCTGCAGCCGGACTTCGCCACGACGATGAGCCGCGGCCTGCTCCGCATCGCCGGCACGCTCGTCGGCCTCGGCGTCGTCACCGGCCTGATCGTGTTGCTGCCCTCGTCGCACGTGGTCGACCTGGTCCTGATCGCGGTGCTGTTCTTCGGGTTCCGAGCGCTCTTCCTGGCTAGCTTCGGGCTCTCCGTGGTGTTCCTGACGGCGCTCATCGTCGTCCTGCTCTCGGTGGTCGGCGTCGACCCCGCCGCCACGATCGCCGAGCGGGGCGTCTACGGCGCCGCCGGCGGGTTGGTCGCCCTCGGCACGTACCTGGTCTGGCCCACCTGGGAGCGCTCCCGGGTGCGCGGCACGCTCGCCGACCTGCTCGACGCCTACCGTGACTACATGGCCCTCGTCGCGCACGCCGACCCGGAACCGGCTCGGCTGGCCTCCGCCCGGTCGGCGGCCCGGGTGGCGCGCACGAACGCCGAAGGTTCGATCGACCGGCTGCACGGCGACCCCGACCGCACCCGCGACGACGAGCTGGTCGAGCTGGCCGACGGCGTGACCGAGGCGTCGGTACGGTTCGTGCACGCCGCGATGCGCTGGGAGGCGACCCGGCAGGACACCAGGACGGCACCCGTCCCGGCGAGCCTCACGACGTTCGGCGACGAGGCGTGCACGGCACTGGACCGGATGGCCGATGCCGTACGCACCGGCACCGCCCCCGGCGAGCTGCCCGACCTCGAGGACGCGGCGGGCCGCGTGCGGGCCGACCTCACCGACGAGCACGGCGAGCCGGTCGGGCACAACGCGGCGGCGTACATCGAGTCGACGGACGAGATCGCGCACAGCCTCGCCGCGCTCGCGAGGACTCTCCGCGACGACGTCAGATGACCTCGAGGCCGTCCGCGCCCGGCAGCGCGGGGAACGGCGCATGCGGCTCGGCCTGGTACCAGAGCGCGGTGGACGCCAGGTCGTCCTGCAGCTGCAGGTAGCGGCCGCCGCTGCGCCAGCCGAGTGCCTGGATGGTCACCCGCAGGTCCTCGGTGAACCGGATCGGGTCGGGCAGGTGCCACCGGTACATGCCGAACCGCTGCTGTGACCGGTACAGCCCGCCGGCGCCGGCGCTGATCACCTGCGGCAGGCCGAGGTACGCCGTCGAGTAGACGCCGTACTGCCCGACCGGGTCCTCGAAGTCCCACGCGCCGCCGAAGTAGTCCTCGGTGCCGGTGCCGCAGATGGTGGGGAACTCGTCGTCGCCGTCGAGGTAGAACTTGATCTCGCCCTCGCCCCACCAGCCGGTGCTGTTGGACTGCCAGGCGAGGTACGTCCCGACGTAGTGCCCGCGGCCCCGGACGCCGTCGAGGATCGTGTGCACCTCGCCGACGGGCACCGGGTTGCTGCGCCGCCAGGTCGCATGCAGGTAGGCGGCGTCGTCCGGCACCTCGTCGAGCTCGTAGTCGACCTGGTAGTAGAACGCCTCGCACCGGTCCGGCGAGACGTTCTCCAGCGTGATGCGCGCCGCGCGGCGGAACGGCATCGGCCAGTACGAGTTGAACCCGCCGGCCGGGTTGACGGCGATCGGCAGCGAGGCGACGTTGGACCGCTCGCACCAGCCGTTGCAGAAGAAGTCGCCGAGCGGCACCTCGACCGACGGGGCGTCCTCGCCGTCCCAGTAGCAGCGCAGCACGAGCCGGCGCCACCAGTCAGGGAACACCGTGCACCACACGTGCGTGATCACGCCGGGGCCGTCGACGTCGGCGAGCACGACCGTCTCCCCCGGCTCGACCCGGATCGACGGCGAGACCTTCCAGCCGACGCCGAGGTCGCGCGCGGCACGCTCACCCGTGCCGGTGCTCGCCCGTCCGCCGCCGCCCTTCGCCCCCGTGCGGTTCTCGGCGCTGATCGACCGCGTCCGCGCGTCCGTCAGCCGCCACGCCTGCGCCAGCCCACTCGTGCCGAGCGTCACCCGCACCACCTCCGCCGCTGACCATAGGGCGGGAAATCGATTTCGTCCACCGCCCGGCAGCCGTGCGGACCACCTCACGGCACGGTGACCGGGCTAACGCAGGAAGCGGATGGTCAGCGGGTAGCGGAACCGGCTGCCGGTGGCCGCCGAGACCCCGCCGACGAAGACGAGCACGAGCCACGCCACCCAGATCACCGGGAACAGCAGGGCCGGCAGGATGAGGAACGAGGTGACGCCGAGCGCGATGTTCGCGAGCAGGAAGGTCAGCTGGAAGTTGGTCGCCTGGGCGGCCTGGGCGCGCAGGAAGCTGTCGCGGCGGCCCTCGGCCAGGTAGACGACCAACGGCACCAGGAAGAACGTCAGGTACCCGGACCAGTGCGTGAGCAGCGCGGCCGCGCGCTCGCCGCTCGACTCGCTGAGCGGCTGCGGCACCGGCGCGGGCCTGGGCCGCGCCGCAGGCACGAGGTCGGCCAGCGGTGCCTCGAGCTCGCCGTACGTGCGCGCGGCCAGCACCCGGTCGATCCGGGCGTCCAGCTCCGCGTCGTCGAGCCGGCCCTGGGCGTACGCCTCGTGCAGGACCTCGACGACCTTGTCGCGGTCGCTGTCGGCGACCCGCAACCAGGGCTGCGGACGGAACGGGCGGGGAGCCGCGGCTTCGTTCATGCCTTCGATCATCTCCGGCACGACGGCGATTGGCTATCCGGGACAACCCTGAGTTCGCAACGCTGGTGTCACGCCCACCACCCCCCGTCGGTAACGTGTCGGTGTGCTGCTACGCGACCTCACCCCGGACGACCTGCCCCGCGTCCTGGAGCTCAACAACGCCGCCGTCCCGGCCGTCGGCGAGCTGACCCTGCCCGCACTCACCGAGCTGGCCGAGATGGCCGCGCTCGGCATCGTGGCCACCGACCCCGACGCCGGCGACGCCGTGATCGGGTTCGCGCTCGGCTTCGGCCCGGGCGCGGCGTACGCCAGCGAGAACTACCGCTACTTCGCCGAGCGCCTGGACGACTTCCACTACCTCGACCGGATCGTCGTCGACCCGGCGTACTTCCGGCGCGGTGTGGGCTCCGCGCTGTACGACGAGGTGGAGCGGCGGTGCGCGGCGAAGGTGCTGACCTGCGAGGTCAACCTCGTGCCGCGCAACGACGACTCGCTCGCGTTCCACGCCCACCGCGGCTTCGAGCAGGTGGGCACGCAGCAGACGGAGGGCGGCATGAAGACCGTCTCCCTGCTGCGCAAGGAGCTGCACTAGGCGCGGAGCGCGCCTCGGCAGGCCTCGCGCACGCCGTCGCCCGCCAGCCGACCCAGATGGCCGACGAGCAGGTCACGGAACGCCGCCGACCCGCCCAGCTCGCCGAAGACCTCGTCCAACGACACGAGCCGGTCGACGACGGCCGCGGGCTCAGTGCCGCCGGCCAGGGCCGACGCCAGCCGATCGGCGAGCGGGTCGTCGACCGCGATCGGCCGGCCGTCCTCGCTGTGTCCGGCCGACACGTAGCGCATCCACGCGGCGACGGCGAACGCCACCCAGGACGGCTCCGCACCGGCGGCGAGCCGGTCGACGGCGGTGCCGAGCAGCCGCTGGGGCAGCTTCTGCGTGCCGTCCATCGCGACCTGCCTGCAGGTGTGCCGCAACGCGGGGTTCGCGAACCGGTCGAGCACCGTGGCGCCGTAGTCCGCCAGGTCGAGCCCGGCGGGCGGCGCCAGCGTCGGGACGACGTCGTCGGTCATCAGCCGGCCGGCGACCTCGGCGAGGACGGGATCGGCCACCGCGTCGGCGATGTGCTCGTGCCCGGCGAGCGCGCCGAGGTACGCCAGCGTGGAGTGCGCGCCGTTCAGCATGCGCAGCTTGACCGTCTCGTACGGCGCGACGTCGGCGGTCAGGATGGCGCCGGCCTTCTCCCACGCCGGCCGGTCGGCGGCGAAGTCGTCCTCGATCACCCACTGCGAGAACGGTTCGGCCACCACGGCGCCGTCGTCCGCGACGCCGAGCAGCCGGGTGACCTCCGCGCGGTCGGCGTCGGTCGTCGCGGGGACGATGCGGTCGACCATCGTCGCCGGGAACCGGACGGACGCGCCGATCCAGGCGGCGAGGGCATCGTCGGCGACGTAGTCGGTCACGAGGCGTCGCAGCGCGGGTCCGTTCGCGGGCAGGTTGTCGCAGCAGACGACGGTGAGCGGCCCGGCGTCCGTGCGGCGCCGGCGGTCGAGCCCGGCGACGAGCTGGCCGACCACCGTGCGCGGCGTGCGCCCGGCGAGGTCGGCGGCGACCTCGGGGTCGTCGCGGCGCAGCCGGCCGGTGGCGGGATCGCGGCGGTAGCCCTTCTCGGTGACCGTCAGCGTCACCACGCGGATCGCCGGGTCGGCGATGCGTGCGACGACCGCGCCCGGGTCGTCCGGCCCGACGAGCACCTCGCGCACCGAACCGACCACGCGGACGTCGTCGCCGGCCGGGGCCTTGCTGAGCACCGCGTACAGGCCGTCCTGGGGCAGCAGCTGCCGGGCCACGGCCGCGGAGCGCTGGGTCACGCCGCAGCTGCCCCAGTCGCCGGCGTCCTCGGTGTAGACGGCCTGGTGGGCGCGGTGGAACGCGCCGATGCCGAGGTGCACGATGCCGACGCGTCGCGCCGCAGGGTCGACCCGCGGCCGCGCGCCGGCGGGAAGGCGCGCGAGCGAACGGAGGGAGAGCCGCGGCACGCTCACGCGCCGACCGCCGCGCGGACCGGGCTCCACACGACGAACGGTGGCTTCACACGAGTCCCACACCGTGTGAAGTACCCGTCGATCACGTTGACGTGATCGACGGGAGCTCCCGCGGCGGCGAGAGGACGGCCCGGAGCCTGCGGCGACGCCGTCACAGCACCGCCCCGAGCTGCCAGGGGACGAACTCCTCGCCGCCGACGCCGAGCTCCTCGCTCCTGGTCTTCGCGCCGGACGCGACGTCGAGCAGCGCGCGGAAGATCTCCTCGCCCTTGTCCGCCACGGTGGCGGCGCCGTCGACGATCCCGCCGCAGTCGAGGTCCATGTCGTCGCGCATCCGCTCGTACATCGGCGTGTTGGTGGCGAGCTTCATGCTGGGCACGGGCCGGCAGCCGAACACCGAACCGCGACCGGTCGTGAACGCGACGACGTTGACGCCGCCGGCGACCATGCCGGTGACCGACACCGGGTCGTAGCCCGGCGTGTCCATGAACACCAGCCCCGCGGACGTCACCGGCTCGGCGTACTCGACCACCTGGGTGAGCGGGCTGGTGCCGCCCTTCGCGACCGCGCCGAGCGACTTCTCCAGGATCGTCGTGAGGCCGCCGGCCTTGTTGCCCGGCGACGGGTTGTTGTCGACACTGCCGCCGTTCCTGGCCGTGTACTCCTCCCACCAGCGGATCCGGTCGAGCAGTCGCTGCGCCACCTCCGGCGACGCCGCCCGCCTGGCGAGCAGGTGCTCGGCGCCGTACACCTCGGGCGTCTCGCCGAGGACGGCGGTGCCGCCGTGCCGGACCAGCAGGTCGGCGGCGGCGCCGAGCGCCGGGTTGGCGGTGATGCCGGAGTAGCCGTCCGAGCCGCCGCACTGCAGGCCGAGGACCAGCTCGCTCGCCGGCACCGGCCGGCGGCGTACGCCGGTGATCTCGGGCAGTAGCTTCTCGATCGTCTCCAGGCCCGCCTGCACCGTGGCCGCCGTGCCGCCGGTGTCCTGGATGACCAGCCGGTGCACCGGCGTCGGCGTGTCGAGGTCGATGTCGGCGATCTGCGCGACCTCGCAGCCGAGGCCGACGAACAGCAGCGCGGCGAAGTTCGGGTGCCGCGCGTAACCGGCGAGCGTACGCCGCAGGATCGCCATGCCCTCGCCTTCCGCGGTCATGCCGCAGCCGGTGCCGTGGGTCAGTGCCACCACTCCGTCGACGCCGTCGACGCCCGCGAGCATCGGCTCCGCACGCCTGGCGATCAGCGTCGCGACCGTCGCCGAGCAGTTCACCGAGGTGAGGACGCCGACGTAGTTGCGTGTGGCGACCCGCCCGTCGGGCCGGACGATGCCGTCGAAGGTCGCCGGCGGTTCGACCGCCGGCAGCGGCGTGTTGTCGACGGCCGGCTCATAGGCACGCTCGCCCGGGACGAAGCCCAGGTTGTGCGCGTGCACGTGCTCGCCGGGATCGATCGGCCGCAGCGCGACGCCGATCTGCTGGCCGTACTTGCGCACGGACGCGCCCTCGGCCGCGGCCCGCACGGCCAGCTTGTGCCCGCGCGGCACCTGGTCGCGCACGGTCACACCGCCCAGGCGCTCTCCCGGCGTGAGGTCGCGGGTGGCGATCGCGACGTCGTCGTCCGGGCCGAGCAACAGCAGAGGTTCACCAGTCATGGAGCGTCCCGTCGTGCAGTCGGGCGACCGGCAGGTAGGCGGGCCGGTAGGGGTAGCGCGCGGCCGCCTCCTCGTCGACGTCGACGCCCAGGCCGGGCTCGTCGCCCGGATGCAGGTAGCCGTCGGCGTAACGGTACGTGTGCGGGAAGACGGTGTCGGCCTCCGCGGGGTGCCGCATGTGCTCCTGGATGCCGAAGTTCGGCACCGCGAGGTCGACGTGCAACGCCGCCGCGAGCCCCACCGGTGAGCTGTCGCTCGGCCCGTGCGAACCGGTGCGGATGCGGTAGAGGTCGGCGAGGTCGAAGATGCGCCGCAGGTGCGTGATGCCGCCCGCGTGGGTGACGCTGGTGCGGACGTAGTCGATCAGCTGCTCGGTGATGAGGTCGCGGCAGCGCCAGATCGACGTCACCACCTCACCGGTGGCGATCGGCGTCGTCGTGTGCTGCCGGATCAGCCGGAACGCGTCGACGTTCTCGGCCGGCAGCGGGTCCTCCATCCAGAACAGCCCGTACGGCTCCAGCATCTTGCCGAGCCGGGCCGCCTCGATGCCGGTGAGCCGGTGGTGCACGTCGTGCAAGAGCCGCAGCTCCGGCCCGAAGCGGTCCCGTGCCGCCGCGAAGACCGAGGGTATGAACGACAGGTACCGCTCGGTCGACCACGTGGTCTCCTCCGGCGCGGCACCGTGCGCGGGCTCGTAGTGCCCGCCCTGCCCGATGCCGTACGTGCCCTCAACGCCGGGGACCGCGACCTGGATGCGCACCGCGCGGTAGCCCTCGTCGACGTGTCGCGCGACGTCGTCGAGCGCCTCCTCGGTGGTCGCGCCGTTCGCGTGGCCGTAGACGAGGACGCCGTCGCGCGCCGCACCGCCGAGCAACTGGTACACGGGCAGCCCCGCGACCTTGCCCTTGATGTCCCACAGCGCCGTGTCGACCGCGGAGATCGCCGTCATCGTCACCGGCCCGTCGCGCCAGTAGCCGCCCTTGTACAGGTACTGCCAGGTGTCGCCGATCCGGTGCGGGTCGCGGCCGAGCAGCAACGGGCAGACGTGGTCGCGCAGGTAGGCGGCCACCGCCAGCTCGCGACCGTTCAGCGTCGCGTCACCCACGCCGGTGACACCGTCGTCGGTGACCAGTTTCAGCGTGACGAAGTTGCGCCCAGGGCAGGTGACGACGACGCGTGCGTCGGTGATCCTCAACCGCGCTCCTGAACCCATGCGTGCGCGGGGTCGAGGTACGGCGCCATCTCGCGGCCGATGCCGGCCATCACCCAGAGGTAGTAGAGCTTGTATCCGGGCGCTGCGACCACCGGGTGGTAGCCGGACGGGATCGCGGCCACGTCCTCGTCCCGGACGACGAAGCACTCCTCGCCCTTGTCGTCGTACCGGATCTGGACGCCGAAGCCGCCCTCCGGGTCGACCTTGAACAGGTAGACCTCCTCGAGCTTGACCTCGCGCGGCGGCTCGTGCGTGTCGTGCTTGTGAGGCGGGTACGACGACCAGTTGCCCGCCGGGTTGATCGTCTCACCGAGCAGCAACCGGCCTGCTGCGTGTTCGGGACCGAGAATCGTGCGCACGTTGCGTGCCCAGTTGCCGCCGCCCACGTCCGCGATGCGCTGGTCCTCGGGCGCGATGACGCGCGCCTTGGCAGGTTCCGCGCCGTCGAGCGGCGCGCTGGTGACGGCGAGGTACGCGGGGCCGTCCGCGACCAGCCGCAGGGTCGCGCCCGGTGGACAGTACACCGCGTGACCCGGCGCCTCGAAGACGTTCGCGCGTCCCCCCGCGAGTCCGAGCGTGACGTCGTCGGCGTATGCGTCGACGACACCGCCCAGCACGACCGCGACGGTCTCCTCGGTGCAGTCGAGCTTCAGCTCCGCGCCCGCGTCGAGGTTCTCGAGGGCGAGAGTGATCAGCTCGGTCTGCTCACCGGGCTGCAGCAGTGTTCTCAACGGGTTGCTCCTTCTTCCTTGATCCGCGTGACGAGCTGGGTGGGGTTGACGAAGCGAAGCGCGACCACCAGCAGCACCACCATCGAGAGCGTATAGAGCACGGCCATCGCGTCGATCGACTGCTGCGTCCTGATGCCGGCGGAGAACACCGCGTAGTACAGGGCCACGACCAGGGTCTGGCTGTCCGGGCCCGCGGTGAGGAAGGTCAGCTCGAACATGCCGACGGTGCGGACGAGCACGAGGATGGACGCGGCGAGTATGCCCGGCACGAGCAGCGGCGTCAGGATCCGGGTGAACACCGAGAACGTGCGGGCGCCGGACATCCGGGCGGCGGACTCGATGGTCGGGTCGATCTGCTCGATGAACGGCGTCATCGTGAGGACGACGAACGGCACGGACGGCACGAGGTTCGCGATGATCACGCCGGCGAGTGTGCCGGCGAGGTGGAACTTGTACAGCACGGTGGCCAGCGGGATGCCGTACGTGATCGGCGGCACGAGGATCGGCAGCAGGAACAGCACCGTCACGATCTTCTTGCCGGGGAACGACTTCCGCGCGAGCACGTACGCCGACGGCACGCCGATCACCGCGGAGATCGCGACGACGAGCAGCGACACCTCGACCGTCACGAGGAACACCTGCGAGAGGCCGAACTCGTGCCACGCCTGGCCGTACCAGGACAGCGTGAACCCCTGCGGCAGCCAGCTGGTGAACCAGCGCGTGCCGAACGAGTCGACCAGCACGACGCCGATGACGCCGGCGAGGTTGACGAAGAAGAACGCGAACAGCGCCCAGGCGATCCAGGTGCTCGGTCGCGCGGCGACCCGGCGGCGTCCGGGTGCCGTGTCCTCGGCGGCGGCTTCGGCTACGGAAGTGCTCATCCCTTCCCTCCCGTCGCTCCCCGGTAGAACGTGGCGCGCCAGGCGAGCACGAGCGCGACGACCGCCAGCATCAACGCCGCCATCACCATCGCGATCGCCGAGCCCATCGAGTAGTCGTACTGCTGGAACGCCGCGTGGTACGCCTCGATCGAGATGACGTGCGTGCTGCCGCGCGGGTCACCGACCAGCTGCGCGGAAGGGAACACCGAGAACGCGAGCACGAACGACAGACAGAACGTGATCGCCAGGCCGGGCGCGAGCAGCGGCAGCGTCACCCGCCGGAACCGTTGCCACCAGCCCGCTCCGAGCGTCGCCGCCGCCTTGTCGAGGGTCGGGTCGATGCCGGTGAGGTACGACAGCGTCAGCAGGTATGCGAACGGGAAGCCGGTGATGAGGAGCGAGGCGAGCACGCCCCAGTAGTTGTGCACGAGGGCGACCGGCTGGTCGACGATGTGCAGCCCCATCAGCACCTTGTTGAACCAGCCGTTCGGGCCCAGGTAGCCGAGCAGGCCCTCCGCAGTCAGCACGGTGCCGAGCGTCACCGGCACCACGAGCAGGATGGTGATCAACCGCTTGCCGCGGAACGGCCGGCGGGTGCGCAACGCCACCGGCACCGAGGCGATCACGTTGATGAGCGCGGCCGGGAGGCCGAGCTTGAAGGTGATCCAGATGGTGCCGCGCAGGTACGGGTCGGTGAAGAACGCGACGTAGTTCGCGAACATCCCGCCGCCGTGCTGCGGCTGGAACGAGAGCCCGAGTCCGTACGCGAACGGGTAGCAGAACAGCAGGACCAGGAACAGCACGCCGGGCAGGAGCAGCAGCAGCGTCCGGTCGACGCCGCGCTCCGCCAGCCGGTGCCGCAGCGAGCGCCCGGTGGTCATGTTCCGGCCCCGGTGTCAGCGTGCGAGGGTGCCCCCGATGCCGCTGTCGGGGCATCGGGTGCGACCTCGTCACCTCCTCCGGCCCCGGCGTCGACGTCGGCGTCCTCGTCGGCGAAGACCAGGACCCGCTCGGGCGGTGCGCCGACGTGGACCTTGTCTCCGGGTGCGAGGCGCTCGGTGGTGCGGAAGTGCAGCTCGTCGCCGCGGTCCAACCGGGCCTGCACCGCCTGCTCCCGGCCGTGGTACTCCACGACCTCGACGGTCACCGGGATCCGGTTGGCCGCGTCGGCGCCCACGACGGACACGTCCTCGGGACGGATCGCCGCCACGGCCCTGCCCGCCCTGACGCCGTCGCGGTCGACGCCGGTGAGCCGGGTCTGCGGCCCCGCGAGGGTGACCTCGCCGTCCGAGGCCGACTCGACGTCGAACGCGAGCATGTTGCGGTAGCCCATGAAGCCGGCGACGTAACGGTTCGCGGGCTCGGCGTACACCTCCTCGGGCGTGCCGACCTGCTGCACGACGCCGTCACGCAGCACGACCAGGCGGTCGGCGAGCGACAGCGCCTCCTCCTGGTCGTGCGTGACGTACACAGTGGTGAGCTCGAGCCGCTGGTGCAGCCGCCGGATCTCGGTGCGCATCTCCAGCCGGAGCTTGGCGTCCAGGTTGGACAGCGGTTCGTCCATCAGCACCAGCGGCGGCTCCAGCACGATCGCGCGCGCGATCGCGACCCGTTGCTGCTGCCCGCCGGACAGCTGGCCCGGGTGCTTGTGCGCGTGCTCGGTCAGCTGCACCAGCCGGATCACGTCCTCGACCCGCCGCCTCGCCTCCGCCTTCGGCACGCGGTGCATCGCCAGGCCGAAGGCGATGTTCGCGCGCACCGTCAGGTGCGGGAACAGCGCGTAGCTCTGGAACACCATCCCGAACCCGCGCCGTTCCGGCGGCACGGTGTCGATCCGCCGCTCGTCGAGCCAGATCGAGCCGCCGGACAGCGGCAGCAGGCCGGCGAGGCAGTTCAGCGCCGTCGACTTGCCGCAGCCGGACGGCCCGAGAAGAGCGACGAACTCGCCGCCGCGGATCGTCAGCTGCAGCTCGCGCAACGCGACCTGGTCACCGAACTTCCGCGTGATGCGGTCGAGCCGCAGCGTCCCGAAACCGCTCACACCCATCCGTCGGTCACCTCACCCCGAGCTCTTCTTGCCCGACGCCACCTGCCGGTTCCACATGTCGAACGCGGTCACCTGCATGTCGGCCGGCAGCGACGGCTTCTTCGGGTACTTCGCGATCCACTGGTCCATCTCGGGTACGCCGTACTCCTTGACGACCTGCTGCGACTTCGCCGGCGCCATCGACAGGGGCACGTTCTGCACGGCGGGACCCGGGTAGAAGTAGCCGTCGTCGTAGGCCTTCGCCTGCTGCTTCGGCGTCAGCATCCACTTGATCAGCTGGGTGAGCGCAGACATCTGGTCGGCGGACACGCCCTTCGGCACGACGGCGTACTGCGCGTCGGTCACCCACGTCATGTTGTCGAACGGGCCCACCGCCATCGACTTCGGCACGGTGCCGAGCGCACGCGGGTTGATGTACCAGCCGGTGGTCGACATGATCATGTCGGCCTGGCCGGACGCGAGGTTCTTCATCGTCTCGGTCGTGCCGGACGCGTAGACGTCGATGTACTTGTTGAGCTCCTTGAGGTACGCCCACGTCTTCGACCAGCCGTGCACCGGGTCCTGCGGGTTCGAGTCACCCAGCAGGTACGGCAGCGCCATCAGCCAGGTGCGGCCGGGGCCGGAGTTCGCGGGGTCGGCGTACTGGAACTTCTTCGGGTGCGCCTTCGCCCATGCGAGCAGGGCCTGCGGCGTCCGCGGCGGGTTCTTCACCGTCTTCGGGTTGTACTCGATGAGCGGCCCGGAGGGGTAGTAGACAAGCTCGACGCCCTGGCCCTCGGCGAGCTTGGCCATGTCGGCCGCCGCCGGCAGGTAGTTCGGCTTGCCGATCTTGCTGTCGTAGTCGGGCGACATCTTCGTCCAGAGGTGCTGCTTGATGCCTGCGGAGAGGCCGTCGGTGCCGGTGAGCACCAACTGGATCTGCAGCTGCCCCGCCGCCTGCTGTGCCTTGATCTTGCCGGCCAGCTCGGGCGCGGTCGCCTTGCTGTACGTGACCTTCGAGATGACCTTCGGGTGCGTCTTCACGAACTCGTCGATCATGCCCTGCGTGAGCTGCAGGTTGCCCGCGACGTCGAGGATGTTGAGCGACACCGGCTTCTTCGGGTTCGCGGGGACGTCGCCGGGCTTGAGGGCCGAGCCCTTGCCCCCGCTGTTGCTGCTCGGTGCCCCGCAGGCGATCACCGTGCTCAGCACGACGCCTGCGAGGGCGGCGGTCGTCCACCATCGGCGTTGACGGGACATGTGTGCTCTCCTCGGTCTATACCGGGTTCGACAGTTTCATGCGCGCCCGCTTCCTGGAGCCGGCGCGCCCCCTAGTTCCGACTCACTCGTCAGCTCCAGCGCTCGTTTCATGCGCGCCCGCTTCCTCGTGCCGGCGCGCGGAGCTCCTGTGGACGCCCGGACGACGAGCCGGGTCGCGAGGTCCTCGCGGCCGGGCCTGCCGTCGGGGTCCTCCAGCAGGCCGAGCAGTGCGTCGACGGCGGCGCGGCCCGCCTCCGCCTTCGGCAGCGCGACCGTCGTCAGCGTCGGCGTCGTCATCGTCGAGATCGGCACGTCGTCGAAGCCGACGACGCTGCACTCGCCCGGCACCGCGACCCCGCGTTCGGCGAGGCGCGCGAGGACACCGAGCGCCATCAGGTCGTTGTACGCGACGATCACCGTCACGCCCTGTTCGAGCGCGGCGTCCGCGGCCGCACCGCCGGCCTCGAAGCGTGGCGCGTACGGGCCGAGCTCGACGATCTCGAGGCCCTTGCGCGCCGCGGCGGTACGCAGGCCGCGCCGGCGTTCACGGTTGGACCAGGACGTGCGCGGGCCGCCGAGGTAGGCGAACCTGCGGTGCCCGAGCTCGGCCAGATGGCCGACGATCTGCCGGCCGCCGCCCGCGCTGTCCATCAGTACCGAAGGGGACCCGGGCACCTTGCGGTTGAGGAAGACGAGCGGGCGTTCGGCGGCGGCCTGTTCGAGCTGCGCGGTGCGCATCCGGGACGAGCACAGCAGGATGCCGTCGACCTGTTTCGACAGCTGCATGACCAGCTCGTGCTCGGCGTACGGGTCCTCGCCCGAGTCGGCGAGGAAGACCCACTGGTCTGCCTCACGGGACCGCGACTGCACGCCCTTGAGCACGCCGTGGAAGAACGGGTTCTCCAGGTCGGGGACGATGACGCCGATGTTGCCGGTGCGCCCGGTGATCAGTCCGCGCGCCGCGCGGTTCGGCCGGTACCGCAACCGTTCGGCGGCCGCGAGCACGCGCCGCCGGGTCTCCGCGTTGACCACGTCGGGCGAGCCGAACGCACGCGACACCGTCGAGACGGAGACGCGAGCGGCTTTCGCCACTTCGTGGATCGTGACCGCCATGCGCAAGATGATTGCAAAGGTTTTCAGTCCGGTCAAGACGCAAGGAGTGAGGGCCACCGTGAGGCTTCAGGAGGGGTCGAGGGTGCCCCTCACGACCACGAAGAGCTACCTGATCACCAACGCCGGCGTCGTGTCGATCAGTTCGCGGGTGTACGCGTGCGCCGGCTTGGCGAACAGCTGCTCGACCGGGGCGTGCTCGACGATGTGCCCGTCCTGCAGCACCGCGACCTCCTGCGCGATGTTGCGCACCAGTGCGATGTCGTGCGTGACGAAGAGCAGGGTGAGGCCGGTCTCCTCGCGCAGCCGCGCCAGCAGCTCGACGACGGTCGCCTGCACCGAGACGTCGAGCGCGCTGGTGACCTCGTCGCAGATCAACAGCTCCGGCTCGGTGACGAGCGCCCGTGCGATCGCGGCGCGTTGCCGCTCGCCGCCGGACAGCTGGTCGGGGTAGCGGTCGGCGTGTGCCCGCTGCAGGCCCACCTTCTCCAGCGTCGCCCCGGCCGCCTCGATCGCGTCGTCACGGGAGGCACGGGACAGCACGCGCAACGGTCGGGCGATCGACTCGCCGATCGTCTTGCGCGGGTTGAGCGAGGCGTAGGGGTTCTGGAACACGTACGCCACGGTCCGCAGGACGTCGCGGCCCCGAGGTGCGACGCCGAACGGCAACGGGTTGCCGCGCAACAGGATCTCACCCGACGCCTCGGCGTGCAGCCCGGCGATGGTCTGCGCCAGCGTCGTCTTGCCCGAGCCGGACTCGCCGAGCAGCGCGGTGCACGACCCGGCCGGGACGCTGAGGTCGAGCCCGTGCAGCACCTGGTTCTCGCCGTACCGTGCGGTGAGCCCGGCGACCTGCAGCAGCACCTTCGTGTACTTGCGCGACGCCGCCGGCTTCGAGCGGTTGACGAATTCGGCGGACACCTGTTCGGTGTGCACGCAACGGACCAGGTGACCCGACTCGAACTCCTCGATCGGCGGCAGCTCGACCCTGCACTCCTCCGTGGCCAGTTCGCAGCGCGGCGCGAACCGGCAACCGTGCGGCCGTTCCGACGGCGTCGGCGCGCTGCCCGGGATGCCGTGCAGCTCGCGCTTGCCGTCGAGGTCCGGTACCGCGGCCACGAGCCTTGCGGTGTAAGGGTGTCCGGGGTCGCGCACCAGGAGGTCGGTGGCCGCCTGCTCGACCAGGCTGCCCGCGTACAGCACCGCGATGTCGTCGGCGACGTCGGCCACCACGGCGAGGTCGTGGCTGATGTAGAGGGCGGCGCAGTCGTGCCGCTCGGCGAGCTCGTGCACGGTGTCGAGCACGCGGCCCTGGGTCGTGACGTCGAGGCCCGTCGTCGGCTCGTCGAGCACGACGAGCGTCGGCCGGCAGGCGAAGCCCATCGCGATGCCGATGCGCTGCTGCTGGCCGCCGGACAGCTCGTGCGGCCAGCGGCGCAGGAACGCGTCGTCGGTCGGCAGGTCGACCTCGGCGAGCACCTCGCGCACGCGGTCGGCGGGGTCGGTCTCCCACGAGTGCGCCGTGATCGCCTCGAGCACCTGCCGCCCGACCCGCATCGCGGGATCGAGCGCCGCACCCGGGTCCTGCGGCACGTAGCTGACCCGGTGCCCGCGCCAGCTCTGCAGCTCCTTGGCGGACAGGGCGAGCAGGTCGGTGCCGGCCAGCCGGATGTGGCCTGCCGCGATGCGCATGCCGCGGCGCGCGTGGCCGAGCATCGCGAGGCCGACGGTCGTCTTGCCGGAGCCGGACTCCCCCACCAGGCCGAGGATCTTGCCCTTGCCGATCTGCAGGTCCAGGCCGTCGACGATCGCCGTGCCCTGGCTGCTCTCGACCCGCAGCCCCCGGACGAGCACGCCCTCGCGGGCCACGTCTCCGTCTCTCGTCACGCCGTCCTCCGGCGTCACCTCGCTCGCACTCATTCCTCGACCTCCCGGTCCAGGCCTGCGGACGCCTGCGCGATGCCGTCGCTGATCAGGTTCATGCCGACCGCGATGAGGCCGATCCCGACGACGGGCAGCAGCACCGCCCACGGCTGGACGACCAGGCCGATGCGGTTCTCGTTGATCATCAGGCCCCAGTCCGCCGCGGGCGGCTGCAGCCCGAGGCCCAGGAAGCCCAACCCGGCGACCAGCCCGATCGAGTACGTGAACCGCAGGCCCGTCTCGACCATCAGCGGCCCGGTCACGTTCGGCAGCAGGTCGTCCCAGCGCACCAGCCAGCGTCGCAGCCCCAGCGCCTCGGCGGCGCGCACGTAGTCGCGCCCGGCCACGTCGAGCACGGCGGCGCGGATGATGCGCGCGGTGCGCGGCGCGTGCGAGAGACCGACGGTGAGGACGATGACCCACGGGTGCGGGCCCCAGACGGACAGGAACAGCAACGCGAGCACGATCTGCGGGAACGCCAGCACGACGTCGCTGACGCGCATCAACAGCTCGTCCAGCCAGGAGCGCGTGTAGCCCGCGACCAGCGCGACGATCACCCCGACGCCGACGCCGAGGATCGTGGACAGCGCGGCGAGCAACAGCACCGAGCGGCCGCCGCCGAGGAACCGGCTGAGCACGTCCCGCCCGAGGTTGTCGGTGCCGAGCAGCGCGTGCGCGGTGTGCGCGTAGAACGGCTGGCCGACGAACTCCGTCGTCGAGTACGGGGCGAACAGCGGGCCGAAGATCGCGAGCAGCACGACGAACCCGGTCAGTGCGATGCCGACCCAGGTGCGCCGGTACGCAAGCGACTGGCGGAGCAGCCCCTTGGTGCGTCCACCGGCCGCGGGGATGTCCTCGGCCGCGGCCTGCAGTTCGGTCGTGCTCCCCGTCATGCGCGTCCCCTCACTCGCTGCCCTGCGGCAGGCGCCGCGGGCAACGCAGGCTCTGGCTCAGACACGCGTCCGCGACCCCTACGTCCGGCTCGCTCGCTCAGTCCTACGCTTGTCATCTCGCCGTCCGCAGTCTCGGGTTGCTCACGATGCTCACGACGTCCGCCAGCAGGTTGAACACGACGTAGACGAACGCGATCAGCATCACCAGTGCCTGCAGGGTCGGCAGGTCGCGGTTGGTCACCGCGTCCACGATGCCCTGGCCGACGCCCGGGTACCGGAACAGGTACTCCACCACGACCACGCCGCCGGCCAGCCACGCGAGCTGCAGCGCGATCACCTGTGCGACGGGGCCGATCCCGTTCGGCAGCGCGTGCCGCAGCAGGACGACGCGTTCGGGCAGGCCCTTCAGCCGCGCCTGTTGGACGTACTCGCTGTCGAGCACCTCGATCATCGTCGCCCGCATCATCCGGCTGATGTACGGCGACACCGCGAGCACCAGTGTCACCGTGGGCAGGACGAGCACGCTCGCCTGGTTCCACATCGACCGGTGCTCGCTCACCAGCGCCACCGCGGGGAACCAGTGCAGCAGCGTCGTCGAGAACACGAGGATCAGCAGGATGCCGATGACGAACTCCGGCAACGAGGCGAGCACCAGCGAGCTGGTGGAGAACGCGTTGTCGACGGCACGGCCGCGGCGCAACGCGCTCCACGTGCCGACCAGGATCGACACCGGCGTCGCGATCACCGCCGAGCACAGCAGCAGGATGCCGGAGTTGCCGAGCCGGTACGCGATCAGCTGGCCGACCGGCTGCCCGTTGGCCAGCGAGTTGCCCAGGCTGCCCGTGAACAGGTCGCCGAGCCAGGTGAGGTAGCGCTGTGCCGCGGGCTGGTCCAGGTGCATCTGCGCGCGCAACGCGGCCAGCCGGTCCGGGCTGGCCGTGCGGCCGAGGATCGCCTGCGCGGCGTCGCCGGGCAACAGCAGGCTGGCCGCGAACACGAGCAACGACACCACGAACAGCACGACGAGGCCGATCAGCAGGCGGCGTCCGATGAGCCTGGTCATACGAACCACACCTCCCGGAACCGGTACGCGTCCAGCGGGAAACCCGTGGTGTTGGTGGACTTCAGCCCGGTGATCCGCCGCGACACGGCGTCGACGTTGTCGAGGAATCCCCAGACGATGTAGCCACCGCGCTCGTACTCGATCCGCTGCGCGTCCTGCACGAGCGTCCTGCGCTTCTTCTCGTCCAGCGTCTTCTTCGCGCTGTTCACGAGGTCGAGGTACGTCGGGTCGGCCCAGTGGCACTCGTTGAACGGCGACTTCGGCTGCGAGCCGAGCGCGGACTGCACGAGGTACGGCCAGGTGCCCCAGAAGTCCTGCGCGAACGGCCACTTGAGGTACTGGTCGCCGTAGAACGTGTTCGGGTCGACCTTGCGCAGCTTCATCTCCACGCCGGCCTTGGCGGCCTGCTGCTGCATGACCTGCGCGGCCTCGACGATGCCCTGCGACACCTCCGAGGTGGTCAGCTCCACCTGCAGCTTGTCGTGTCCCGCCTTCTTCAGCAGTGACCGCGCCTGTTCCGGGTCGTAGTGGCGCTGCGGGACGTCGCGGAGGTAGTTCGGGTCGACCGGCGAGTACATGTCGTTCGCGACCCGGCCATGGCCCGACAGCACCTGGTTGATCATCTGGTTCCGGTCGACGGCCAGCCGGAGTGCCTGGCGGACGCGCACGTCCTTGTACGGCGCGACGTCGACGCGCATCGTGAACGGGTCCCAGTTGCCCGTCTTGGAGATCAGCACCTCCAGCGTCGGGTCGGCCTGGATCACCCGCACCTCGGCGTACGGCAACGACTCGATCGCGTCGACTTGCGCGGCGAGCAGCGCGTTGACCCGTGCCGTGTCGTCGGTGAAGTTGATGATGCGCAGTTCGTCGACGTACGGCTGGCCCTCACGCCAGTAGTCGCCGAACCGCTCGAACACGCTCTGCTGCCCCGGCGTGAAGCTCACGAACTTGAACGGGCCGGTGCCGATCGGCTTCTTCGGGTCGTAGCCCTCGGGGACGATGCCGATGCGGTAGTCGGCGAACACGTCGTGGATCGACACGTCCGGAGTCTGCATCCTGATCAGCAGCGTCTTGTCGTCGAGCTTCTTGAAACCCTCGCGGTCGACCGACGACAGCAGGTTCGCCGCCGCCTGCGGCTTCTTCGGGTCGGTCACGCGGCGGTAGCTGAAGACGACGTCCTCCGGACGCACCGGCCTACCGTCGTGGAACGTGATGCCGTCACGGATGTGCACGGTCCACGACATGCCGTCCTTCGACGGCTCCACCGACTCGGCGACCGCGCCCTGCAGGGTGTAGTCGCGGTCGCGGTAGAGCAACGGCTCGTACAGGTTCAGGTCACGGCAGATGTCCGGGTGTGTGACCGGGTTGTGCACGTCCAGGCTGTCGCTGGACCCTCCACCGGCAGTACCGATGCGGAGCACGCCACCGCGCCGGGGCGGCCCCGTTGCCGCGCCACGCACCGCAGGCGGTTCCGTGCCGCACGAGGACAACACGGGTACTGCGGAAAGCCCCAGTAACCCGGCCGCCCCCTTCAGTACTGCCCGCCTGCTGGGTTGCCTCGCGGGCGTCACCAAAGCTCCTTCTCCACCCCCGGCCGCGGCGCAAGCCGCGCTCCCCCCTAGCGGTGCCGACCTCCGCACTGCGGTCGGGACGGACCGTCCGTACGGTCACGTTCCACGGTCGGATCACCACGACGTGTGGTGCAGGGTATCAACCGGATCCCGGCCGATCCCCAGGTGCGGCACAACGTACTACGACCGCGAGAGGCGTGGATAGCCCTCACGCGGGATCGGCAGGGGATCCTCGGCGGTCGTCGTCCACCGTGCGAGCTCGGCCGACAGCTCGCACCGGACGGCAAGGTGCTCGGGGGCGTGCCACAGGTCGCGCAGCTCGAACGGGTCGTCGCGCAGGTCGTACAACCGGCCCGCAACGGACTCGTCGAGCACGATCTTCCAGTCGCCCGTGCGCACCATCCGCCTCGCCCCGCCCTGCGTCACCGCGTTGAGCCCGTCGAAGTCGTACGAGCCGCCCGGAACACCGAGACCGGGCAACGGTTCCGGCACCGTCCGACGCCGTGTACGCGCGTCCGCCGACGCCCTGTTCCGCGTACGCACTGTCGAAGCCGGACACGTCCGCTCCGGTGAGCAGTCGCCACATGTCCCTGCCTGCACGCCCGGCGGCGGTTCGGCGCCCACCGCGGTGCACACGGTCGGCAGCACGCCGGCCAACGAGACGTGCGGGGGCGACGGCCCGCGTCCGCCGGCGACACCGGGACCGTCGACGACCAGGGGAACGCGGGTGAGCACCTCGGGCAGCTCCGCGCCCTTGCGCACCAACCCGTACTCGCCGACGTAGTCGCCGTGGTCGGCGGTGACGACGAGGAGCGTGTCCTCGCGGCACCCGGTGGTCACGTCCGGCCGACGAGACGGCGGGTGAGGTCCTCGACCTCGGCGTCGAGATCCGGCCACGGGAACCGCGTCCTCGTCGTGCGCAGGACGACGAGCCCGTGCAGCGCGGTCCAGAAGTGCGTCGTCACCAGGTGCGAGCTCTCCTCGCCGACCAGCGCCGCCACCTCCTGCCGGACCCGCTCGAACGCCTCCCGCCCGATGTAGACGCCCATCTGCAGGTACTTCGGCGACAGGTTCGGCGAGCTGAAGATGACGTGGTAGAGCCCGGGCTCCTCCATCCCGAACCGCACGTAGCCGTGCGCCATGGCCAGCAGCCGGTCGAACGGGTCCGGGCCGGCCGCGTCGGCGGCCGCGCACTCGGTCCGCGCGAGCCGCTCGCTCAGCTGGGTCTTCACCTCGAGGAGCAGCGCGTCGATGTCCGGGAAGTGCAGGTAGATCGACGTCGCCGCGACGCCGACCTCCCGGGCGACCGCGCGGAGCGACAGCGTCGCGGTGTTGCCGGTTCCGGCGAGCAGGCGCAGCGCGGCGTCGACGATCTCACCGCGCAACCGCTCGCCCTCTCCCCGGCGCGCGGGCGGTCGACGGCTCGAGCCGTCTCGTGTAGTCACGGTGCCGATCGTCCTCCTGACCGGGATCGACAGTATCGCCCGCCCCGTCCCGCGCTCGCGAGATTTTCGGTTGACACATGTAGCCGCACCTATGTAAGGCTACACCCGTACAGTCAACTCGGCAGGAGGACGCATGACGACCGAAGCTCCCGACCGCGTCACGGGGCGGTGGACGCTCCTGCTGGTGTGCACCGCGATGTTCATGCTGCTGCTCGACGTCACGATCGTGTCCGTCGCGCTCGGCGACATCCAGCGCGAGTTCCACGCGGGCCTCGCCGACCTGCAGTGGGTGCTCGACGCCTACACGCTGCCGCTCGCCGGCGTGCTGTTGACGGCCGCGACCGTCTCGGACCGCGTCGGGCGCCGCCGGGTGTTCCTCGCCGGCCTCGCCGTCTTCACGCTGGGCTCGCTCGCCTGCGCGCTGGCCTGGTCACCGCTCGCGCTCGACGTCACCCGCGCGGTGCAGGGTCTCGGCGGCGCGCTGCTGTTCGGCACGGCGCTCCCGCTGGTGGCCGCGGCGTTCCCCGAGCCACGGCGGCGGGCGAGCGCGATCGGCGCCTTCGGCGCGACGATCGCCGCGGCCACGGCGGTCGGCCCGCTGGTCGGCGGCGCGCTCGTCGCCGGCCCGGGCTGGCGCTGGATCTTCCTGGTCAACGTCCCGGTCGGCGTCGTCGCGCTGGTCGCCGGCCTGCTCCGGCTGCGCGAGTCGCGCGCGCCGCGCCCGCGTCGTGCGGACTGGCCCGGCACCGCCCTGCTCACCGCCGGTCTGTTCGCGGTGCTCTACGGGCTCGTGCGCGGCAACGCCGACGGCTGGACGTCCGCGCCGGTCCTCGGTTGCTTCGCCGCCGGCGCGGTGCTCGTCGCCGGCTTCGTGGTGCGCGAGGCCACCGCGCGGGAGCCGATGCTCGACCTCGGCCTGTTCCGCAGCCGCTCGTTCACCGGCGTCGTCGTCGCGGTGCTGGTGATGTCGGCCGGGCTGGTGGGGGCGACGCCGTACCTCGCGCTGTACGTGCAGAACACGCTGGGGTACAGCGCCTTCGGCAGCGGCCTGCGGTTCCTCCCGCTCAGCGTGACGGCGTTCGTCGCGGCGCCGCTCGTGGCCCGGCTCGGCGGCCGAGTGCCGGTACGGGTGATGGTCGCGGCCAGCCTGGCCGTCACCGGCGGTGGGTTGCTGGCGCTCGCCCACCTGGACGCCGGATCCGGGTGGACGACGCTCGTCGTGGGCTTCGTCCTCGCCGGTCTCGGCATGGGCGCGAGCAGTGCGGTGACGTCGCAGGCCGCCGTGACGGCGGTCGAACCGGCCCGCGCCGGCATGGCCACGGGCGCGGTCAACACGATGCGTCAGGTCGGGGTGTCCGCCGGGGTCGCGGTGCTCGGCGCGCTGTTCCAGCACCGGGTGACCGACGCCGCCACCGGCGAGCTGGCCGGTCGCGTACCCGCGACGCACCTCCGTGCGGTCGCCGACGCGGTGGGCGGCGGCGCGGGCGCACGCGTCGCCGCGGCCGTGCCGGCGCCGGTCCGCGCCGCGGTCGCCGAGGCGGCCCGCGCGGCGACGGCGTCGGGGATGAACGCCGTCCTGCTCGCCGGTGGGCTCGCGACGGTCGCGGCGGCGCTGGTCGCCCTCGTGCTGATCCGCCCGCCGCGCCCGCCGCGCCAGGCGGCGGCAGCGGGCGGCGACGTCGTCGCGGGCGCGACGGAGCGGGTGACGGTCGGGTCGTGACGAAACGGGGAGGCGCGCCGCGCGCCCGTGTGCCAGAGTCCGCGTATGCACATGGTCGTACGCAACATCACCGTCGACTGCGCCGACCCTTACGCCCTCGGCACGTTCTGGAGCCGGCTGCTCGGCCAGCCGCTGTCCCCGGACGACATGCCGGGCGATCCGGCCGCGCTCGTCGCCGGGCCGGAGGGCGCACCGGGCATGCTCTTCCTCCAGGTGCCGGAGGGCAAGACGGCGAAGAACCGCGTCCACGTCGACCTCCAGCCGCGCGGGCGGACCCGCGACCAGGAGGTGGAGCGTGCCGTCGAGCTCGGAGCCGGGATTCACTCCGACCACCGGCGTCCGGACGGCACCGGCTTCGTCGTCCTCACCGATCCCGAGGGCAACGAGTTCTGCATCGAGCGCAGCGCCGCCGAGCGCGGCTCGGAATAGCCGCTACGAGCCCGCCTTGGCCGGCGTGCCCCGGTACGCGCCCTGCTTCATGGCGCCGTGGTCGCACACCTGCCCGTAGTGCCAAGGGATGCTGAGGTAGCTCGTCTCGTCCGGCGGCGTCACGTGGGCCGTCGTGGCGACCGGCTCGCACGCCTTGCCGGTCGGCTCCGAGCCGGTCGGCACCACCGTCCAGCGAAGCGACGAGCGCGCGGTGTGCCCCGGCGCGATGGTGAGCAGTTGCGGCGGGACGTTCCGGTCGCGCTCCATCCGCGTCGGGACGGGATCGCCGTTGGAGCGGTAGAGCTGCATCCCGCCGTAGCCGTAGATCGTGCACGTCGTCCCTGACCTGTTGGTGAGCACGAGCCACGCGTAGCGCTGCCCGGCGGCGCTGTCGCGCATCCGGACGGACGCCGAGAGCTGACCGGTGTGGCAGCGGCCCCGGATCCGGCCGGGGTCACCGCCGGACTTCGACTGCACCGGCTTGCTGGACGCCTGCCCGGTCGGGGTGCCCGGCGTGCCGGTGCCGCTCGTGGCGCGGGAGGGCGATGCGGACGACGACTCGGTCGTCGAACCGGGCGTACCCCCGCCGCCTGCGCTCGGCGTCTCCGTACCGCACGCGGCCAGGACCAGGGCCGCGCCGGCGAGTGCCGCCGCAAAGATCGGTTCGTGCTTGCGCATCGTGGCTGACCTCCTCACCCCCAGTCACGCACGACGGAGGCGGGAGGGTTGCCCGGGGCGGGAGGCGGGCGCGGGTCGACGCGGGAAGTCAGGCGGTGCAGACCTGCGCGTGGCCGAGGAACGCGCGGTGGTCCCACAGGACCAGGCGGCAGTGTTCGCAGAGCCAGGCGCCGGCCGGTACGCGGAAGCCGCGCGATCGCGCGTCCTCACGGGCACAGACGAGGTGGTAGGCGCGGGACAACCGACGCCGGAGACGGGCGAACCTGGAGTTGCTGTGCGACACGTCCCAGCCTAGACGCCGGCCGGCATCCGGACCGCCACCCCCCGGGCCGGTGGTCGCCGCCGTGACGGGTAGGTCACCAGGTGAGCGCAGCTCCCCGGAAATGCATGGATAGTCGGGCGAATCCGGGGTAGTGGGGCAAACGACATGACGACAGGGACGCCGAGCGCCCTCGAACAGATGGATGAGGCATGAACTTCGTACTCTGGATCATCGCCGCGATCTTGGTCATCGCCGGCATCGTCACGATCGTTAGAGGCAAGCTGATCTGGGGCATCGTGTTGATCGTCGTGGGCCTTCTCGTCGGCCCGGGCGGCGTCAGCCTGTTCACCTAGCAGCTGCCTCCGGACGCGGCCACCGTATCCACGGACAGCGCGGATACGGTGGTCGCGTGCGTGTCACGACCTGGAACGTCAACTCGATCAAGCAGCGGGTCCCCCGCTTCCTGCCGTGGCTCGACCAGCGTCGCCCGGACGTCGTGTGCCTGCAGGAGACCAAGCTGGCCGACGACGCGTTCGCCGAGCTGCTCGGCCGGGAGCTCGAGCGCCGCGGGTACGCGGTCGCCGCGCACGGTGAGGGCCGCTGGAACGGTGTCGCGATCCTGTCCCGCGTCGGGTTGGACGACGTCGCCGTCGGACTCGACGGCGCACCCGGCTTCCCCGATCCCGAGGCACGCGCGATCGCGGCGACCTGTGCCGGTGTCCGCGTGCACTCGGTGTACGTGCCGAACGGCCGGCAGCCGGACTCGGAGCACTACCGCTACAAGCTCGCCTGGCTCGCGGCGCTGCGCGACGTCGTGTCGGCCGGCCCGGACGCTGTCGTCGTCTGCGGCGACATGAACATCGCCCCGGCGGACGAGGACGTGTTCGACCCGGACGCGTACGTCGGGCAGACCCACGTGACCGGGCCGGAACGCGCCGCCCTGGCCGAGCTACGGTCGCTCGGCCTGCACGACGTCGTCCGCGACCGGTGGCCGGACGAGCAGGTCTTCACCTACTGGGACTACCGCGCCGGTATGTTCCACAAGAACCTCGGCATGCGCATCGACCTCGTGCTGGCGAGCGACGCGGTCGCCGGCCGGGTGCGGGCCGCGTGGGTCGACCGGCACGCGCGGAAGGGCACGGGACCGAGCGACCACGCGCCCGTGATCGTCGACCTCGACGAGGCGCCGGACGGCGACGTCGGCCCGGTGGTCCCGCCGCCGTCCGCGGGACGGCCGAGGCGCGGCGCCGTGCGGCTCCCCCAGGCGCCCTGACGGCTCACGACACGGCGGAGAACGCGGCTCACCGCTCGAACCAGTAGGCGAGCACGTCCTTCGCCGCCCAGCCCGTCGCGGTGTCCGGTGCGGGTGCGGCGTGGAAGGTCGCGAAGCCACGCAACCCCACCAGCTCGCCCGTCCCGGAGCCTGCGACGACCTCCCAGCGGCCGTGCACGACGCCCGCCTCGTCGGTGTGGCCGGACGCGGTGAGCGCGAACGACCCGGAACGGCCGCCGAGGGTGCCGGCGAACCGTTCCACGCAGGTGAACGTCGCCGTGCCGTCCGGACGGATAACGCGAAGGTGCCGCGCGGTCGCGTCGCCTTCGAGGCCGCCGCTGAACCGTTCCGCCAGGGTGGTCTGGACCAGCTCGATGCCGCTGTCGTCGGCCGGGCTGACCACGTCCTGCTCGTAGCTCAGCACGGCGACGTCGCTGACGCTCACCGTGTGGGTCCTCGGTGTCGGGTCGGTGCTCATGGCCTCTCCCTCGTGGTGAGCAGTTCGCGGACCGTCGCGGCCGTGACGGCCGGCTCGGTGACGTACGGCATGTGGCCGCCGGGGATCGTGGTCAGCCCGATGCCCAGCTCGTCGGCGAGCCAGCGCGTCGCGCGGTGCGGCGGCGACTGCGGGTCCTCGACCGAGGCGAGGCAATGGACCGTGACGGCGGCGCGGGCGAGAGTGCGCCGGATGTCGTCCGGCGAGGGCATCGAACGGAGCAGTGCGGGTACCTCGATGCCGAAGAACAGCTCGGCGTTGGCGGCCATCCGTTCGCGCAGGTGCGTGGGGACGAGGTCGTACGTCGCGCCGAGCGCCGTGCGCGCGTGCTCCTCGAACGCCGCGGCCGTGCTGCCGTCCCGCACCGCGGCGGCCGCCGCTGCGCCGAGGCGGCCGGCGACCGCCTCGCCTCCGGGGAGCACCGTGAACAGCGGCGGCTCCTGGACGATCGCCGCGCGGACGAGTCCCGGCCGCCGGGCGAGCAGCTCGAGCAGGACGATGCCGCCGAGGCTGCCGCCCCAGACCGCACAGGGCGCCAGCCCGAGATCCTCGATCACCGCAGCGAGGTCGTCGGCCTGCTCGCCGATGCTGGTCGCGTGCCAGGACGGCGGGCGCGGGCTGCCGGCGCTGCCGCGCCGGTCGTAGCTGACCGTGGTGAACCCGTCGGCCAGCAGCGTGGCCAGTTCGGCGAAGTGCGCGGAGTCGACCAGGCCGCCGGGGACGAAGACGAGGCCGGGGCCGCTGCCCCGGATCTCGCAGTGCAGCCGGGCGGCGCCGGCGGTGGCGGAGAGCATGACGCCATAATGTGCCAGTCACTGGCAGATGTCAATGACTGGCGTTATTTGTGGTCCGCGTGCAGCCGGTCGGTGAGCAGCGCGGCGTTCGCCACGATCGCCTCGGGAAGATCGACGCCGTCCTCGTCGGCCACCCACATCTCGAGGCCGACCCGGAAGGCCGCGGCCGTGCCGGCGGCGTAGAGGCGGGGGGTCCGGTCGGCGGGGTCGACGCCGAGCCGGGTCGCGACGAACTCGGCCACCAGGCGCTCGAACGCCACGAACACGCCGAACAGGCCCGTTCGCAGCGGCGGCGTCGCCGCCACCAGCCGCAACCGGGCCAGCTCGCGTTCCGACTCCGCGACGTAGTCCCTCGCCACGTGCTCGATCACCGCGGCGAGCGCCGCCCCCACGGGCTCGCCATCCGGGCGGGACGCGAGCAGTTCGGCCGCCTGCGTCAGGTGCGACCGCAGCCGGCCGAGGACGAGGTCCTCCTTGGAGTCGAAGTACCGGAAGAAGGTTCGTGGCGAGACCACCGCCTCGGCGCAGATGTCGTCCAGCCGCACCCGTTCGTAGCCCCGGTCCAGGAACATGCCGAGTGCGGCGCGCTCGATGCCGTCCCTGGTCAGCGCCTTCTTCTTCTCCCGCAGGCTCACGCCGGCAAGGATAGGCGCGATCGGCCCGCCCGACGCGCCGCCGCCGTTCTCCTAGCCGTCCTTCCTCCGCGCGCGGGCCCGGCGTTTGCCCTCGTGCATGGCCTGCACGCGCGCGATCGGGATCGTGTGTCCCTCCGCGACGAGGTCCGCGTCCAGCCGCTGCGGCGCGGGCATCGCGTCCGCCCACGGGTCCCGCTCGCCGAGCAGACCGGCCGCGGTGTGCACGGTGAAGTCGGCGATGCTCACGGCGTCGAGCTCGTCCCAGGACACGGGGAACGACACCGTCGCGCCGGGGCGCACCCGCGGGCTGTACGCCGCGACCACCGTCGCGCCGCCGGCCCGCGTGGAGTCGATGAAGACCTTGCCGCCACGGTCCTCCCGGATGAACGCCGTCGTCGCCAGCGCCGGGTCGAGGCGTTCGGCCCGGACGGCGAGCGCCCGGGTGGCGGCGGCGACGTCCTCGAACGACGCGCCCGGCGCGAGCGGCACGTAGATGTGCACGCCCTTGGACCCGCTGGTCTTGACCGCGCCGGCGAGCCCGGAGTCGGCCAGTGCCTGCCGGACGAGGTGCGCCGCCCGCACCACGGTGCCGAACGGGTCGCCGGCGGGCGGGTCGAGGTCGAGCACGAGGTGGGTGGGCCGCTCCCACTCCGCCGTGCGCACCAGCGCGGGGTGGTACTCGACCGACCGCTGGTTGGCGAACCACAGCAGCGTGCGCCGGTCGTCGCACAGCCCGTAGGACACGTCACGGTGCGAGCTCTCCGCCCACATCGACACCCGCCGCACCCACTCCGGCGTGTACTTCGGCAGGTTCTTCTGCATGAACGGCCGCTGCCCGCGCAGCACGCGGATGACCGAGAGCGGCCGGTCCTCGAGCACGGGCAGGATGCGGTCACGGACGGCGTCGAGGTAGTCGACGAGGTCACGCTTGGTCGCGCCCGCGTCCGGGAACAGCTCCTGGTCCAGGTTGGTCAGCGACACGCCCGCGCGCGTCTCGTCGGCGCCGATCGCGCACCTCCCCGTTCTGTCCCCGGTGAGGTAGATCATGGGGGTCACACCCGACAATGGCAACCAACGGCGGAGGCCGACATGACATCCAAGCCCGCGACCACCACCACGTTCCACGTCATCGAGCGCCGTGACGGCGGCACCGGTGGCGAGGAGTGGGCCGAGAACACCGAGGGCAGGCCGTACGGCGCCGGCATCTCGATCATCCTGGAGAGCACCGACCAGCCCGGCAGCGGGCCGCGGCTGCACAAGCACCCGTACCCGGAGACGTTCATCATCCGGCGCGGCCGGGCGATGTTCACCGTCGGCACCGAGGAGATCGAGGGCAGGGCCGGCCAGATCCTCGTCGTTCCCGCGGACACCCCGCACAAGTTCCGCACCCTCGGCCCGGAGCGGTTCGAGAGCGTCAACATCCACGCGAACGACGAGTTCATCACCGAGTGGCTGGAGTGACACCGACCTGACGCCAGCCGACGTCGCCGTGACGTCAGATAGCGTCACTCCTCCTTGACATGACGTCAACGTGACGTCATGATGGCGTCATGGATCTGATGCCGTACGTCGCCCAGCTCCGTCACGAGCTCGCCGTCGCCGCCGAGGCGGGAGGCGAGGAGGCGCGCGCCGTCGCCGACCGGCTGACCGCCCCGCTCGAGTCGGCCACCCGGCTCTGTCTGCTCGACGCGTTGTCCGCCGCCGCGGACGAGATCACCCGCGACCTCGCGCCCGGCTCGGTCGAGGTGCGGCTGCGCGGGCGCGATCCGCAGTTCGTCGTGACGGCGCCGCCGACCGAGCAACCGGCCGAGCCCGCCGAATCCGGCTCCGGCGGCATCCGCACCGCCCTCGCGAACGCGATCGAGGTCACCATGGGCGTCCGCCCGGCCGTGACGGCGCCCGAGGACGAGGGCGGCACCTCCCGCGTCACCCTGCGGCTGCCCGAGTACCTGAAGCCGCGCATCGAGCAGGCCGCGGCCCGCGAGGGCATGTCGGTGAACGCCTGGCTGGTCCGTGTGGCGGCCGCGGCCGTCGAGCTGGAGGACCGGCCGGCCCGGCCCGAGCAGCGCGGGGCACAGCTCGGGCAGCACTTCACCGGCTGGGTGCGTTAGCCCGCCGGACACCCACCAGAGCCACCTCGAGGGGACAACCATGCCCAGTTTCGACACTCCGGAGCCGGTCGCCGTCACCGTCGACATGGCCGCCGGGTCCGTCCGGGTGGTCGCGAGCGACCGCACCGACACCGTGGTCGACGTACGCCCGCACAACGAGACCAGGGACGAGGACGTGCGCGCCGCCGAGGAGACCCGCGTCGACCACGCCGCCGGCCGGCTGACCGTCAAGGGGCCGAAGAGCTGGATGCGTTCGCTCCTGCCGGGCGTCGGCCCGGTGATCGACGTCAGCATCGAACTGCCCGAGGGCTCGAGCCTCGACGTCACGTCGTGGGCGAGCCTGCTCTGCGAGGGGCGCCTGGGCAAGGTCGACGTGAGGTCCTCGCTGGGCGACATCAGGGTCCAGTCGGCCGCCGAGCTCCGCGCGAAGACCTCGATGGGCGACGTGACGGTGGGCCGGGTCGACGGCCGCTGCGACGTCGACACGTCCGCCGGCACCGTCCGGGTCGGAGAGGTCGACGGCCCGGCCGTGGTCAAGACGTCGATGGGCGAGCTCAGCATCGGCGAGGTCACCGGAGAGCTGAGGCTGGCGACCTCGCACGGCGACATCACGGTCGAGCGCGCGTTGTCGTCCGTGGTGGCGAAGACCTCGGCCGGGAACGTCCGCGTCGACCACGTCGTGCGCGGCCGGGTCCAGCTCGACACCTCGTACGGCGACCTCACCGTCGGTGTGAACGAGGGCACCGCCGCCTGGCTCGACATGAGCTCCAGGACCGGGCGCGTCCACAGCGAGCTCGAGGCGTCCAGCGCACCGCGAGAAGGCGACGAGACCGTCGAGATCCGCGGTCGCACCCAGTTCGGCGACATCCTCGTCCGCCGGGCATGAGCTCCGCCGAACAACCAGGGAGAACCATGACCACCACGCGAGAGCCGGCGATCTCGACGGCCGGCCTGACCAAGTCGTTCGGCCGGAAGGCCGTCCTGGACGGCATCGACCTCAGCGTCCCGCAGGGCACCATCTTCTCGCTGCTGGGACCGAACGGCGCGGGCAAGACCACGACCGTGCAGATCCTGTCCACGCTCATCCCGTACGACGGCGGCGAGGTCCGCGTCGCCGGCCACGACCCGCGCCGCGAACCCGACGCCGTGCGCGCGTCGATCGGTGTCACCGGACAGTTCGCCGCCGTCGACCGGTTCCTCACCGGCGAGGAGAACCTGATCCTCATGGCCCGGCTGCACCACCTCGGCCGTCGTGAGGGACGCCGCCGCGCGAGCGAGCTGCTCGAGCGGTTCGACCTCACCGACGCGGCGCGCAAGCCGCTCGCGACCTACTCCGGCGGCATGCGGCGCAAGCTCGACCTCGCCATGGGGTTGATGGGGCGCCCGTCGATCGTCTTCCTCGACGAGCCGACCACCGGGCTCGACCCCCGCAGCCGCCGGACGATGTGGGACATCGTCCGCGACCTCGCCGCCGCGGGCGTCACCATCTTCCTCACCACGCAGTACCTCGACGAGGCCGACGAGCTCGCCGACCGGATCGCCGTGCTCGACCACGGCGAGCTGATCGCCGAGGGCACTCCGGGAGAGCTCAAGCGACTCGTGCCCGGGGGCCACATCAGCCTGCGGTTCACCGACGCCGCCGACCTCGACGCCGCCGCCCGCGCGCTCGGCGAGGTGTCGCGCGACGACGAGGCGCTCACCCTGCAGGTGCCGAGCGAGGGCGACCTGCGTTCGCTGCGCACCCTGCTCGACCGGATGGACGCCGCGGCGGTCAGGCCGGAGGGCCTGCAGGTGCACACGCCCGATCTCGACGACGTCTTCCTGGCCCTCACCGGCCGCACCGAGAACGAGAAGGACATGGTCCGATGAGCACGCTCTCCTCCGCCGCCGCCGACTCCATGACGATGCTGCGGCGCAACCTGAAGCACCAGCTGCGATACCCGTCGCTGACCCTGATGCTCGTCGGGATACCCGTCATCTTCCTGCTGCTGTTCGTCTACGTGTTCGGGGGCACGATGGGCGCGGGCCTCGGCGCCCTGTCCGGCGGGCGTGCGGCGTATCTCCAGTACGTCACGCCGGGCATCCTGATGATGGCGATCGCCGGGGCCGTGCAGGGCACGGCGATCTCCGTGGCGATGGACATGACCGAGGGGATCATCGCGCGCTTCCGCACCATGAACATCGCCCGCGTGTCGGTGCTGTCGGCCCACGTCTACGGGACCGTCATCCAGACGCTGTTCGGCGTGGCGGTGGTCCTGGGCGTCGCCGCACTGATCGGCTTCCGTCCGCACACCGGCGCGGTCGGCTGGCTCGCGCTCGCCGGCGTCGTCGCGCTCACGTCACTCGCACTCGGCTGGCTGACCGTAGCGCTCGGCGTCTCGGCGAAGAGCGTCGAGACGGCGAGCAACACGCCGATGCCGTTGATGTTGCTGCCGTTCCTCAGCAGCGGCTTCGTCCCCACCGACTCGATGCCGACGGTGATGCGCTGGTTCGCCGAGTACCAGCCGTTCACCCCGATCACCGAGACCATCCGCGGACTGCTGCTCGGCACGCCGATCGGACCCGAATGGATGGCGGCGGTCGGCTGGTGCGTCGGCATCACCGCCGCCGGCTACGTCTGGGCGAAGGCCGTCTACAACCGCAAGGCACTCCAGCCGCGTTAGGTCGCCAGCAGATGGCCGCCGGGGGCAGTTGTCACTCAGTACGCAACGACCACGGGTAGGGACAGCACGACGAAGCCCGGGGCTTCGCGTCGAGCAGCTCACCACGGCCCCTACGACCGGCGCATCAAGGGAACCCGCACGCCCCATTCCAGTGATCACGAAGCTGTGGTCCCGGAGGCCGGCGCCGCGTGACGACCGGCGGCGGTGAGGGCCCTGGCCAGGTCGCGGACGGTCTGGTCCCAGCCCGGTAGTCGCGCCCGACGCCGCAGTGCCGCGGCACGCAGGTGCTGCCGTAGTTCCCCGTCGCGCAGCCACTCCGCGAGTGCGGTGCGCAACGCGACGGGGTCGTCCGGTGCCACGAGTCGACCCGGCCGATGCCCGTCGTCGGCGAAGCCCAGCGCCTCCGGCAGGCCGCCCGTGGCGGCGGCGATGACGGGCAGACCGTGCGCGAGCGCTTCGGTGACCACCATTCCGTAGGTCTCCGACCGCGACGGCACGACGACCACGTCGGCGGCTGCGTAGGCGTGGTCGAGCGCGGTGCCGGTCAGCGTGCCGGCGAGACGGACCCGGGCACCGAGGCCGGCTCGCGCGATGCGCGTCCGCAGCTGCGCGACGAAGTCCGGGTCGCGGTCCAGCGGCCCGACGAGCGCGCACTCCCACTCCCGTCCCGGGAGCCCGGCCAGTGCCCCCACCAGCAGGTCCTGCCCCTTGTGCGGGCCGACCGTTCCGACGCACAACAGGTGCCCGCCGGCGGCGTCTCCGGGTGCGACGCCGGCGCGGTCGACGCCGGGACGGGCGACGCGCACGCGTTCGCCCGGGATGGCGAACCGCGCCAGCACCTCCCTGCGGGTCCATTCGCTCGTGACCACCACGCCGGCGACGACGCCGAGTACGGCACGTTCGGAACGCTTCGTGGCCGCGTCGTTCTGATGGTCCATGGCCGTGGCCAGTGGCATGTGCAGCAACACGACCAGCCGCAGGCGCCGCGCGTGCGACAGCAGCGGGGTCGCCGCCGGTGCGGCGACCAGCCCGTCGACCAGCACCGTCTCGCCGTCCGGGATCGCGGTGAGGACGCGGGCCAGGTCGGCGCGGGCGGCACGGTCGTACGCCGGCCACGCGCCGCCGACGGCGGCGATCCGCACGTCCCAGCCGGACTCGGCCAGGCCGGCGCACACCCGCCGGTCGTAGTTGTTGCCGCCGCTGGGCCGTCCGGGGTCGTCGAAGCCCTCCGGCGCCACGACGTGCACCCGCATCGGCACGGTCTCAGAGAGCTCTCTCGTACGTGGCCCAGGCGACATGTGACTCGTGCAGCGTCACCGCCACACCGGTCAGTCCGCGTGCCGCGGTGCCGAGGTCGCCGGCCGCGATCCGGTCGACGAGCCGGTCGGCGACCAGCCGGGCCAGTGTCTCGGTCGTGGTGTTCACGTCCCGCAACGACGGCACGTCGTCGAGGTTGCGCAGGTTCAGCTCGCCGAGCACCCCGTGCAACGCGGTCGTGGCGCGCTCGATGTCCACGACTATGCCGTCCGAGTCCAGTTCCTCGCGCCGGAACGTCGCGTCCACCACGTACGTCGCCCCGTGCAGCCGCTGGGCCGGGCCGAACGCCGCTCCCCGCAGGCTGTGCGCGATCATCATGTGGTCTCGCACGGTCACGCTGTACATGTGTTTCATCGCTCCTCGTACCGGATGACGTGGCACAGCCCGGGCCGTTCGGCCAGTCGCGGCAGCACCGCGGGCAGTTCGGCGAAGTCGGTGACGCCGTCGAGCAGGCAGTCGTAGACCGGGTCCCGCAGCAGCTCCAGCGCCAGCGCGAGCCGGTCCCTGCTCGACCGGGTCTCACGGCGGGCGGCGGCTACCACGCCCACCTGACTGGCCTTGACGCCCAGCCGCCGGGAGTGGAAGCCGCCACCGAGCGGCACGCTCACCTCCCCGGAGCCGTACCAGCTCAGCTCGGTCACGGTGCCGCCCGGCGCCAGCAGCTCGAGGCAGCGCCGCAGGCCGTCGGCGGTCGCGCTGGCGTGCACGACGATCTCGTGCTCGCCGCCGAGCTCGTCGGGACGGGCGAACGCGACGCCCAACGCAGCGGCGACCCGCTCGCGTGCCGGGTCGACGTCGACGAGGGTGACCCGGGTGCCGGGGATCTGTGCCAGCAGCCGGGCCACGCAACATCCCACCATCCCGGCACCGACGACACACGCACGGTCGCCGATCCGCGGCGCGGCGTCCCACAGTGCGTTCACCGCCGTCTCGACGGTGCCCGCGAGGACTGCCCGCTCACCGGGCACGCCGTCCGGTACCGGCAGCACCGCCGCCGCGGGCACGACGTACGCGGTCTGGTGCGGATAGAGGCAGAACACGTTGCGCCCCAACAGGTCCCGCGGACCGGACCGCACCACGCCCACGTTGAGGTAGCCGTACTTCACCGGGCCGGGGAAGTCGCCGTCCTGGAACGGCGCCCGCATCTCCTGCCATTGTTCGCGCGGCACCCGACCGGCGAACACGAGCAGCTCCGTCCCGCGGCTCACGGCCGACCATCTGGTCTGCACCAGTACCTCGTCGGCGGCGGGTGTGGGCAACGGCACCGCGCGGATCTCGCCGCGGCCGGGTCCGGTCACCCAGAACGCCTGCGCCTGCTGCACGGACCACCCCTGTCCTGACAAGCTGAACCGCCTAGGCCCCCGATCCGTACGGGCTGTCAGGAACAGTTACGGAGGCACGGTGCACACGGTTCGATCCGAGACGATTGTCGATGGCCCCGCACCGGCCGACGGAGCCGGGGTCCGGTGAGGCAGGACGACCGCGCCCCTTTCCTGGCGGCGCTGCAGCGATCCAGGGTCACCGCGTACGCCCCCGGCGAGTACGTCGGGCAGGAGAGCTTCATGCGTGCCGGCGAGATCCGGCGCCTCGCACGGCACGCCGGTATCGGACCCGGCGTCCCGGTGCTCGACCTCTGTTGCGGGACGGCCGGGCCCGGCCGGCTCATCACAGCCGAGTTCGGCTGTCGCTACCTGGGCGTGGACTGCTCCGCCAGTGCCCTGGAGCTCGCCCGGTTCCTGGCCGTCGGCCTGCCTTGTCGCTTCGAGCAGGCGCACGTCCCGCCGCTGCCGAACGGCCGGTTCGAGGTCGTGCTGTTATTGGAGACGATGCTGGCGTTTCCCGACAAGCGTGCCCTGCTCCGCGACGTGGCCCGCGCACTGCCACGGGGCGGTCGGTTCGCGTGCACCGTCGAGGAGGGCCGGCCGCTCAGCGGCAACGAACGGGTCCGGATGCCCGACGCCGACACGGTCTGGCTCGTGGAGTTGGCGGAGCTGACGCGGATGCTCGCCGAGGTCGGCCTGACGGTGACCTGGCAGCAGCGGTGCAGCGCGTCGCATCGCGCGACGGCGGCGGCGTTGCTGCGCGCGTTCCGCGCCGACGCACCGGAGATCGCCCGCCGGATCGGTCCCCGGGCCCTCGACGAGCTGCTCACCGCCCACCAGATGTGGGGCGACTGGCTCGGCAGCGGACGCGTGCGCAAGTTCGCGCTCGTCGCGGAGAGGCGATGACGAAACCCTACTCCCGTTACCTGACGGCGAAGCGGAGCGTCGACGACCGGGCACTCAACCGCCAGGTGCTGGACGAGATGTGCCGCATGCTTCCCGCAGGCCCGTTGCGTCTGCTGGAGATCGGCGCCGGCCTCGGGACCATGGTCGCCCGCTTGTACGAGTGGGACGTCGTCCGCCGTGGCGAGTACACGCTGCTGGACGTCGACGGCGGGCTGTTGCAGGACTCCGCCGAATGGCTGGGCGCGTGGGCCACCGCGCGCGGCATCGGCGTCGAGTCGCTGCCGGACGGGTTGCGCCTCGGCGAGCTCCGGGTCCGCCTGGTCGAGGCGGAGCTGGGCGACTACCTGAACGCCCACCGAGGGGAACCGGCCGAGGTGTTGACCGCCAACGCGTTCCTCGATCTCGTGGACGTGCCGGCCGTCCTGCCCGGGTTGTTCCGGCTGCTGGTGCCCGGCGGTGTCTACTGGTTCACTCTCAACTACGACGGCGAGAGCATCTTCCAGCCCGAGCATCCCGGCGACGAACAGGTCATCCGCGCCTATCACCGTGACATGGACGCCCGCGTCCGTTACGGCCGGCCCGCCGGGGAGAGCCGGGCGGGACGCCATCTGTTCCACCACCTCCGTGCCGCCGGTGCGCCGCCGCTCGCGTCGGGGCCGTCCGACTGGGTCGTGCACGCCGGCCCTGACGGCAGCTACCAGCACGACGAGGCGTACTTCCTCGACGCCATCCTCCAGACCGTCGAGGACGCCTTGACCGATGCGGTGGACGCCGCCCTGCTCGCCGACTGGCTGGCGGTACGCCGTCGCCAACTGGCCGACGGCGAGCTGCTCTACATCGCGCACCAGCTCGACTTCGTGGGCAGGTCGCCCGTCGCTTGACGGCTCATCACCGAGCCTGGTGAGCTGGACGCCCTTGTCCGGGTTGTTGCTCAACAGTCGGTCCCGCGGCCGGAACCGCAATCGTCACGAGTCGCCCCGCTCGGTCTGGTAGCGAAGGAGCGAGTACGTCGGCAGGAGGACGGCGCCTACCCGCCGGACCCCGGTACGCCGCCTGGAGCCCGTGGTCCGCCGCACCGTACGTACGCGGCGGGCTGCGTCGGCGAGGAGCAGGCAGGCGCCGGGTGCGACCGCGACCAGGGACAGCACCGCGTAGACCGTGCTGACGGTGACACCCGACGCGGCGCCGAAGCCGACTGCCGCGAACGCCCACGCGGCGACGCCTTCCCGCGGCCCCCATCCGCCGACGCTCAGCGGGATCACCGTCGCGGTCTGCACCAACATCGCCAACGCGACCAGCTCGCCCGTCGGCGCGGTACAGCCTGCGATGCGCGCCGCGAGCACGAACGTCGTGGTGTGTCCCACGACGACCAGGACGGAGGACAGCGCCAGCTGCGGCCACGCGCGCCGGGCGAGCAGGCCGTGGCGGACGTCACTCACCACGGCGCGCGCCACGGCTGCCGGCCTGGACCGCCCGCGGCGGGAGGCGACACGGACGACCAGGGCGGTACCCGCGACCACGCCCACGACACAGGCCAGGACGATCGGCAGCACCGGGCGCACCGGGGACGGGAAGACCGACAGCGCGACGGCGGTCACCAATGCCTGGATCACCTGGCCGCTGAACCGCTCCCAGCTGACGGCGCGCGCCCCGCGACCGAGATCGCCTGCGCGCCGGCCGTGCGCGACGGCGCGGTGCACGTCGCCGACCACACCGCCGGGAAGCACCGAGTTGAGGAACTGGGAGCGGTAGTACGCGCCGACTGCGTCCGACAGCGGCATCCCCACGCCGAGGGCCCGCGCGACGACGCGCCACCGCCACGCCGAGCACAGGGTGGTGACCGCGGTGATCGCGGCGGCCGCACCGACGGCGGGGAGCGTGACCGCGCGCAGCCCGTCCTGGAACGGCGCGGCGCCGATGCGGTGGCCGAGGAGAACGAGCACGGCGAATGCGGCGGTCAGCCGCAACAGGACCGGACCGAGGCGGCGCGCGGCCGGGCCGATCCGTACTGTCACGACATGAAAGGCTGCCACAACGGAGCCTACGGACGGACCGGCGGCCCGGTTCAACCGCGTATCCGTCGGCGGACGGCGACGGGTCCCGGTGAACCGGCGGGACCGCGGATCCGTACTCCACGAGGTAGACGGCGGATCGAGACGGAGGCACGGTGCGCACGGTTCGGCTCGAGACTGTCTTCGGCACACTCGCCACGCCCGCCCTGCTCGGCGCCGTCTCGCTGATCACCGGCCTCGGTGTCGTGGGTTGGGCCGTCGGGCTGGCCGCCGGCTGGACGACGACCGCACTGCTCGCCGCCGCCCGCGCCCGCACCGGGCGCGCGCCGACCACCCTGGCCGACTGGGTGACCCTGTTCAGGGCACTGTTGGGCGCCGGCGTCGCCGGGCTCGTCGCCGACTCCTTCCTCCGTCCGACGCAGACCGTCGCACTGGTCGCGCTCGCGTCGGTCGCGCTGGCTCTGGACGCCGTGGACGGGCAGGTGGCACGCCGGACCGCAACCGTGTCGCGGCTGGGTGGGCGGTTCGACGGAGAGGTCGACGCGTTCCTGATCCTGGTGCTGAGCGTCGAGGTGTCCAGGTACTACGGCGGTTGGGTGCTCGCCATCGGCATCGTCCGCTATGCGTTCCTTGTGGCCGGATGGGTGGTGCCCTGGCTGGCCGCCACTCTGCCACCGAGGTACTGGCGCAAACCGGTCACCGCAGTGCAGGGCATCGTGCTGACCGCCGCGGTGTCCGGTCTGCTTCCACACACCATCGGGGTGGCAGCCGTCGCCGTCGCGATGGCGTTGCTGGCGGAGTCGTTCGGTCACGACGTGGTCTGGCTCTACCGCAACGCCGCCGGTGAACGCTCGCGCAGAATACTGCGTACAGCTGCAGCGCTGGCCGCGACCGTGATCGTCTGGGCCGTCCTCGTCGCACCCGACCGGCTCGACCAGCTGAGTCCGGCCGCGTTCGCCCGCATCCCGGTCGAGGGTGTCGTGTTCGTCGGGCTCGCCGTGCTGCTGCCGGCCCGGCCGCGGCGCGTGGTCGCGGTGGCCGCAGGAATCGCGTTCGGGCTGCTCACCATCGTGAAGATCTTCGACATGGTCGCGTACGCCGAGTTCAACCGGGCGTTCAACCCGGTGCTCGACTGGAGCAACGTCGGCGCGGCCGTCGGCGTGGTGCGCGACTCGCTCGGCCGGCTGCCCACCGGCGTCGCTCCGATCCTGCTCGGACTCCTGCTCGCGCTGGTCGTCGCCGTCGTGACGTCGTCCGCCCTGCGTCTCGCCGCCGTCGCCGCAAGACATCGGCGCGGCTCCGTCGGCGGAACCGCCGTCCTCGGCCTGGCGTGGGCGGTGTGCGCGGCGATGTCGCTGCAACTGGTACCCGGAGCCCCGATCGCGTCGACGAGCACAGCCGGCCTGGCCGCCGCGCAGGCGAGCGAGGCGCGGGCGACGGTCCGCGACGAGCAACGGTTCGACGCCGCCATGCGAGCGTCCGACCCGTACGCCCGGATCCCGGCGCGGGATCTGCTCACCGGGCTGCGCGGCAAGGACGTGATCGTCGCCTTCGTCGAGAGCTACGGCCAGGTCGCGGTCCAGGGCACGACGTTCTCACCCGGTGTCGACAAGGTGCTGCGCAACGGCACCGCCTCGCTCGGCAGGGCCGGCTTCTCGGCGCGCAGCGCCTTCCTCGACTCGTCGACGTTCGGCGGCATCAGCTGGCTCGCCCACTCGACGCTGCAGTCCGGTCTGTGGGTGAACAGCCAACAGCGTTACGACCAACTCATGACCAGCGACCGGTTCACGCTGGCCGCCGCGTTCGGCAAGGCGGGCTGGCGCACCGTGAGCGACATACCGACCGACGAGTGGGCGTGGCCGCCGGGCAGGTCCTTCTACCACTACGACAAGCTCTACGACCGCCGCAACGTCGGCTACCACGGCCCGACGTTCAGCTACGCGGCGATGCCCGACCAGTACAGCCTGGCGGCGTTCCAGCGGAACGAGCTCGCTCCCGGGCACCCGCCGGTGATGGCCGAGATCGACCTCGTCTCGTCGCACGTCCCGTGGTCGCCGCTGCCGCACCTGGTGCCCTGGGACGAGCTCGGCGACGGCTCGATCTTCGACCCCATGCCCGCCCAGGGCCTGCCGCCGGCCGTGGCGTGGCGTGACCCCGACACCGTCCGCCGGCTGTACGGGCAGTCGATCCAGTACTCCCTGCAGTCCCTCGTCTCGTGGGTCACCCGACTGCACGACGACGATCTCGTCCTCGTCGTGCTCGGCGACCACCAGCCCGGTACGTCGGTGAGCGGCACCGACGCCAACCACCAGGTGCCGATCTCGGTCGTGGCACACGACCCGGACGTGCTCGCCCGGATCGCCCCCTGGCACTGGCAGCCCGGCCTGCTGCCCGGTCCGACCGCACCGGTGTGGCCGATGGACGCCTTCCGCAACCGCTTCTTCACCGCCTTCGACTGACCGAGGACGGACGAGGGGCCGGCCGCCCGCACGATTCCCCACCGTGGCGAGCCGACCTGCAGACCAGACTGACCAAGCGATCACGAAATGATCCACTCAACGTGATGATTTCCGACCCCGCCGGGATGGTGCCGTGAGCGAGGGGCCCACAGCGAGCGGGGTAAGGGGGTGCGGGTGGCGAAGCCCCCGCCATGCGAGGCGAAGCCGAGCAGATATGACGAGGCGACGCGGCCCACGCCTTCCGTGGGCACACGTCGCCAGAGTCTCGTGGAGGTGGCGGGAATCGAACCCGCGTCCTTCGGTGACGATGCAGGGCTTCTCCGGGCGCAGCCCGTATTACGCGTTACTCGGTCCCGGCAGTCCTACAGGCGAGCTGCCGACGAACCCAGCCGCTGTTTGTTGTCCCGCACCGGACCCGCGGCCGGTCCAGCACGGTGAGCCTTCTCGCTGATGCCAGGGTCCGGGGCGAAGGCACTCCCGGTCTGACAACTCCGCTAGCTCGCCTCAGGCGGCGAGAGCGAAGTGGTTGCGCTGTGAATTGGCGCTTGTATTTAGTCGTAGCGCATGGTTTCCGAGCTCAGCGCTACCATCCTCGGCCCGCTTCCCCTACTCCGGCATCCGAAGTCGAAACCGTTCACCCCCTGTGCAGTTGTACCTCTGATTCTACGCGATCAACGCTGCCGACCGCGAACGCATTCCAGACCTTGACAAACTTAGCTTACCGGCTAACTATTAGCGTCATGGCTAAGGAGACGGTCGTCTGCACATACCGGGTCCGGGCGGATGCCGAGGACGAGTTCCGCCCGCTCCTCGACCGGCACTGGACGACGTTGAAGGACCTCGGGTTCGTCGCGGACGAGCAGTCGTTGGTCCTGCGCTCGCTCGACGAGCCGACGTACGTGGAGATCTTCACCTGGACCGAGGGCGGTTACCGTCAGGCCCGCGAGCACCCCGACGTGCTGGCGATCTGGGGCGCGATGGACTCGCTGCTCGAGGAGCGCGACGGGCGGGAGAAGTGGGAGTTCCCTCACTACCGTCGCATCCGCGGCACGACATGACGGCACGCGGCGCGAGGGAGCTGCGCGACCTCGACCTGGTCTTCCACGCCCTGGCCCACCAGTCGCGACGCACGATCCTCACGGTCCTGCACACGCACGGCGGCGCGATGACGTCGGGGGCGATCGCATCCTGGTTCGACAGCTCCTGGCCGACGACGACCCGTCACCTGCGCGTTCTCGAGGACGCCGGCCTGGTCGAGGTCGAGCTGAGCGGCCGCGAACGCATCTACCGGCTGGTGGCGGAGCGCCTGACGACGGTGGCGAAGACCTGGCTGACCCGCTTCGATCAACCCGAGCCGGAGGCACTGGCGTAGACCAGGTGACATGGACGCCCAGAGTGGCGAGCAAAACAAGGCCAGTGAGGACCGTGGGGTCTGGGGGCTCGGCCCCCAGGAAAGCACCAGAGAGGAAAGGTGATCGAAGATCACCGCCCAGAAAGGGGTGTGGGCACCAGCCGGTGCCTGTAGCTGATGCCCACAGACGTCCTCCCGGGAGGACGCCATCGCAGGCAGTTCATTGCCCCCAATGCCGCCTGCAATGGTAAGAACGTTTGAGGCACCCGATTGGTTGTCGTCTGGACCGACAATTTTCCGGCGTGGTGTTACCAGTCGCCGGCCAGGCCGAGCAGTCGCCGGGGGTTGTCCCAGTAGACACCACGTAACCATTCGTCACCGAGGTCCAGCCTGGTCAGCGCCTCGAGCTGATGTGCGTACGGATACGGGATGTTCGGGAAGTCCGAGCCGAACACGACGCGGTCGGCGTGCTCGGCCAGCCGCGGTACGACGGCCGGGGGGAGCGGCGCGCCGAGCTCGGCGAAGAAGTCGGTCGCGGCCATCGTGGTGTCGAGGTGCAACCGTTCGTGTCGGTCCAGCAGGTCCACGAACGCTTCGTAGTCGGGTGCTCCGAGGTGCGCGATCACCGCGGTCAGCCGCGGGTGCCGGGCCAGCACCTCGGCGAACACCTCCGGTCCGGTGAACCGGCCGGCCTGCGGTCCGTTCCCGCAGTGCACGACGACGGGTACGCCGGCCTCGGCGAGCTGTCCCCACACCGGCTCGAGCAGCGGGTCCCTGGGGTCGTACGCACCGACCTGCACGTGCGCTTTGAACAGTCGAGCGCCCGCGCCGAGTGCGTCACGGACGTACGCCGCGGCATCGGGTTCGGGATAGAACGTGCCGCAGTGCAGCGCCGCAGGCACCTGCGCGGCGAACGCCGCAGCCCACTCGTTCAGCGAACGCGACATGCCGGGTTTGTGCGGGTAGCTCAGGGCCCCGAACCGCACGACGCCGAGCCGGCGGAGCAGGTCGACGCGGCGGTCGATGTCGAACCGGTAGTTGATCGGCCACGGCCGGCCGAGCAGCGACCCGCCGGCGTCGAAGTACTCCCACACACGCGTGTGCAGCCGCTGCGGCATGAAGTGGACGTGGACGTCGACGAGGCCGGGCAGCCCGAGCTCGCGGAGGTGACGGGGGACGTCCTCGTCGGACGCGGGCGCGCTCACCTGGCCCATTCAGCGGTCCACCAGCGTGCGGGTACCCGTCTCGAAGTCGGCCACGTCGACATCATCCCGCACGGCGGGCTGCGCCCAGCGCGGCACCGCTTTACACGGCTGGTGGTGGCTCTACACGGGTCATGCCCCGTGTAAAGCCACCACCGGCATGGTTTACATGGCCCGGGACAAGGGCCGGGCGGCGGTCAGCTGACCAGCCGTGCCTCGAGGCGGGTCTCCTTCGCGGTGCCGTCGCCGTCCGGCTCGACGCGGTAGGCGGCGACCTCCTCGTTCGGGTACTCGCGGACGACGTCGACGAGCTCGGTGCCGACGTAGTGCAGGCCGACGCCGTTGTCCGTGGCGTACCCGGCCGGCAGCGTGCCGTCGCCCACCAGCTTCTGGTAGAGCGGGCGGCGCTGCTCCTCGCCGTCGTAGTGCGGGCAGTTGGAGTAGGGCAGGAAGCCGAGCCCGTCGGTGATCGGCTGCAGCTCGAGGCCGAACGAGTCGGTGGTGCCGCCGAGGTGCCAGCACAGCGAGCCCGCGCTCACGCCGGTGAGCACGATGCCGGCCTCCCAGCACTCGCGCATGATCTCGTCGAGGTGGTGCAGCCGCCACAGCGCGAGCAGGTTGGCCGTCGACCCGCCGCACACCCAGACCACGTCCTGCGCCAGCAGGTGCGCCCGGTAGTCGGCATGGTTGGGCATGTCGAAGACCGCGACGTGGCTGGAGAACACGTCGCCCGCCGCGCCGACGGCGTCGTACCACATGGCGGTCGTCCTGGCGTCGTCGCCGACCGCGGTGAACAGCCCGCAGATCTTGGCCGGGCGGCCCGTCACGTCGGCGAGCCGGATCGCCTCGTTCATCAGCCCGCCGCGGTCGACCGCGCGGACACCGGGCCGTGCGGCCAGCCCGCCGCTCGTCGCGAGGATCTGAGGGGGACGCGGCATGGGGCTCCTCCGGGACGTCGGCGGACGACGGGCAAGCGACAGGCTAGGGGCCGGCGCGCCCCGATTGCGCGCCCCATTCACGGTCCGCGACGGGCGTGACACGCACGGTGCCCTACAGGGCGTTGAGGAACGTCCGTGCGACCGGGACGGCGACCTTCCCGCCGACTCCCCCGCCCTCGACGAGCACGGCGAACGCGACGTCGCCGCGGTAGCCGACGAACCAGGCGTGCGTCGGCGGCGGGTTGCCGCTGCCGTACTCGGCGGTGCCGGTCTTGCCGGACACCGGCTCGCCCGGCAGGTCGACGCCGTGGCCGGTGCCCGAAGTCACGACCGAGCGCATGAGCGTGCGGATCGTCGCCGCGTCCCTCGTGTCGAGCCTGACCGGCTTCGGCCCGGCAGGCGGCGCAGGCCGCGTCACCAGCGACGGCGGGTGCCAGGTGCCGCTCTTCACGGCCGCGGCGGCGAGTGCCATCGTCAGGGGGCTGGCGAGCACCCGCCCCTGCCCGATCGTCTCGGCGGCCTGCTCGGTGGCGTCCCGCGGCGTCGGCGCCTGGCCGGAGTACGCCGTGAGGCCGATGCGGTACTCGGTGCCGAAGCCGTACGACGACGCCGCCTGGGTGAGCGCCGACCGCGGGAGCGATCGGGTCAGGTGGATGAACGCCGTGTTGCAGGAGATCGCGAAGTCGTGCCGGAACGGCGGCGAACCGGCCGCCTCACCCTCGAAGTTTCGGAACCGCCTGCCGCCCGCGTCGATCGTCTTCGGGCACGGAACGTGCGTGGCGGGACGCAGCTTCGTGTGGTCGAGCAGGGCCGTGGTGGTGACGATCTTGAACGTGGAGCCCGGCGGGTACCGGCCGGTCAGCGCCCGGTCGAACGAGTCGGACACCGGCCGGTTGGCCACGGCGAGGATCTGGCCGGTGGACGCCTGCACGGCCACGAGCGCGGCCGGTTTGGCGACCGTGTCCAGCGCCTTCTCTGCGGCGTCCTGCACCCTTTCGTCGAGGGTGGTGTGGACGACGGCGCCGTCCCGGCCGGCGAAGGTCGCGACGGTCTTCGTCGTGACCCCCCGCGCGTCGACGACGACGACCTTGCCCTGCGGGATGCCGGCGAGCTGCCGCTCGTACGCGGCCTGCAGGCCGCCGTGGCCGACCTGGTCGGCCACGGTGTACGGCGGCCCGAGCGCCTTCAGCTCCTCGGCGGTGATCCCGCCCATGGTCCCGAGCAGCTGCCGCGCGTAGCTGCGGTTCTTGGCCAGCTGCAGGCTGTCGGACCGGAATCGGACGCCGGGCAGGTCGTGGATCGCCTTGCGCACCCGCAGGTACGCCTCCTCGCGCAGGGTGATCAGCGGCAGGAACTGCTGCTTGGGCGCCGCGTCGACCAGCCGCCGCGTCTTGGTCGGGTCGATGCCGGTCTTGTCCGCCAGCACGGCGAGCGTGTGCCTGCGGCCCTTCAGCGCGGCCGGGACGACCCCGACGGTGACCACGTCGGTGGCGTAGACGAGCCGCCTGCCCAGGCGGTCGACGATCGGAGCGCGAGGCGGGAACTCGCGGGTGAGGGCCAGCCGGTGGCCGCTCGTGAGCGCCGGGTGGACGACCGACGGCGACCACACCACGCGCCACCCGGCGTCGTCCTTTCGCAGCGGGAACCGGCCCTGGTACGCCCACTGGACGCCCAGGCCGGAAAGGCGCATGGAGGCGCGGAACGACGCCGTCGCTTCGTTCGCGCCGGTCTTGCGCACGCCGCCGAGCCGCAGCCGGAGGCCCGCGCCGCCGACGTCCCTGGTCAGAGCCGCGAGGTCGACGGCCACCACGCGCGCCTCCCCGTCGGTCAACCGGCCGGCGGCCGTCGCGTCGCCGCGCTGCCAGGCGGCGAGGAAGTCGCGCGCGACGTCGTTCTCGTCCGGGCCGCCGCAGGCGACGAGCAGGCATGCGGAGACGACGACGGCGCCGACGGCCGCGGCGATCCGCCGGGCGCCGCTACTCACCGCGGGTGCGCACGCGGCGGGCGCGGTCGATCTCGCGCTGTGCGTCCCGCTTCGCGATCGCCTGGCGCTTGTCGTACGCCCGCTTGCCGCGAGCGAGTGCGATCTCGACCTTCGCCTTGCCGTCCTTGAAGTACAGCGACAGCGGCACGACCGTGACACCGGCGTCCTTCGTCCGGCCGATCAGCCGGTCGATCTCCTGCCGGTGCAGCAACAGCTTGCGCGACCGCCTGGGCTCGTGGTTGGTCCAGGTGCCCTCGGTGTACTCGGGGATGTGCACGTTCTGCAGCCACACCTCACCGTCGCGGACCACGGCGTAACCGTCGACGAGCGACGCGCGCCCGCGCCGCAGCGACTTCACCTCGGTGCCCGTGAGCGCAAGGCCCGCCTCGAACGTCTCGTCGACGTGGTAGTCGTGGCGTGCCTTGCGGTTCTGGGCGACGATCTTGCGCCCCTTCTCACGGGACATGAGCAGAAACCTACACGCGCAGGTATCTGCGGATGGTGAAGAACGACGACAGCATCGAGAGCAGCACGCCGACGACGAGCAGGACGACGACGATCAGGTTCACGCTCCCCCAGCCGAGGAAGGCGAAGGTGAGGAACGCGGGTCTGATCTTCCAGTCGACCAGCGCCTTGAGCCCGTACACCGCGCCCGATGCGACCGCCCCGCCGAGGAAGCCGGTGATGGCCCCCTCCATGAGGAACGGCATCTGGATCGCGAAGTTGGACGCGCCGACGAGCCGCATGATGCCCGTCTCTCTTCGTCTGGAGAACGCCGCCAATCGAATCGTGTTGCCGATGAGCAACAACGCCGCCAACAAGCCGAAGGCGGCGAGGAGTAACGCGCCGTTGCGGACGGAGTTGAGGATGTTGAAGAACTTGCCGAGGACGGCGCGCATGTCGTACACGGCGCTGACACCCGGCCGCCCCTGCACCGCGCTGGTGACGATGGCGTACTTGGTCGGGTCCTTGAGCTTGACCCGGAACGACGCGGGCACCTCGCCCTCGCGGGTGTTGTCGACGAGCACCGGCGTGTTCTTGAACTGCTCGCGGAACCGCTGGTACGCCTGCGCTTCGCTCTCGTAGTAGACCTTCTGCACCTGCGGCATGTTCTCGAGCTGTGACTTGAGCTGAGACTGCTCCTGCGGCGTGATCGGCCCGCTCTGCTGGCACGGCGCGGTCTGGGTGTCCTTGCCGCACAGGTAGACGGTCACCTCGACCTTGTCGTACCAGTACTCCTTCATGGAGTTGACCTGTGCCCAGATGAACAGGCCCACGCCGAGCAGAGTCAGCGCCACGGCGGTCGTGACCAGCACGCCCAACGTCATCGTGACGTTGCGGCGCAGGCCGATCCACATCTCGGAGATGATGAAGCTGAGTCGCATTGTTTCCTCGTGGTCGGGGCGCGGGTGAGCGCCGTCGTCCTCCTGTCCTGGTGCCCGTCAGCTGGAGTAGCCGTAGACTCCGCGGGACTGGTCACGGACCACCTTGCCGAACTCGAGCTCGACGACACGCTTGCGCATGGAGTCGACGATGGCGGCGTCGTGCGTCGCCATGACGACGGTGGTGCCCGTGCGGTTGATCCGGTCCAGGATCTTCATGATGCCGATGCTCGTCGCGGGGTCGAGGTTTCCCGTCGGCTCGTCCGCGAGCAGGATCATCGGCCGGTTGACGAACGCGCGCGCGATCGCGACGCGCTGCTGCTCACCACCGGACAGCTCGTCCGGCAGTCGCTCGGCCTTGCCGTCGAGCCCGACGAGCTCGAGCGTCTCCGGTACCCAGCGGTTGATCAACTTCTTGTTCTTGCCGAGGACCTCGAGTGCGAAGGCGACGTTCTCCCTGACGTTCTTGTTCGGCAGCAGCCGGAAGTCCTGGAACACGCAGCCGATCTGCCGGCGCAGCTGTGGGACCTTCCAGCTGGAGAGCCGGCTCAGGTCCTTGCCGGCGACGTGGACGTCGCCCCCGGTGGCGCGCTCCTCGCGCAGCACGAGCCGGAGGAACGTCGACTTGCCCGACCCGGATGCACCCACGAGGAAGAGGAACTCCCCCTTCTCGACCTCGACAGAGACGTTCTGGAGGGCGGGGCGCGTCTGGGTGGGATAGACCTTGGTCACATCCTCAAAACTGATCACAGGAGCATCACGAGTCGCAGTGTAGGGGTCTGGACTTACGTCCCGCTGTAAGCGGGAGGGGCGTGCCGCGGCCGGCTACGGTCGCTGAAAGTACCCGCACGGGGCATGCGGATGGCACCATGGGAGTGTAAGCGGCAAGGTGGCACCGGTGCGTCGGGGGGACCTCGCCGAGGTCCATCCGGAGCGGACGCCACCGGCCGGCCGCAGCTCCGGCGGGCTGGAGCCGACGACGAGAGGCTACGACGTGAGCCACGACGACCTGATCTGCGCGAGCTGCTCGGGGCGGGTTGCCGACGGCCGCTGCCCCGTCTGCCGTGAGGCCCGTGCCCAGATGCGCGAGAGCGCCCGCACCACCTCGCTCGTCTACCTCGCGATCGCGGCGGTGATCCTGTTCGCGTTCGTGTTCGCCCTGGTCCGCGGCCTGCACTGACCGTGGCCTTCCGCCACCTTCCGCCACCCCTCTGCCACCCACCCCGGCCCTTCCCCCCGGCCATGTAAACCATGTCAGTGGTGGCTTTACCGGGGGCTGGACCCGTGAAACGCCACCACGAGCCTGGTTTACATGGCGCGGGAGAAGAGCGTGAGGGGACGGTCACGCAGGGTCACGCAGGGTGGGTGACTACCGAGCGTCGGCCTGCTCCTGTTGGCGGCGCCAGCGGATCTCCGCCTCGATGAACCCGTCGATGTCGCCGTCGAGGACGCCGTCGGTGTTCGACGTCTCCACCTCGGTGCGCAGGTCCTTGACCAACTGGTACGGGTGCAGCACGTAGTTGCGGATCTGCGTCCCCCAGCTCGTCGTCGACTCCCCGCGCAGGCCGGCGATCCTGGCGGCCTCCTCCTGGCGCTGCCGCTCCAGCAGCTTCGCCTTGAGCACGTCCATCGCGCGCGCCCGGTTCTGCAGCTGGGAGCGCTCGTTCTGGCAGGTCACGACGATGCCGGTCGGCAGGTGGGTGATCCGCACGGCCGAGTCGGTGGTGTTGACGCCCTGGCCGCCCGGGCCGGACGAGCGGAACACGTCCACGCGGATCTCGTCGTCCGGCACGTCGATCTCGTCGGTCTGCTCGACCACCGGGACGACGTCGACGCCGGCGAACGAGGTCTGCCGGCGGTTCTGGCTGTCGAACGGCGAGATCCGGACCAGCCGGTGCGTGCCGTGCTCGCCGGAGAGGGTCCCGTAGGCGAGCGGCGCCTTCACGGTGAACGTCGCCGACTTGAGGCCCGCGCCCTCGGCGTAGGACGTGTCGTACACCTCGACCGGGTAGCCGTGCCGCTCCGCCCAGCGGGTGTACATGCGCAGCAGCATCTCCGCCCAGTCGGTGGCGTCGACGCCGCCGGCCTGCGCGTTGATCGTGACCAGCGCCTCGCGCTCGTCGTACGGGCCGGACAGCAGGGTGCGCACCTCGAGCTCACCGATCTCGTGGCCCAGCGTGACGAGCTCCGCCTTCGCCTCGGCGAGCGTGTCGGCGTCGTCCTCGGCCGCCGCGAGCTCGAACAGCACGCGCAGGTCGTCGAGCCGGGTGCGCAGCGAGGTCACCCTGCGCAACTCGCCCTGGAGGTAAGAGAGCTTGCTGGTCACCTTCTGGGCGTACTCCGGGTCGTCCCAGAGCCCGGGCGCCGCGGCCTGCTCCTCGAGATCGCGGGCGGTCTTGCGCATCTGGTCGACGTCGAGCACGGACTCGATGCTCCGCATCGTGCTGTCGAGCGATTCGAGCGATGCCTGCGCGTCGGAGTCCATAGCCACGTGTGCAGGGTACGGGGTGGGCGCCGTCACTCGCCAACCGTCGTACCGGGGAAGCACACTGTCGATACCGGTGTTCCGGGTCTACCCGGCGAGAGGAACCAGCATGACGGCGATGTCCGCGGGGGCGGCCGCGACGATCCGGTTGAACCAGTCCACCGGTCGCTGGGTCGTCTTCGCGACGGTCCTCGGCTCGAGCGTGGCGATGCTGGACTCGACCGTCGTCAACGTCGCGCTCCCCGCGCTCGCGCGCGACCTGTCGGCGTCCATAGCCGGGCTGCAGTGGACCGTCAACGCCTACACGCTCACCCTCGCCGGGCTGATCCTGCTCGGCGGCGCCCTCGGCGACCGCTACGGCCGCCGCCGCGTCTTCGTGGTCGGCGTCGCGTGGTTCGCCGTCGCCTCGGCGCTGTGCGGCGCCGCCCAGGACGTCAGGATGCTGATCGCCGCCCGCGCCCTCCAGGGCATCGGCGGCGCCCTGCTCACTCCCGGCTCGCTGGCGATCATCCAGTCCTCGTTCCACCCCGACGACCGGCCCAGGGCCGTGGGAGCCTGGTCCGGGTTCGGCGGCGTCGCGGGCGCGATCGGCCCGTTCCTCGGTGGGTGGCTGGTGTCGGCGGCCGGATGGCGGTGGGTGTTCTTCCTCAACCTGCCGCTCGCGGCGATCGCGATCGCCGTCGCGGTGCGGCACGTGCCGGAGAGCGTCGACGACGAGGCCACCGGCCGGTTCGACGTCCTGGGCGCCGTGTTCGCCGCGGCGTCGCTCGCCGGCATCACCTACGCGCTGACCGAGCTGCCGGGTGGCGACATCGGCGCCATCGCGGTCGTGTGCGGCGCCGTCGGCGTCGCGACGGCGATCGCGTTCGGGTTCGTCGAACGCCGCAGGACGCACGGTCACGGGCCGCACGCCATGCTGCCGCTCGACGTGTTCGGGTCCCGCCAGTTCACCGTCGTCAACGCGGTGACCTTCGTCGTCTACGGCGGGATGGGCGTCATGTTCTTCCTGCTCGTCGTGCACCTGCAGCTGGTCGTGCGGTTCTCGCCGATGGCCGCGGGCGCGGCGCTGCTGCCGGTGACCGTGCTGATGCTGGTGCTGTCCGCGCGCGCCGGCGCGCTCGCGCAGCGGATCGGGCCGAAGCTGCCGATGACCTTCGGCCTCCTGGTGGCCGCCACCGGCATGGTGCTGGTGTCACGGATCGGGCCCGGCGCGTCCTACTTCGTCGAGGTGCTGCCGGCCGTCGCGGTGTTCGGGCTCGGCCTGTCGGCGACGGTCGCGCCGCTCACCGCCACCGTGCTCGCGAGCGCGGACCCGCGCCACGCCGGCGTCGCCAGCGGCGTCAACAACGCGGTGGCCCGGGCGGCGAGCCTGCTCGCCGTCGCGGTCGTGCCACCCGCCGTCGGCCTCACCGGCAACGCACTCGGCGAACCCGGCGTGTTCGCCCACGGCTTCCGCACCGCGATGGTCGTGAGCGCCGCGCTGCTCGTGCTCGGTGCGCTCACCAGCCTGGTCGCGATCCGAAACGACGTGCTGCGCACCTCGCTCCCCTCGTGCCGGCCGCACGCGCGCACCCACTGCGCCGTCGCGGGCC
>DASUWX010000056.1:0-46564 GCA_036378185.1 Streptosporangiales bacterium | reverse complement strand
CTCGATGAGGTTCACCGGCTCCCCGCCCACGACGGCGGCCAACCGGTCGGCGAGGCCTCCGTAGTCGACCGTACGGGCGAGGTCGTCGGAGCGTGCAGCGGGGGCGGTGTCGACGTCCAGCACCACGTCGACGACGAACTGCTGTCCGTCGCGCCGCTCGTGCTCGAACACGCCGTGCCGGCCGAACACGGTCAGGCCGCGCAGCGCGATGCGGTCAGCGGTCGCGGACGCCGGCCGCGGCGGTGTCGCCTGCAGCCACCGCGTGGCCGCTCGCACGGCGTCCAGGTTCGCCTCGGCGTCGTGCACCCGGACACCCCAGACACCGGCCGCGGCCGCGAGCGCCGTGACCGCGGCGGTGGCGGTACGCCGGCCGTCCGGCTCGCGCGGCGTCCCGTCCGGCGCCTCGAGCAGCCGGCCGAGGAACTTCTTCTTCGACGCCCCCACCAGCACCGGGCGGCCGAGCGCGGTGAACACGTCCAGCCGCGCGAGCAGCTCCCAGTCGTGGTGCGGCAGCTTGGCGAACCCGATGCCCGGGTCGAGCACGACCTGGTCGGCGGCGACGCCGCGCGCCAGCACGGCGTCGAACTGCGCGAGCAGCTCCCGTCGCACGTCCGCGACGACGTCGGCATACTCCGCCCGCTTCTGCATGTCGGAGCTGTGGCCGCGCCAGTGCATGAGGATGTACGGGACGCCCGCCTCGGCGACGAACTCCGCGAGCCGTGGGTCGGCCTGCCCGCCGCTGACGTCGTTGACCAGCACGGCACCGGCGTCGACCGCGGCCGCGGCCACCTCGGCGCGCATGGTGTCGATGCTCACCGCCACGTTCTCGGCGGCGAGCGCACGCACCACCGGCAGCACCCGCCGCTGCTCCTCGGCCACGTCCACCCGCTGCGCACCGGGACGGGTCGACTCGCCGCCCACGTCAACCAGGTCCGCGCCCTCGGCGGCGAGCGTGAGCCCGCGCGCGATCGCCTTCTCGGTGTCGTAGTACCGGCCGCCGTCGGAGAACGAGTCCGGCGTGACGTTGACGATGCCCATCACGCGGCAACGGCCCAGCGGCGGGAAGCCGCGCAGCTCCGGCTGCGGCACGGGCGAGGACGGTTTCATGCGCGCCCGCCCGCTCGCTCCGCTGCGGCAGGTGTCGCGACGACGTCCGCCGTGAGCACGCTGGTCACCGCGACCCCTACCTCCGGCTCACTCGCTCAGCTGCTGCGCTTAGACCGCCACCCTACGCACCCCCGCCGACCGCCACGCGGGTACCGCGTCGGGCGAACGCCTCGCCCGGTCAGAACGGGCGCAGCCAACGGAAGTGCCGCCTCGGCCAGACGATGAACGCCTCGGCCTCGAGCGCGGCGAGCAGCACCCGCGGCAGCGTCCGGCCGGCCGGGTACAGCAGGTACCGCGGCTCCCAGTCCGGCCGGAACTTCGCGTTGAACCGGTACAGCGACTCGATCTGGAACCATCGCGACAGCATGAGCAGCACGCCGCGCAGCAGCCGGATCACCGGTCCCGCGCCCAGCCGCTCGCCGCGCTCGAACACCGACCGGAACACCGCGAAGTTCAGTGACACCCGGCGCACGCCGAGCTCGAGGGCGTGGGCGAGCAGCTGCGTGATCAGGAACTCGTTCAGGCCGTTCTCGGCGTGCGCCGTGTCGCGGCGCATCACGTCCAGCGAGAGCCCGTCCTTGCCCCACGGCGCCAGCTGCAGGAAGCCGCGCAGCTCTCCGTCCTGCCTGGCCGTGACGACGACGCAGTCCGGGTCCTCGTCCGCGACGAACCGGCCCAGCGCCATCGAGAACCCGCGCTCGGTGGAGCTGTGCCGCCATCTCGCCGCCTCGCCGGCCAGCTGGGCCCGTTGCCCGGCGTCGAGCTCGCACGCGCGGCACACCTCGGCCGTGTAGCCCTTGCGCTCGATCCTCCCGACGGCCTGCCGGACGCCGCGCATCGCCCGGCCGGAGAGGTCGAACTCGGCGACGTCCACCACCGCCTCGTCGCCCAGCTCCAGCGCCGTGAGACCCGACTCGCGCACCCACACCTCGCCGGCCCGCTCGCCGCACGCCAGCACCGCGGGCACCCAGGCGTGCCGCGCCGCCTGTTCGACGAACCTGCGCATAGCCCCCGGCCACGCCTCCGGGTCGCCGAGCGGGTCGCCGCTGGCGAGCATCACGCCGGACACCACCCGGTACGTCACCCCGGCCTTGCCCGATGGCGACCACAGCACGCTCTTGTCCCTGCGCAGCGCGAAGTAGCCGAGCGAGTCGCCGTCGCCGTACCGCTCGAGCAGGTCGCGCACCCGCGACTCGTCGGCCGCCGTGAGCCGGGGCGCGGGCTCGGCGGGCCGCATCAGCAGGTACACGGAGACGACCGCGGTGAGTGTGCCGAGCGCGACGAGGATGACGTAGCTGATGTCGCCGGCGCGGTCCGACTCGAACCGCACCGGCCCCGGGATCCCGATCAGGCCGAGGAACACGTGCTCGACGGCCGCGCCGAACGAGATGCTGCCGACCACCCGCGACCGGCCGAGGTAGAGCCACAGCAGGCCGAGCAGCATGTCGAACACGGCCATCAGCACGAAGGTGCGCAGCGCCCGCCACCTGGTCCGCGGGTCGCCGGCGGCGTAGAACTCGCGCCGGAACGCGACCATCGCGACCAGCAGCAGCACCGTGATGACCATGTCGCGGAACTCCGCGAACCCGGTGTCCGGGCCCTTCGCGAGGTACACCGCGACGCCGCGGCCGAGCCGCAGCAGCGCGCTCGCCGCGAGCAGTGCCAGAGCCGCACGCCAGGCCCGCCGCTTCCGCCTGGCCAGGCCGTGCGACAGCATCATCAGCAGGACGCCGACGAGCAGGACGGCCGCCTCGGTGGTCTCCGGCATCAGGCCGGGGATGACCTCGTGCAGCTCCTCCAGGTGGCGGCCCAGCCGCTTGAACAGGATGCCGGCGACGTCGGACAGCCCGATCAGGAAGCACAGCAGGCCCGCGGCGGTCGGCACCCAGCCGTGGCGGCTCTCCTGCACTCCGCCACTCCCGGATTCCCTCGCCGGCTGCTCCCGCACGCGCATGAGCGAACGCGCTCCCGTCCCGCTCGTGTCAGCGGGTGCCGTGGATGAAGGCCAGCGCCTCGGCTCGTGTCTTGTCGGAGCGCCGGAACTGCCCCCGCACAGCCGACGTCACGGTCTTCGCTCCCGGCTTGCGGACACCGCGCAGCGACATGCACAGATGTTCGCACTCGATCACCACGATCACGCCGCGGGGGGTGAGCACGCGCATCAGCGCGTCGGCGATCTGGCTGGTCATCCGTTCCTGTACCTGCGGCCGCCGTGCGTACACGTCGACCAACCGGGCGAGCTTGGACAGGCCGGTGACCCGGCCCGTGTCGTCCGGGATGTAGCCGATGTGCGCGACGCCGTGGAACGGCACGAGGTGGTGCTCGCACATGCTCGCGACCTCGATGTCGCGGACCAGGACCATCTCGTCGTGCTCCGCGTCGAACACGACGGTGAGCACGTCCTCAGGTCGCTGGGTGAGCCCGGAGAACGCCTCGGCGTACCAGCGCGCGACCCGCTCGGGCGTGCGCTGCAGGCCGTCGCGGTCAGGGTCCTCCCCGACCGCGAGCAGGATCTCGCGCACCGCCTTCTCGACCCGGCCGAGGTCGACTCCCGAGGTCACCTCGGCGTCGTCACCGGGCATCGGCAGGGCCTGTCTCAGTTCTCCTGGTCGCGGTGGGACGGGCTCGACGCAGCCGGCTCGTGCTCGTGGCCGCCGGCGCCGTTCCCGCGCACGTCCTGGCCGTTCGAGTGGGCGGCGGCGCGCTCGGCCTCGGTGAGGATCGGCGGCCGGTCGTCCGGAAGCCGCTTGCCGTAACCCGCGTACGACGGCCGCGCCGGGCGCTTCACGACGGACTTGAACACCTCCAGCACCTCCTGGCGCTGCAGGGTCTCCTTGTCCATCAGCTCGAGCACGAGGTTGTCGAGCACGTCGCGGTACTCGACGAGCACCTCCCAGGCGACGTCGTGCGCCTGCTCGATGACCCGCCGGACCTCCTCGTCGATGGTCGACGCCACCTGCTCGGAGTAGTCGCGCTCGTGGCTCATCTCCCGGCCGAGGAAGACGTTGTCGTCGCTCGTACCGAACTTGCGCGCGCCCAGCCGCTCGCTCATGCCGTACTGCGTGACCATGTTGCGGGCGATCTGGGTGGCCTTCTCGATGTCGTTGCTCGCGCCGGTGGTCGGCTCGTGGAACACGAGCTCCTCCGCCGCCCGGCCGCCGAGCAGCTGGGCGAGCTGGTCGAGCATCTCGCTGCGGGTGGAGAGGAACTTGTCCTCGGTCGGCAGCGACATCGTGTAGCCGAGGGCCCGGCCGCGGGACAGGATGGTGATCTTGTGCACCGGGTCGGCGAACGGCAGCGCGTGGCCGACGAGCGCGTGACCGCCCTCGTGGTACGCGATCATCTTCTTCTCGCGGTCGCTCATGACCCGGCTCTTGCGCTCCGGCCCGGCCATGACCCGGTCGATGGACTCCTCGAGGAGGTCCATCGAGATCTGCTTGCGGTCGGTGCGCGCCGACAGCAGCGCGGCCTCGTTGATCACGTTGGCGAGGTCGGCGCCGGTGAACCCGGGCGTGCGCCGCGCGATGACGTCGAGGTCGGCGTCCGGGGCGATCGGCTTGCCGCGTGCGTGCACCCGCAGGATCGCCTTGCGGCCCTCGAGGTCGGGGCGGTCGACGACGATCTGCCGGTCGAACCGGCCCGGGCGCAGCAGCGCCGGGTCGAGGATGTCGGGGCGGTTCGTCGCCGCGATCAGGATGACGCCGCCGCGGACGTCGAAGCCGTCCATCTCGACGAGCAGCTGGTTCAGCGTCTGCTCGCGCTCGTCGTGCCCGCCGCCGAGGCCCGCGCCGCGCTGCCGGCCCACGGCGTCGATCTCGTCGACGAACACGATCGCCGGTGCGTTCGCCTTGGCCTGCTCGAACAGGTCGCGGACCCGGGACGCGCCCACACCGACGAACATCTCGACGAAGTCGGAACCGGAGATCGAGTAGAACGGGACGCCCGCCTCGCCGGCGACCGCACGCGCGAGCAGCGTCTTGCCGGTGCCGGGCGGGCCGTAGAGCAGCACGCCCTTCGGGATCTTCGCGCCCATCTGCTGGAACTTCGCCGGATTCTCCAGGAACTCCTTGATCTCGGCGAGCTCCTCCAGGGTCTCGTCGACGCCGGCGACGTCGGCGAACGTCGTCTTGGGCATGTCCTTGGTGATCAGCTTCGCCTTGGACTTGCCGAAGTTCATCACCCGGCTGCCGCCGCCCTGCATCTGGTTCATGATGAACAGGAAGAGCAGCACCAGCAGCACCACGGGCGCCAGGCTGATCAGCAGGCTCATGAGGACGCTCTGCTGCGGCACCTTGACGTTGTAGTTGCCCGGCGGCGGGGTCCGCTCCAGGTCCCTGATGATCTCGTCCTGCTGACCGTCGACCCAGGACGCCTGGATCTTCGTGGTCTGCTGCTTCGTGGCGATGTCCGACCCGTTCTTCAGGGTCAGCTGCAGGGTCTGGTTCTTGTCGGTGAGCAGGGCGGACTTGACCTGACCGCTCGTGATCGCGGTCACGGCCGTCGAGGTGTCGACCTCCTTGTACCCGCTACCGGCGTTGAACAGCTGGTAGAGGACGACGATCAGCACGCCGACCAGGAGGACCCACACCAGGGGTCCGCGGAGATAACGCTTGATGTCCATCCGACCGAGCGCCTACGCGCTCTTCCTCCTGCCTACCGATGCCCCCGGGGGAGCGATACACACGTCTCCTATTGTGAACTCATCATCCCATCCCCCGTGTTCCCGGGGGGAGGAGAGGCCCACCCCCACGTCCGCTCCCGGCGTCAGCCGCCGTAGACATGTGGCGCCAAGGTACCCACAAACGGGAGATTCCGGTACTTCTGCGCGTAGTCGAGGCCGTAACCGACGACGAACTCGTTCGGGATGTCGAACCCCACGTACTTGACGGGGATCTCGACCTTGGCCGCGTCCGGCTTCCTGAGCAGCGTCACGGACTCGATCGATGCGGGGCCCCTGCTGGTGAGGTTGCGCAGCAGCCAGGACTGGGTGAGGCCGGAGTCGATGATGTCGTCGACCACCACCACGTGCCGGCCGCTGATGTCGCGGTCGAGGTCCTTGAGGATCCGGACGACGCCTGAGGTCTTGGTGCCCGAGCCGTAGGACGAGATCGCCATCCAGTCCATCTCGACGGCGGTGTGCATCGCCCTGGCCAGGTCGGCCATGACCATGACCGCGCCCTTGAGCACGCCGACCAGGATGAGCTCGCGGCCCGCGTAGTCCGCGTCCAGGGCGGCGGCGATCTCGGCGAGCCGAGCCTTGATCTCCTCCTCCGTGACGAGGATCTTCGCCAGGTCGGCACCCATGTCACTCGCGTCCATCAGCACCCTTCCGCTCGCGTGGCCCGAAGAGCAGCCTGTCATGCCGCCGGACGCAGCTCACCGCGCCCGGCAGGTCGACGCCCTCCTGCCCGTGCCAGCGCGTGACGAGCGCGTCGACCGCCAGGACGTGCCCGGCGCCGAGCGTGCCCGCGGGGCACCCGGCGTCGAGCGCCGCGCGGCGCAGCACCCGGGTGCGCACCGCGTCGGGGAGACCGGAGAGCGCGGGGACGGCGAGGGCGCCGTCGCCGCGGCGGCAGTCGGCGTACGCGCGGTCCGACCACGCGTCGAGCGCGTCGGCGTCGGCGCGGAGCAGCGCCGCCGTCCTGGCCAGACCGGCGACGACGCCGGGCCCGAGCGCGTCGACGAGCGCGGGCAGGGCGTCGTGGCGCACCCGGGGGCGCGCGTAGGCGGGGTCGGTGTTGTGCGGGTCGTCCCAGGGCGCCAGCCCACCCGCCACGCACGCCTCCCGCACCCGCTCGCGCGGCAGGTCGAGCAGCGGGCGGCGGTAGCGACCGGCCGCCGGCGCCATCCCGGCGAGCGAGCGCGCGCCCGACCCCCTCGCCAGCCGGAGCAGGACGGTCTCGGCCTGGTCGTCCATGGTGTGCCCGAGCAGGACCGCCGCGGCCCCCGTCCCGGCGGCGACGGCGTCGAGCGCCGCGTACCGGGCGTCGCGGGCGGCGTTCTCCGGACCGCCTTGCCCGGTCACCTCGACCCGGCGGACGAGCACGGGGTCGAGACCGAGGCCGGCGAGCACCTTCGCGACCGCCTCGGCCCGGTCGGCCGAGCCGTCCTGCAGGCCGTGGTCGACGGTGACCGCGCCGGCCCGCAGCCCGGCCCGCGGGCCCTCGTGCGCGACCGCGGCGGCCAGCGCGAGCGAGTCGGCGCCGCCGCTGCACGCGACCAGCACCAGCGCGCCGGCCGGAAGACCGGCGAGGCCCTGCCGCACGGCGACCCGCACGTCCGCCAGGGCTGGGTGCAGCCGGCCCCGGGGTCCCCCCTCTTCCATGATCACGAGGATTCGCGAAGCCTGTGACAGCCGGGAACCTTCGTCATCACGGGGCGATGGGCGGTGTCGGCGGGAGCTGCGGCGGGCGGGCCACCCGCGCGACCCACGCCGCCGGGTCGGCGATCTCGGTCTTGGTGGGCAGCGTGTTGGGCGACGTCCAGACCTTGTTGAAGCCGTCCATGCCGACCTCGTCGACGACGGCCCGCACGAACGCCGAGCCCTGCTCGTACTGCTTCATCTTGAGGTCGATGCCGAGCAGGCGGCGGAACGCCTGGTCGAACGCGCTGCCGCCGGCGCGGCGGCGCCGGAACTTCTCCCTGATCTCCGCGACGGTCGGGACGACGCCCGGGCCGACACCGTCCATGACGTAGTCGCCGTGGCCCTCGACGAGGCTCATCACGGCGGTGAGGCGGTCGAGGATCTCGCGCTGCTCATCGGTCTGGACGGCCTCGAGCAGGTTGGCGTCGCCGCCGCGCACGGCGTCGACGACGGCGCCGGCGGCCGCCGCCAGCCGGTCGAGCAGCTCGCTCGGGCCGATGTTGGACGCGAGCAGGAAGGCGGTGATCTCCTCCTGCATGTGGTCGCGGAGCCAGGGCACCGACTCGAACTGGGTGCGGTGGGTGACCTCGTGCAGGCACACCCACAGCCGGAAGTCGTGCGGGTCGACGTCGAGGTCGCGCTCGACCTGGACGACGTTCGGCGCGACCAGGGTGAGCCGGCCGACGGGCTGGGTGCCGTCCGGGTCGGGCGGCAGGAACAGCTCGTACTGCCCCAGGACGCGGCCGGCGAGGTACGCCAGCACCGTGCCGACCTGCAGCCCGGTGACGCGGGAGCCGACCGCCGTGACGAGGGTGCCGCCGAACGACTGCGTGGCCTGCCTCGACATCCGCTGCACGACCGGGTCGAGGACGACGCGGAACCCGTCCACGTTCGCCTTGATCCAGCCGGGCCGGTCGACGATCGCGGCGGGGCTGTGCCGGGTGGGCTCACCCATCCCCGTGAACGCCTTGACATGGTGCTCCGCCTCGCCTGACAGCGCCCGGAGCTCGGTGACGGCCTGCCGCGCCTCGTCCCTGCTCACCTGTGGGCCGGGGCGCACCAACCGGGTGCCCGTCGAGACCGCCAGGCCCCAGTCGATCATTTCGTCACTCATGCCCCAAACGTACTTTGCACGGCCCGCGCGTGGGGCGGAAAGCTACCCTGGTCCGGCCCTGAGCCGGCCCTGACCGCCGAGAGGACGTCATGTCGTACGCCGCCGCAGGCCTGTTCACCTTCATCCCCGTGCTCGTCTTCGTCACCGGGCTGATCCTGGCCCTGGTCACGCGCGGCCGGCATCCGCGGCGGTCGACGTTCGCCGCGATCGGCTTCGCGGTGCTGATCGTCGACGGGCTGATCGGGACCGTCTGGAACATCGCCGGGCCGCAGCTGCGCGTGTCCCACAGGTGGCCCGTCTCGCTGTACGCGGCGCTCAGCGGGCTGTTCGGCGCGGTGGAGACGCTGCTGCTCATCGCGGGCTGGGTGCTGATCCTGATCGCGCTGTTCGGGCGGGAGCGGACCACGCCGGCGTACCCGCAGGCGGGCGGGCCACCGGCGCCGCAGCAGCCCCCGTTCCCCGGCGGGCGGCCACCTGGCTACTAGGGATCCTGCCGCGGTCCCGCTATGGTCATGGGCGTGCGGGTACTCAGCGTGCTCAGCCTCAAGGGAGGCGCAGGCAAGACGACCCTCGTCCTCGGCCTCGCCGGCGCGGCGCTCGAACGCGGCCTGTCCACGCTCGTCGTCGACCTCGATCCGCAGGGCAACGCCACGCTCGGCCTGGACGTCGAGCCCGGCGAGTTCACGGTCGCCGACGTGCTCGCCGACGGCCGCCGCTCACCCGCGAGCGCGATCCGGCCGAGCGGCTGGCTGGTCGGCGACGCCGAGGCACCGAGCGGGCAGCTCGACGTGCTGCCCGGCGACGACGGCACCCAGCAGCACGACGTGCCGGAGCCCTCGACGTCCGACCTGCGGCGGCTCGCCCACGTGCTCGACCGGCTGGACCGCCAGTACGACGTCGTGCTGATCGACTGCCCGCCCTCGCTCGGCCAGCTCACCAGGAGCGCGCTGGTGGCGAGCCGGCGGGCGCTCGTCGTCACCGAGCCCAGCCTGTTCACCGTGCACGCCGCGGAGCGCACCCTGCGCGCCATCGAGGACGAGCGGCGTGCGCACAACTCCGGCCTCCAGCCCCTCGGCGTCGTCGTCAACCGGTTCAGGGAACGCTCGCCCGAGCACCGGTTCCGGCTGGACGAGCTGCGTCAGCTGTTCGGCCCGCTCGTGCTCACGCCGCCGGTGCCCGAGCGCTCGGTGGTCCAGGCCGCGCAGGGCGTCGCGCGTCCGGTCCAGCTGTGGCACACCCCGGCCGGCCGCGACGTGTCCGGCGCCTTCGACCGCTACCTCAGCCGGCTGCTGCGCTCGGTGAAGGACGGCACGCGGGGCTAGCTGCAGCCGCAGGAGGCGAGTGCCGCGGCGAGCCGATCGAGGGCGAGGTGGGCCTGCGCCGCCCTGGCCATCGGGAACCCGTTCGCGACGAAGGCGAAGACGATCACCCGGCCGTCCCTGTCCAGCACGTAGCCGGCCAGGCCGCTGACCCCGTCGAGCGTGCCGGTCTTGGCCCGCACCACGCCGACGCCCCCGCGTGCCTGCGCGAACCGGTCGGTCAACGTCCCGGTGTACCCACCGACCGGCAGGCCGGTGAGCACGGAGCCGAGGTCCGGGTGCTTCCCCGACGCGGCCAACTGCAGCACGCGCGCGAGGGCCCGGGCCGTGACGCGGTCCTCGGGCGACAACCCGCTGCCGTCCTTCAGGCTGATCCCGGACGCGATGCCGAGCCGGGCCAGCACGGTGTGGACCGCGGCCGACCCTCCGGCGAACGAGGCGGGCTGTCCCTCCTTCAGGGCGACGTGGCGGGCCAGCGCCTCGGCCATGTCGTTGTCGCTGTTGGTGAGGGTCTCCTCGACCAGCTCACCGACCGTCGGCGACTGCACCTGCGCGAGCGTGGGGGCGTCGGGCGCCGCCTTCTTCCTCGCCACCTTTCCCTTGACCGCCACGCCGTGCTTCGCCAGCAGCGCGGCGAACGCGTCGCCCGCGGCCAGGCCCGGGTCGGCGACGCGGTTGGACCGGCGCGGGTCGGCCCGGCCGTGGTCGATCATGAGCGCGTCGACCGGCGCGACGCTGCCCTCCGGCACGTAGTTCGGCTTCCAGCCCGGGCCGAGCCGGGGGCCGCTGAACAGCGAGTCGTCGACGCGGACCCGCACCCCGCCGGCCTTCCCGGCCGACGACCTCAGCGCCTTCGCCGTCTGCGCGGCCAGCGCCGTGAGGCGCGCGTACCTGGGGTACGCCGGCAGCGCCGGCTGCCTGCCCGGGCCGAGCAGGGTCGGGTCGCCACCGCCGACGATCGTGACGCCGCCCTTGGTGCGCACCACCCTGGTCGTGAACCTGGCGTCCGGCCCGAGCGACGCGAGCGCGGCCGAGGTGGTGGCGAGCTTCGCGGTGGACGCGGGCGTGACGGCGGCGTTGCCCCGACGGCCGGCCAGCGTGGCGCCGGTGACGGGATCGACGACGTAGCCGCCGAAGCCCTTGCCGAGGTCCTTCGAGGCCAGCAGCGCGGCGAGCCTGCTGCGCACGGCGGCGGCGTCCGGCGTGGCGGTCGCGGCCGGCGTGGCGAGCGCGGGCGGAACGGTGGTCGGGGTCGGGCTGGGCACGGTGGGCGTGGGCGTCGGCGACACGGTGCTGCCGAACGCGCGCAGGCGTTCCGGGCCGTAGCCGACGACGGCGGCCGCGGCGGCGACCACGACGACCACGGCGACGGCGGTGACGACCAGCCAGCGCCGGCGGCGCCGCGGCCCGGCCGTGGGCTCCGCCGCGGCCGGCGCGGGTGCCGGCTCCGGCGCCGCGGTGGCCCGCTCCCCGGTCGCCGGCGCAGCCGTGGCCGCCGGGCCGGCGGCGTCCGGCTCCGCGCCGTCCGAATCCGCTGCGTCCGGCCAGCCGAGCCCGGTCGGCCGCCCGGGTGAGGGAGTCCCCGCGCCCGGCCAGCCCAGGCCGGTCGCCTCGCCGGGCGCCTGCCCGTTCGCCGGGTCCGGAGCAGGCCAGCCCAGTCCCGTCGGTTCGCCTCGCGTCGCCACTGTCTCCTCGTCCCCTACGAGCTGCGAGGCGAGCGTAGTGCCCTACGCTGACCAGGACGAACGGAGGGACGCGTGGAGTTCGACGTCACGGTCGAGATCCCCAAGGGGCAGCGGAACAAGTACGAGCTCGACCACGAGACCGGGCGCATCCGGCTCGACCGCACGCTGTTCACCGCCACCCAGTACCCGGCCGACTACGGGTTCATCGAGGACACCCTGGGCCAGGACGGCGACCCGCTCGACGCGCTCGTGCTGCTCCCCGAGCCCACGTTCCCCGGCTGCCTGATCCGCTGCCGGCCGATCGGGATGTTCCGGATGCGCGACGAGAAGGGCCCGGACGACAAGGTGCTCTGCGTCCCCGCCGGTGACGTCCGGCAGGACGGTGTCCGCGACATCGACGACGTCCCCGAGTTCGACCGGCTGGAGATCCAGCACTTCTTCGAGGTCTACAAGGACCTCGAGCCGGGCAAGTCCGTCGAGGGTGCCACCTGGGTCGGCCGCGCCGAGGCCGAGGACGAGGTCGTCGCGTCCCGCGCCCGCTTCACCGGCTGACCCGCACCGGCCCCTCGCTCCCCGCCCCGCGCGGCCAGCTCATTCGGGGAGCCGGGCCACCTGCCGGAGCAGAGCCGCCGCCAGCCGCCTCGCCGACGCGGCGTCGAGTGCCGCATGGCCGACCATGATGCGGTACCAGAGGACGCCGAAGACCTGCTCGACCAGGAGGTCGAGGTCGGCGTCGGGCGCCGTCTCGCCTCGCTCCCGGCCGCGTTCGACGACGTCGCGCAGCGCCGCGCGGCGGGCCTCGGTGAACTCGCGCAGCACCCCGGCCGCCTTCGGGTCGCGCTGCGCCTCGGCCATGAGCGTCCGCAGCATCGAGGCGGTGTGCCGCTCCCTCGCTCCGGCGAAGGTCGCCTCGAGGAACGCGGTGAGGTCGCCGTCGAGCGTGCCCGTGTCCGGGACCGGCACGACGGCACGTGCGCGCTCGACCATCGCCTCGAGGAGGATCGCGTACTTCGACGGCCACCACCGGTAGATGGTCTGCTTCCCGACGCCGGCGGCCGCCGCGATCGCGTCGACCGTCAGCTCGGCGCCCGGGCGCCCGACGAGGTCCGCCGCGGCGGCGAGGATCGCCTGCCGTGCGGCCTCGTTGCGCCGCCTGCCCGTGTGCGGACGGGGCGCGGCTCCACCGGTTCTCGGCACGAACCGACGATACCACTTGACGAGACGCGCTGTCTCGACAAAGAATTGTCGAGACGGTTCGACTCGACAAGATCCGAGGTTCACACATGTCACTCGACGGACGACGGGTTCTGGTGATGGGCGGCGGCTCAGGCATCGGCGAGGCGACGGCGGCCCGGTTCGCCGCCGCGGGCGCCGAGGTCGTCATCACCGGCAGGACCCGCGAGAAGCTGGCTGCCGCCGCGGAGCGGATCGGCGGCAAGGTCACGGCCCGGCAGGTCGACGCCACCTCGGCGGACGACCTCCGCGCGCTCTTCGCGGACGAGGGCAGCTACGACCACCTGGTCCTCGCCGTCAGCAGCTCGCTCGGCGCCGGGCCCGTCGCGACGCTCGACCTCGACGAGCTGCGGGCGGCGTTCGACGGGAAGTACTGGGCTCACCTACGGACCCTGCAGGCCGCCCTGCCCCGGCTGCGCCGGGACGGCTCGGTCACGTTCATCGGCGCCGCCTCCGCGCAGGCGGCGATGCCGGGCACGGCCGGACTGGCCGCGATCAACGGAGCGCTCGAGGCGATGGTGCCACCGCTCGCCGCGGAACTGGCGCCGTTGCGGGTGAACGCCGTCTCGCCCGGCGTCATCGACACGCCGTGGTGGAGCGGCCTGCCCGACGAGCAGCGCGCCGAGCTGTTCCGGCAGTACGGGGGCATGATCCCGGCCGGCCGGGTGGGCAGGCCCGAGGAGGTGGCCGACGCGGTGGTCGCGATGGCCACGAACGGCTACGTCACTGGCAGCGTCCTCGTGTGCGCCGGCGGCGCCCAACTGGCGGTGCACCGCCTCGGCTAGCGCCCCTGGTCAGGCGCGTCCCGCGGCGGCCGCCGCCGTGATCCAAATGATCACGGTATGTAGGTTTCCGGGGAACCCACCCAGCCGAGCACCTACTTCCCGCGTGCTGCAGGCCGCGGCAAGTAGGTACTCGTCTCGGTGAGCCGTGGAACCTGACATACCGTGATCATTTGGAGACGGGCGACCGGCAGTGACCTACGGGCGGCCTGATGACCACGGGCGCCGGGTGCCCGTACGGGTTAGGGGCGGCCGGCGCCGATCAGGCCCGGACGCCAGATGCTCGAGATGCGCACCTGGGCACCGGTGTGCGGAGCCTCGATCATCCGCCCGCCGCCGATGTAGAGCGCGACGTGGTGGATGCTGTTCGGGTTCGACGTGTTGTTCGCGTAGAACACCAGGTCTCCCCTGCGCAGGTTGCCCAGCGACACCCGGCGGGTGGCGTACCACTGGCCGACGCTCCAGTGCGGCAGGCTCACGCCGGCCTGCTGCCAGGCGCGCATGGTGAGGCCGGAGCAGTCGTATCGGTCCGGGCCGTCCGCCGCCCACAGGTACCACTTGCCGAGCTGTGCCCGCGCGAACCGGATCACCCCGTTGACGCCGTGGCCGAACGAGGGCGGGTTGTAGTGGTGTCCGCCACCGCCCCCGTTGTGGTGGTGTGCCGCCGCGGCCGCGGCCTCGGCGGCCTTCTTCGCCGCCAGCGCCGCCTTGCGCGCGGCCTCCGCCTTGGCGGCGGCGATGCCGCGACGCCGCTTCTCGGCGAGGCTGCTCGCCTGCGCCGCGTCGGCGTCGGCCTGCTTCGCCAGCTTCGAGGCCAGGGCAGCCACGGAGCCGATCACCTTCTGCTGCGCCGCGACCTTCTGCTCGGCGACCTTCTTGGCGGCCGCGACGCGCGCGGTCTCCTTGCGCTGCGCACTCAGGGCGGACGCAGCCTGCCGGCGCAGGACGTTCTGCACGACCTTCGCGGCCTTCAACTTGTCGAGCTCACCCGAGGTCTGCTGGCCCAGCGCGGTGATCGTGCCCGCGGAGTCGAGGACCGACTGCGGGTCCTTCCCCGCGAACATCGTGACGTACTGCGCGACGCCGCCGCCGGCGTACGCGGTGCTCGCGACGTTGCCGATCCGCTTGCGCGCCTGCTCGACCGACTGCGCGCTGTCGGCCGCGCGCTGCCTTGCCTGCGTATAGGCCTTCTTGGCCGCGGCGAGCCGGACGAGGGCGCCGTTGTACGCCTCCACCGCGGTCTCCGCCTGGTCGTCGAGTTTCGCCAGCGTCGCCTGCGCGGCGGCCAGCTTCTTCTTCATCGCCGCGGCGGAACCCGCACTCGACTCGGCGGCGTGCTTGGCCTTGTCGACTTCCTTCTTGCTCGGATACTTCGGCGCAGCGCCGGCGGGCAGGCCGATCGAGCCCACGAGCAGCACGGAAAGGCCGATGGCCGCACCCGCACGGAAAAACCGCCGGACGCGGCTCCCTCCTCGCCGTCCCCAGCTCACGACCGACCCCCTCGCACCCGGAAAAGGTTCGCCGTCACGCACCCACCGTGACCTTGCGGTCTCGGAGATTAGCAACATTCCGTCGCAAGGGAAACACCAGTCACACTATTCACAGAAACTACACTGGTGTCATCTCTTCCCACTGGTATTCACGCGGAGAGAAATTACAGCGGTGTGATTCAATGAATTACAAAGATGTATTTCTGCGTCCGTCGAGGGCCGGCGTCCCCCACTCGTGCCGGTACAGCACCTCGGCCGGGGCCTTGCGGCCCGACCTGATCGGGCGGGCCGGCTCGGCGGGGTAGCCGATGGAGATCGCGCCGATCGGCGTGAACTCGGGCGGTACGCCGAACGCAGCGCGGTAGTGACCGTGCCGGTCGACGGGGATGCCGAAGAAGCAGGCGCCGAGGTCGGCGTCGATCGCGGAGAGCAGCATCAGCATGGACGCGAACCCCGCGTCGATGTCCCAGTACGGCGCCGGCCACCAGCTCTCCGTCCGGTCCGCGTGACCCTTGTCGGCCTGCGCGTACCGCTCCAGGTAGGCGGACTTGTTCGAGTGCGCGACCACGATCAGCGGCGCTTCCACCTTTGCCGCGAACCAGTTGTCGGCGTCCTGCTCCGGCGTGGCCGCGGCACGGAACCGTGCGACGTCCTCAGGCGTGTCCAGGGCGAGGAAGCCCCATCCCTGGGAGAACCCGGCCGACGGCGCCTTGAGTGCATTGCGCAGTATCCGGTCGGTCACCTCGGGCGGGACGGGGCGGCTCAGGTCGTAGCGGCGGACCGAGCGGCGACGGCGTACCACGTCTTGGAAGTCCATCCGGCGATCGTGGCACAGCGACCGCCGACCGGTCAGTAGATGCCGTGATACGTGACGTTCACGACGAGCGCGCCCGCGACCAGGCAGAAGTACAGTGCCCAGGGCCCGAGATGGCGGTCCCTGACGCGGATGTGGGCACCGAGGGCGCAGACGAAGTACAGCACGAGACCTGCGGCGGCGAGCGTCCCCAGCACCGGCACGACGATCCCGGCGAGCAGGCCGACCGCGCCCGCTCCGAGCAGGATGCCCAACGGGATCACGCTGGAGGACGGCAGGGCCAGTTGCTCGGCCTGGCGCTTGGGGTAGTCGTGGCCGATGAGGTTCATGACGCCGGCCGAGCCGGTGACAGCCGCGGCGGCGAGGGTGACCGCGAGGTAGACGGCGAACATCGACGTCCTTTCCGGAGAGCGAGGATCGGTCGCCCCACGGACGAGGCACCCGGACGGAACGTGACGGGCCAGGGTGTGACGCCGGTCATAGCGCGAGGGCGCGCAGCTTCTCCGGATTGCTGACCACGTGGACCGTCTCGACCTCGCCGTCCACCAGGTGCAGGGTGATCGCCAGCACGGGGGTACGCCCGGAGTGGACGACGATCCCGGGGCCGCCGTTGAGCTGGACCACCCGAGCGCGCGAGTCGTCCGGCCGGCGCCTGCCGAGGACGACGATGGCCTTCGCCACGTACTCCCGCCCGTGGATCGGCTTGCGCGGCGCACCGGTCGTGCCGCCGCCGTCGCTCACGATCGTCACGTCCGGGGCCAGGATCTCGAGCAACGCCCGCACGTCGCCGCCGAGGCAGGCGTCGCGGAACAGCTCGGTGACCCGCTGCCTGGTCTCCTGATCGGTGTCGTAGCGGCGTCGCCGCGCCTCGACGGCCCGCTTCGCGCGGTGCGCGATCTGCCGCACCGCCGCCTCGTTCCGCCCGGTGATCCGGGCGATCTCGGTGCTCCGGTAACCGAACGCCTCGCTCAGCACGAAGACCGCCCGTTCCGTCGGCGACAGGTTCTCCATGATGAGCAACATCGCGGTCGAGACCGACTCGGCGAGCAGCACGTCGTCGGCGACGTCCGGCGCGGTCAGCATCGGCTCGGGCAGCCACGGGCCGACGTAGGACTCCCGCCGCACCCGCGCGCTCCGCAACCGGTCGATCGCCAGCCTGGTGACCACGCGCACCAGATAGCCCTCGGCGTCCTCGACGGTCGCGGTGTCCACGCGACGCCACCGGAGCCAGGCGTCCTGTACGACGTCCTCGGCCTCGGTGACGCTGCCCAGCACGCGGTAGGCCACGGCCTGCAGCAGTCCGCGGTGCTCGGCGAACTCGTGGTCCGCATCGGTCTGCCGCACGTCCTCCATGCCCATGGAGGATAGGGCGCCCGGCCGACGACCGTTACGCTCCGCACGTGACCAAGATCGACTCCACGGCCGTGCGCCCGCCTGCGTCGGCGTACGCGGGTCCCGCCGGCCTCGTCGCGCTCGCGCTCCTGCTGCTCTTCTGGGGAGTGGCGGAGCCGTCCCTGTGGCCGTACCTGATCGGAGCCGCGGTCGCGGCACTGGCGTTCGCACTGTTCGCCTACCGGCTGACCGCACGCGTCGGGCGGCGGGCGTTACGGGCCCTGCTGGCCGCGGGCGTCGCCGTCGTGGTCGCGGTGGCGATCGCCGCCGTACCGGCGGTCGGTCGCTACGTCACGACGGACGGCTCTGTGCGGTGGAGCACCGACGTGCCGACCCGGTGGGAGGAGCTCGTCCCGCTGAACGGCCGGATCTACCTGTACGAGACGCTGCGCGGGTTCCGCGTCCTCGACCGGTCGACCGGCCGCGAGCTGTTCTCCGTCGGCGGCATCCGCGTCACGGGCGACCTGGCCGGCGACGGTTCGATGGTGCTCAGCAGTCGGTCCTCGGGCGAGTACTACGCGGCGGACGGCCGGCGGCTCTGGCGACTCGAGGGCACGTCGTGGCGCCGCGCTCTGGGCATGCACGACAGGACGACTGCACCCAAGGTCATGGCCGTCGCGGACGGCGTGGCGGTCTTCCGGACCTGCGGACGGAAGGACTGCCGGTACGCGGGCATCGACCGAACCGGGTCTGTGGCATGGCAACGGGTCGGTACCGAGACCTGGTTCGAGGACCAGGTTCCGTTCCCCGGCGCCGACAAGGCCGGCCCGGTGCCCGAGGTCGTGGTCGACGTGGCCGGCGGCGAGTACGTGACGCTGGCCGCCGCGGACGGCCGGGTGCTCGGCAGGCGACCCGCCTCGGCCGGCCCCGGATCCCTCCCAACCGAACGGGGTGCGGTCGGGCTGGTGGGCGACCTCGCGATCTTCACGGGACGCACAGACGAGGGCTGCACCGTGGTCGGTGAGCGGAACGGGCGGGAGGCGTGGCACGCGACCGGTCTCCCCTGCAACGAGCGCGGCGGCGTGCTGACTCCCTCGCTCCTCACCGAGACCCGCATGTACGCGGAGGCGCCGGACGGGCGGAGCGTGACCGTCGACCTGCGCAACGGGAGGTGGCGGAAGCTCGCGGAGGTGGCGTTCTCCGCCACGGCGCACGGGCAACACAAGATCGGCGTGCCCGGCGAGAACGTCGTCGTCTACCGCGACGGTCCCGACCTCACCGCGGTCGACGCCGGCAGCGGCCGGCGACTATGGACCTTCAAGGCACCGGGCGACGCGACGCCGGGCGTCGACGTGGGTCGCGACGCGGTGGTCCTGCTGACCCGTCCCGGCGGCCACAACCCGCTGATCCCGCGAGAGGTCAGGGAGGACGGCTACCTGGTCATCGTGCTCGACGCGCGGACGGGCAGGACCGTGGGGCGCCTGGTTCCGTTCGACGGCGTCGCGACGTCCGCGCCGCTCGGCGCCGGCCAGGCCCTGGTCGTCACCACGGACCGGCCGACGGCGATGCTCGTCGGCCGGCGGTGACGCGAGTCCTCAGCGCAGGCCGAGGATGGTGTCGATCACGAGCTGGTCGAGGCGCTCGTCGTGGTAGCACCGCGCCGCGAGCTCGGCCGTGTCGGGCGACTCGGCACGCACCTCGTCGGCGGCCGCGGCCGAGTACGCACCCACCGTCGGCTCGGCCAGTTCGAACACACCGGCCGCCTCCGCCGCGGCGCGCACGTCCGGGTCGGCGTCGAACCGCTTCGCGGCCTCCGCCAGGGCGAGGTAGGTGTGCATGCAGCCGGCGGCGAACTCCCACACGCCGTCGCCGCTCTCGGTGCGGTACGGCCGCGCGTCGAAGTGCCGCGGACCGTCGTAGCCGGCCGACTCGAGCAGCCGGACGAGGAAGAAGGCGTCCTTGATGCCCTCGGAACCGAACCGCAGGTCCTGGTCGTAGCGGCCGATCTTCTGTGCGTTCAGGTCGATGTGGAACAGCTTCCCGGCCCAGAGCGCCTGGGCCACGCCGTGGTAGAAGGACAGCCCGGCCATCGTCTCGTGCGCCACCTCCGGGTTGACACCGACCATGTCCGGCTGCTCCAGCCGCTCGATGAACCCGAGCATGTGGCCGACCGTCGGCAGGAACGTGTCGCCGCGCGGCTCGTTGGGCTTGGGCTCCAGCGCGAACCGCATGCCGTAGCCCTTGTCCGTGACGTACGCGCAGAGGAAGTCGATCGCCTCGCGGTATCGGTCGAGCGCGTCGCCCGCGGGCTTCGCCGCCATCGTCTCGACACCCTCCCTGCCGCCCCAGAAGACGTAGGTGGGCGCGCCGAACTCCGCGGCGAGGTCGATCGCGCGCATCGTCTTCGCGAGCGCGAGCCGGCGCACCGCCCGGCTGTTCGCGGTGAACGCGCCCTCCTTGAACACGGGGTTCCAGAACAGGTTCGTCGTGCCCATCGAGACGACCATCCCGGTCTCGTCCAACGCCTTGCGGAACCGCGCGAGCCGCGCCTCGCGCTCGGAGGCGTCGAGCTCGGGCGGCACCAGGTCGTCGTCGTGGAACGAGACGGCCCACGCGCCGAGATCCGCGAGCCGCCGCACCGTCTCCGCCGGGTCGAGCGGCGCCCGCACCGCTGCGCCGAACGGGTCGTGGCCCTGGTGCCCGACGGTCCACAGCCCGAACGAGAACCTGTGCTCCGGCGCCGGCGTCGGAGTTGCGGGAAGGGTCATGGCGCTCGCCTCCAACACTTAGTCAACGGTCTTAACTAAACGGGTTCTCGACGCGGCCTGTCAAGACCGGGCAGCCGAGTGGAAAAGGGAATCACGAGAGTTCACGAGCGGTACGATCCGACTCGATGACGAACTCGGTGCGACCCCTCGGCGTCCGGCGGCACAACCTCGGGCGTGTGCTCAGCCACCTCGCCGACGCGGGGCCGAGCAGCCGCGCGCAGATCGCGGCCGCGGTCGGGCTCACCAAGGCGGGGGTGTCGAGCCTCGCGGCGGACCTCCTCGCCCGGGGGCTGGTCGCCGAGCCGGGCCGGCGCACGGCGGGGGACGCGGGACGCCCCGGCAGCGTCCTCGTCGTCGACGGCGCCGGGTGTGCCGGGCTCGGGCTAGAGGTCAACGTCGACTACCTGTCCGGTTGCGTCGTCGACCTGGCCAGGCAGACCAGGTTCCAGCGCGTCGACGCCACCGTCGACCGGCGCTCGCCCAGGCGCACGCTCGCCCGCCTGGCGGACGTCGCAGGGCAGGCGTGGGACGCCGCGGCGGCCCAGGGCCTCACCGTCGGCGGCGTCGGCGTCGCCCTGCCCGGCCTGGTCGACCCGGACGCCGGCGTGCTGCTGCACGCACCGAACCTCGGCTGGCACGACGTCGACGTCGCGAGGCAGTTGGGTGACGCGCTCGGCATCGACCCCCGGCAGGTCGTGCTCGACAACGAGGCCAACCTCGCTGCGTCGGCGGAGCTCTGGTTCGGCGACGGCGCGGGGTGGGGCGACTACCTGCACGTCTCCGGCGAGATCGGCGTCGGCGCCGGCATCGTCCGCGACGGTGCGATCGCCAGGGGATCACACGGGTTCGCCGGCGAGATCGGCCACCTGTCGATCGACCCGCGCGGCCCGGAGTGCGGCTGCGGCGGGCGTGGGTGCCTGGAGCGGTACTGCGGCCAGGAGGCGATCCTGCGCGCGGCCGGCGTCGCCGCCCGGCCGACGACGAGCACCGGCCGCCCGGACGGCTCGCTCGCCCAGCTGCTCGCGGCGCTCGAGGCGGGCCGGACACGCCCCGCCCGCGCCGTGGCCCGGGCAGGCGAGGCACTGGGCCGCGGCGTCGCCGGTGCCGTGAACGTCCTCGACGTCGACACCGTCGTCCTCGGCGGCATCTACTCGCGGCTCGCGCCGTGGCTGGTCGAGCCGTTCACCGAGTCGTTGCGCCGCGACGCGATGGCGGCCCGTTGGGCGCCCACCCGGGTCGAGGTGTCGCGGCTCGGCCCCGATGCCGCGGTCCGGGGCGCGGCAGGGCTCACAGTCCACCGCGTACTCACCGACCCGGCTTCGCTCTCGGCACTCGTCCGCGGCGCGCCGGCTGGGTATCGTCCCTGAGCATGAGCGAGCGCCAGCGAGTGAATCATCTGCACTGCTCCCATGCTCTCGCCGACCGGCTGAACAACGACGGACGATGACCACGGAGGCGGGAGCATGACGTACTCGATCGTGGCGCGCGACGCGCAGACCGGCGAACTCGGCTGTGCGGTGCAGTCGCACTTCTTCTCTGTGGGACCGATCGTGCCGTGGGTCGAGGCGGCCGTGGGCGCCGTCGCGACGCAGGCGCAGGTGGAGACGTCCTACGGCCCGCTCGGGTTGGAGCGGATGCGCGCCGGCGAGCCGCCCGCGGAGGCGCTCGGGGCACTCATCGAGGCCGACGACAAGTCGGCGCACCGGCAGGTCGCCATGGTCGACGCCCAGGGCCGGGTGGCGGCGCACACCGGCGCGATGTGCATCCGCGAGGCCGGGCACCGGCTGGGCGACGGCGTGTCGGTGCAGTCGAACATGATGTTGCGCGACACGGTGCCCGACGCGATGCTGCGCGCCTACGAGACGGCGTCCGGCGACCTGACCGACCGCATGCTCGCCGCGCTGGACGCCGCGGAGGCCGAGGGCGGCGACATCCGCGGCCGGCAGTCCGCGGCGATCGTCGTGGTCTCGGGCGACCCGACCGGCAAGCCGTGGCTCGACCGCCGCGTCGACCTGCGGGTCGAGGACCACCCGGAGCCGCTCACCGAGCTCCGCCGGCTCGTCCAGATGCGGCGTGCCTACGACGCGATCGACCGCGCCGAGCAGGCCGGGCTCCGCGGCGTCCACGCCACCGCGACGGCCGAGTACGCCAAGGCCGAGTCGGCGTCCATCGCGAACGTGGAGCCCGCGTTCTGGTTCGGCCTGGGCGTCGCGATGAGCGGCGACGTGGAGCGGGCGCGCAAGGTGCTCGCGGCACCGTTCGCCGCGCACGACGGCTGGAAGGAGCTGCTGCGCCGGCTGCCGGCCGCCGGGATGTTCCCCGACGACCCGGAGCTGATCGAGCGGCTGCTCGCGTAGGCCATGGATCGTCCCGCCATCGCGCCGCGCAGGTGGCGGCCGCCACGCGCGCCCGCGCGCGCCGGGCGGCGCCGCGGCCCGCGCGCGTGGGCACTCGACGAGGTCGTGCCGGTCGCCGGCGACCGTGCCGAGGACGTCGCGATCGGGGCCGACGGAATGCTGTTCACCGGTGTCGAGGACGGGCGGGTACAACGCGTCGACCCGGCCGCCCACCGGGTCGAGACCGTCGCCGACACCGGTGGCCGTCCGCTCGGCATCGAGACACTGCCGGACGGCCGGCTGCTCGTGTGCGACGCGATCCGTGGTCTGCTGCGCGTCGACCCGGCGACCGGCAGGGTGGACGATCTCGTCGGCGAGGTCGGCGGGTCGCGCATGCTGTTCTGCAACAACGCCGCGGTGGCGTCGGACGGCACCGTGTACTTCAGCGACTCGTCGCGGCGGTTCGGCATCGCCCACTGGCGAGCGGAGATCCTGGAGCATTCGTGCACCGGTCGGCTGTTGCGGCGTGACCCGGACGGCACCGTCGACGTGCTGCTCGACGGGCTGGCGTTCGCGAACGGCGTCGCACTCGCGCCGGACGAGTCGTACGTCGCGGTCGCCGAGACGTCGGCGTACCGTGTCACGCGCCACTGGCTCGGCGGCGAGCGCGCCGGCACGTCGGACGTGCTGGTCGACAACCTGCCGGGCTTCCCGGACAACATGTCGACGGGCGGGGACGGGCTGCTGTGGATCGCACTGGCCAGCCCGCGCAATGTGCTGCTCGACCTCGTCTCGCCACGAAACCCGTTGCTGCGCAAGGCGGTCTGGGCCTTGCCCGACGCGTTGCAGGAACGGCTGGAGGGACGCACGACGTGGGTCGTCGCCGTCGACCGCGACGGCGTCGTCGTGCACGACCTGCAGACCTCCGGCGGTTACCACATGGTGACGGGCGTTCGAGAGCGTGCCGGGACGCTGTACCTGGGCAGCCTCGCGCACGGGGCGATCGCGGTGGCGTCGACGCCGACCTGAATGTGGTTAGCGTGGCGGCATGGCGGAACGAACAATCCTGCTGACCGGCGCCACCGACGGCCTCGGCCGGGCGGTGGCCGAACGACTCGCCGCGGACGGCGCGCGCGTGCTCGCCCACGGGCGCGACGAGGAGCGGTTACGGCGCACGGCGGAGGAGATCGAGCGGGCGACCGGCAGCGCCGTGGAGACGGTGCGCGCGGACCTCGCCTCGCTCGACCGGGTGCGGGCGCTCGCCGACGAGGTGCGGCGGCGTACCGACCGGCTCGACGTGCTGGTGAACAATGCCGGCATCGGCTCGGGCGAACCGGACGGGCACGACCGCAGGGAGAGCGCGGACGGTCACGAACTGCGGTTCGCGGTGAACTACCTGGCCGGGTTCCTGCTGACCCTGGAACTGCTGCCACTGCTGCGCAGGAGCGCGCCGGCGCGGATCGTCAACGTCGCCTCGCTCGGCCAGTACCCGCTGGACTTCGACGACCTGATGCTCGAACGCGGCTACGACGGCGTCCGCGCGTACGGGCAGAGCAAGCTGGCGCAGATCCTGTTCACGATGGAGCTCGCCGAGCGGCTCGCGGACGACGAGGTGACCGTCAACGCGCTGCACCCGGGCACGTTCATGCCGACCAAGATGGTGCTGCGGGAACGCGGCAGCTCGGTCGACACGCTGGAGACCGGCGTCGGGTCCGTCGTCCGGCTCGTGTCCGACCCCGCGCTCGACGGCGTCACCGGCCGGTTCTTCGACCGCACCCGCGAGTCCCGCGTCGACGACCAGGCGTACGACCCGGACGCCCGCAGGCAACTGTGGGCCCGCAGCCTCGAGCTCACCGGCGCCCCCGACGCCCGCTGACCCCGGCTGGGGACCCCCATCGGGGTCATGGCCACGAGCGGGGTCCCCGGACGGGGCCGGGAGCACAGTGGGGGTCCCCAGCCCGAGTCATACGTCGACGACGACCGAACAGGTCCAGCCGCCGGCGTCCTCGGTCAGCCGGAGGCGGTGCAGGGTGACGGCCTTGGGCACCGCACCCACCAGCTCGACACGGTCGAGCGGGACGGTGTCGAACGTGACGCGTACGCCGCCGGCGGTGGCGGTCAGGTCGGCGCGGACGGCTACGGCGTCGCTCGTGTCCGTCAGGTAGATCGCCTCGTCGAGCACTGCGACGAGCGCGTCCTCGCCGGTGTCGGCGGCCAGCTCCGCACGTACCCGCGAGACGGGCACGCCGTCCGGCACGGACACGAACGCCTCGGCCAGCCCGGCCACCGCCTCGCCGATGCACGCCTCCCGCGTCGGCGCCCAGGCCTCGATGCGGAGGTCCGCGGTGTGCGGCAGCGCGCGATGGCCGCCGGCGCTCATCGACACGCGCGCTCCCTCGCTGCGCTCATCCCTTCACCACGCCGACCGGCACCAGTCGCGCCACCTTCCGGCACAGTCCCGCGCCCTCGGCCACGTCGACCACCGCGGTCACGTCCTTGTACGCCGTCGGCGTCTCCTCAGCGAGCCCGCGCGGCGACGAGCCACGGACCGCGATGCCGCGGTCCTCCAGCTGCCGCCGCAACTCCTTCCCGCCGATCGACTTCGCCGCCTGGTGCCGGCTCTGCAGCCGCCCGGCGCCGTGACACGTCGAGAAGAACGCCTGCCCGCCCGGCACACCGGCGAGCACGTACGAGCTGGTGCCCATCGACCCGGGGATGAGCACGGGCTGCCCGGTCGCCCGAAGGTCGGACGGCAGCTCGTCGTGGCCGGGTGGCAGCGCGCGGGTGGCGCCCTTGCGGTGCACGCACAGCTCGCGGCGTTCGCCGTCCACCTCGTGCGTCTCGAGCTTCGCGAGGTTGTGCGAGATGTCGTACACGAGGTAGGGCCGAGCACCTGTGCAGCGTTCGAATATCTGCACGGTCGCGTGAGCGAGAAGCTGCCGGTTGGCGCGGCCGTAGTTCGCCGCGGCGGCCATCGCGCCGAGATACGCCCGCCCCTCGGCCGACTCGACGGGCGCGCAGGCGAGCTGCCGGTCCGGCACCGTGATGCCGTAGTGCGGCATCTTCTTCTCCATCGCCCGCACGTGGTCGGTGCAGATCTGGTGCCCGAGGCCGCGCGAGCCGCAGTGGATCATCACGGCCAGCTGCCCGTGCCGCAGGCCGAACGCCGACGCCGCCGGCTCGTCGAACACCTCGTCGACGGCCTGGACCTCGAGGAAGTGGTTGCCGGAGCCGAGGCTGCCCACCTGGCCGAGGCCGCGTTCCATCGCGCGCGAGCTCACCTGGCTCGCGTCGGCGTCGCCGACGGCACCGAAGTCCTCGCAACGGTCGAGGTCGCGCTGGACACCGTGCCCGCGCTCGACGGCGTACCGCGACCCGTCGGCGAGGATGCGCCGCAGCTCGCCCTCGCCGGAAAGCGACCAGACCGCGCCCTTGCCCGCGCCGCGCGGGATCGCCTTGTCGAGGGCGTCCATGACCACGTCGCGGACGCGCGCGAACTCGTCCCGGGACAGGTCGACGGCGAGCAGCCGGACGCCGCACGAGATGTCGAACCCGACCCCGCCCGGCGACACGACGCCACCGCGCCGGACGTCGGTCGCCGCCACACCGCCGATCGGGAAGCCGTAGCCCCAGTGCATGTCGGGCATGGCGTACGACGCACCGACGATGCCGGGCAGCGTGGCGACGTTCACCACCTGGTCGAGCGAGCGGTCGGCCTGCGCGTCGGGCAGCAACGCCTTCGACGTGAACGCGACGCCGGGCACCCGCATGTCGCTGTGCGGCTCGATGCGATACCGGAACGGCGTCTCCTCGACGAGGTCCATCAGCCCTCCCCCGGCCGGCCGAACAGGTCCTGTTGTCCGCCGTCGTACACGAGCCCGTCGCCGTCGCGGCGGGCGAGGTCGCTCACCGTGTGCCGCTGCCGGTCGCCGTCGTGCAGCAGGTGCACGACCGGGACGTCACACACGGCGACGACGTGGTCGGCGAGCATCCTGCGGTGACAGCGCCACCACAGCGACTCCGCGCACATCACCGTGGTGGTCGTGCGTGCGGCGTCGGCCAGCAGGTCGTCGACGGCGGCGCGGAACTCCGGCGTACGCATGTGGGCCGCGTACCCGGCGAAGGAGCGGTTACGCAGGCTGGTGTCCGGCGAGTCCGGCCGGGCCCGACGCCACCCACCGAGCCGCGGCTCGTGCCGGTAGGCGATGCCGTGCTCGGGCAGCCACACGGACATCTCGCTCCTGGCGACGTGCGGGTGCCGCCTGCTGCCCGGCGCCGTGCGCACGTCGACGAGCAGCTCGACGCCCGCCGCGCGCAACAGCTCGACGATCCGCTCGGCGGACGCCGTCCCGTGCCCGAACGTGTACAGCTCCGTGACCCCGCTCGCCCCTTCTCCCGCGCCATGTAAACCATGCTCGTGGTGGCATTACACGGGGCATGCCCCGTGTAAAGCCACCACCGGCCATGTTTACACGGCCCGCGGTGTGGGGGCGGGCGGCAGGGCGGTGCCGGCGGGTCGAGCGCGGGCGCGGGCGGTGCGGGCGAGGCGGCGGGCCTCGCGCAACGGGGTCGGCGTACGGTGCGCCGCCGCGGCGAGGACGACGTCTGCGGCCGTCCGCGCGTCGGTGCCCCAGGCGGCGTGCGCGACGAGCGGCCGGCTTCCGGCGCGGGTGCGCACCCAGTACCCCACGGTCTCGCCGTCCACCAGCACCGGGCTGCGCGCACCGCGCTCGTCGGCCGGCCAGTCGCCGGACGCCAGCAGCGGCCGGTGCGTGACGCCGACCGTCGGCAGGTCGAGCACGGCGCCCAGGTGCCGCGCCAGCCCGGCGCGGCGCGGGTGGTCGCACCCGGTCCCGTCGACGAGCAGGACGTCCGGACGCAGGGGCAGCGCGCGCACACCGGCGTCCAGCAGGGCACCCATCCGCAGCGCGAACAGGCCGGGCACGTAGGGGCCGCCGGCACGTCCCGTGACCGTCGACGTGCCGAGCCGGCGCCGCCCGCGGAAGCAGGCGGCCGCCGCCCACGCCGCGTCGCCGCTGGCGCCGGGCCCGCTGTAGCCGCGCGGGAAGCACGCGAAGCAGCCGGCCACCGCCGGCTCGTCCGGCAGCCGCCACGGTGACGGCTCGAGCGCGGCGAGCCGTTGCTGCACGACGACCAGGTCGTCCGCGGACGCGGGCCATTCCGCCGGCATGACTGACACCCCTAACCCCCTAGCACGGCGTGAGGGGCACCTTCACCCTCCGGGCGCCAGGACCTCCACGGTGCCCCTGCCGCCGTCGACGCGGACGCGATCGCCCGTGTGCAGCCGCATCGTCGCGTTGCCGCAGCCGACGACGGCCGGGATGCCCAGCTCGCGCGCGACGATCGCGGCGTGCGACAGGGGCGCGCCCACGTCGGTCACGACCGCGGCGGCGCGCGGGAACACCGGCGTCCAGCCGATGTTCGTCACCGTCGTCACCAGCACCTCGCCCGCCGCGAGCTCGTCGGCGTCCTCGACGCGCGGCACCACGCGCGCCACGCCCTCGACGACCCCGGCGGCGCCGGGGAAGCCGGTGACGGTGTCGCTCACCGGCGCCTGCGGGCCGGACACGTCGTAGAAGTCGGTGCGCCGGTCGGGGTCCGCGGCCCACCGGTCCGGGTCGAAGCGGCCGCGGATCAGCGCCGGATACGCCGGCAGCGACCGGTAGTGCTCGTACGTCGCACGCCGCCCGGGCACGGCGGCCAGCGCGGCCGGGGACCCGCGCAGCACGTCGAGCAGCTCCTCCAGCGACAGGAAGAACAGGTCGTCGCCGCGGCCGGTGAGCTCCGCGGCGCGCAGCACGTACGCCCGCAGCACCCAGAACGACCGGATCACCTCCGACCGCGTGTTCTCCCGTGCCCGCGCGACCTTCGCCCACTGCGCCACCCAACGGCGCGCCCTGGCGACGTCGCGCGGACGCCGGTGCGCCAGCCGTTCCCACGCCGCCGCACGGGCCGCCTCCTGCCGCGCGAGCAGCTCGTCGACGCCGTGCTCCTGCGCCCGTACGGCGGCCAGCTGCCGGTCGATCCACGCGGGATCCTCGCCGGGGCGGGCATACGACACCTCGAACTCGTGCACGCTCCGGTGGCCGTAGCGGCGCGCGAACGTCGCGCGGTCGATCTCACCCCGTGCGAGCTGCGCGAGCCCGACGAGCTGCCCCAGGCTCGCGAGGTTCGCCTCACCCGGCCGCTGCCCCGACACCAGCGCGGTCGCGTCCGCCTCGCCGACGAGCCTGCGCAACCTCTTGGGTGCGTTCAGCACCGCGACGCCGCCGGACCGGGTGCCGACGGCGAGCATCGTCGACGCCTCCACCAGGTAGGGCTCGATCTCGGCCCGCCACATGTCCGCGAGCGCACACGGGTCGCCGACGGCCGCGATACGCGCCCTGAGCCGCTCACTGCGTTCCGCCGCCGACGCCAGGTACTCGGGCAGCCTGCCGCGATGGCGGCGGACGTCACCGGTGAGCCGGACCGCGCGCGGCACCAGGAGGCGGAGGAGGCGCAGCCGCGGCAGCGGCACCCGCGGGATCTCCACGCCGGGCGGCAGCTTGCCGAACACGGGCTCGGTCAACGTTCTGAAGCGCTTCATGCTGATGCCGACGGCGCCGGCGAGCGCCGCCGCCATGCTGAGGTTCATGTAGAACCGGCCGCCGATGCGGCCGTAACCGAGGTAACCGGGCACCGACGACGTCGGCATCGCGTGGTCGAAGAAGATCTTGATGAACGACCACGAGATGGGCGTCATCACGTCGGGGATCGCCTCACCGACGTTGCCGTTGCTCCACAGGTAGTCACCGTCGAGGCTGTCGTTCCACGTCTCGGTCGGCGCGCCCGCGGAGCCGAGGTTGGTGATCGGCCGCGCCTGCACCACGTAGCAGCTGCCGTCGCGCATCGCCCACTCGACGTCCATCGGTACGCCGTAGAGAGCCTCGATGCGGAGGCCGATGCCGGCGAGCCGGACGACCTGGTCGTCGGCCAGGACCCGTTGCGCGCGTCGGTCTTCCGGCACCGGGCGCTCCTCGGTGCCGGTGTCGGTGCGTACGGTCATCACCGTCTTGTCGGCGACGTCGCTGCGGACGACGGCCGTGCTCGACCGGTCGACGGCGTACGCGTCCGGCGTCACCTGGCCCCCGACGACGGCCTCGCCGAGCCCCCACGCCGCGTTCACGAGGACGGTGTCGCGCGAGCCGGTGACCGGGTCGGCGGTGAACATGACGCCGGCGGCGTCCGCGGCCACGAGCTCCTGGACGACGACGGCGAGACCGATCCCGTCCGGCGCGATGCCGTTGCGCGCGCGGTAGCCGATCGCGCGGGCGGTCCAGAGCGAGGCCCAGCAGCGTCGTACCGCCTCGAGCAGCGCGGCCTGCCCGCGGACGTTGAGGTAGGTGTCCTGCTGGCCGGCGAACGACATGTCCGGCAGGTCCTCGGCGGTGGCCGACGACCGGACGGCCACCGCGACGTCGTCGCCACCGAGCTCCGCGTACGCCTTGGCGATCGCCTCGGCCGTGCGTTGCGGCATCTCGTGCCCGGCGAACAGCGCACGGATGCGTGCGGACGCCGTCTCGAACGTCGCCGGCGTGTCCGCGTCGACCTCGCCCATCGCGGCGAGGACGGCGTCGTGCAGTCGGGCCGCGAAATCGACGTACGCGGTCGTCGTGACGTGGAACCCAGGCGGCACCGGCAGCCCCGCGGCGGCCAGCCGTGCCAGCGACGCGCCCTTCCCGCCGACGGTGGCCAGCTCGGCGGCCGGGTCGGCCAGGCCCATGACCAGAGCGCTCTCCCCCGTGGTGCTGCTCACTCGGTGTCCTTCCCGGTCGGTACCTCGTCCGCGCCGACGACCTTGGCGTACTCGGCCCGGGCGAGGTCGGCGAACTCGCCCACGTACCGCATCGTGATCCGGCTGACCTCGTCCACCTCGGCGCGACGCAGCCGGCGCGCCGGCGCGAGGGTGCGGCCCACCGTCTCGCCGACCAGCCGCTGCAGCGCGCCCTCGCGGAGGGCGAGCTCGTCGGGCAGGAACGACGTGACGCTGAAGAAGCCGAAGAACACCGCGGCCACCACGGCGACCTGCTCGGCCGTGCTGAGGTCGTCGCGCACCAGGCCGTGCGCACGGAGCTCGTCGACGTAGGCGATGAACGCACGGCGTCCGGCCGCCGCTGTGGGGTCGGCCGCGGTGTGCCGGCCGAGCCGGCCGAGGACCTCGCGATCACCGACGAGCACCGCACGGACGATCGGCTGCCTGTCGAGGGCCCGGGCCAGCGCGGCCAGCAGGCCCGCGGGCGTGGCCGTATCCGGCTCGGCGGCCAGGGCCCGTTCGACCTCGGCGAGCAGGCCGACGCGTTCCCGGCGCAGCAGTGCGACGAACAGCGCCTCGCGGCTGCGCCAGTGCAGGTAGATGGTGCCCTTGGCGACGTGCGACGCGCGGGCGACGTCGTCGATCGTGGTCTTGTCGTAGCCCCAGCGCAGGATCAGCTCGCCCGCGGCGTCGAGGATCCGTTCGGCGCGCTCGACGCGCTGGGCGGCGTCCTGCCTGGGCCGGCCGGCGGGCACGTCGTTCGCCTCCTTGAGACCAGATGACCAATTGAGTACATCTAGTCAAACAATTGCGGAAGTGACGCTACGCCACCGTCACGCACAGCGTCAAGGCTGGTGACCGGTCGCGGTGACGCCTACCGTCTTGCTATGGCCCCTCACCTCCCGATCCGCAGCCTCGCGCTCGCGTCGGCGATCGTCGCCGGCAGCGCGTTCCTCACCGCACCGGCCGGCGCCGCACCGGCCACCGCGTCCGCGCTGCCGCTCGGCCCCGCCGGGCTCAGCGAGACGCGCACCACGACCACCCTGCAGTCGGGCGTGACGCTCACGCGCATCGTGCGCGGCACCGCCGACCCGAACGACACATGGACGATCGAGGTCTCCGTGCCCGCGGGCGGGAACCCCGACCCGGACGGGCCCGCGACGGCCCTCTCGTCGCAGGCGGATGCCGAGCAGGCCGCCGCGGACCTCGACGCCGCCGGGCTGGACGCACGGGCCGAGCGGGTCACGACGCCCCCGACGAGCGACTACACGCCGGGCACGCTCGGCTGGCGCGTCCGCGTCGGCAGGTACGCGCAGAGCGCGGACGCGAGCGGTGACCTGGCGAAGGTCAGGGCGGCCGGGTTCAACGGCTCCACCCTGTTCACCGGCTGGGACGGCGCGACGTCGACCGGTCCCTGGCACGTCGACGTGCTCACGATCGACCCGAAGGCGTTCCGCGGCCGACTGGTCGGCTCGTACGGCGCCGACATCGAGACCCGCGAGACCACGAGCGCGACCGCACAGGCGGCCGGCGCCACGGCGGCGACCAACGCGGGCTTCTTCGTCCTCGACCCGAAGGCGGGCGCGCCCGGCGACCCCGCCGGCCTCGGCGTCTACGGCGGCAGGCTGCTGAGCGAGGCGACGAACGGGCGCCCGGCGTTCGTGTTCCACGCGGACGGCTCGCGCAGCGCGGTCACGCGGTTCACCTGGCAGGGCGCGGTCGTCGGCACCGGCGGGCGGCGGCTCGTCCTCGACGGGATCGACCGCGTGCCGGGGCTGATCCGCAACTGCGGCGGGACGCCGGACGACCAGCCGACCGCGCACCCGCAGCAGGACGTCACCTGCACCGACGCCGACGAGGCGGTGCTGTTCACGCCGCAGTACGGCGCGTCGACGCCGTCCGGCGACGGCGTCGAGGCGGTGCTCGACGCGCACGGCCGGGTGACGGAGGTGCGGTCGCCGCGCGGCGGCGCCGTCCCGGCGGGCGGGAGGACCGTCCAGGCGATCGGCGCGGACGCCGCACAGTTGCAGTCGCTGGCGCGTGTCGGTTCGCGGCTGCGCGTGACGTCGTCGCTGCGCACGACGGACGGGAACACCTTCTCGCCGTCGCCGTCGACATATGTCGTGAACGGGGGTCCCGAGCTGGTGCGCGACGGGCGGTTGCACGTGACCCCGCAGCGCGACGGCATGGTGCACCCCGGCGACCCGAGCTGGTACTACGGCTGGGCGCACAAGCGCAACCCGCGCACGCTCGTCGGCGTGGACGGCCGCGGCCGTACGGTGATCGTCACCGCGGACGGGCGCAGCACGTCGAGCCTCGGCCTCAGCATCACCGAGGCGGGCGCCGTCGCCCGCGCGCTCGGGCTGCGGGACGCGATGAACCTGGACGGCGGCGGCTCGACCACCATGGTCGTCGGCGGCCAGGTGATCAACGACCCGTCCGACGCGACCGGTGAACGCCCGGTCGGCGACGCCCTCCTCGTCCTGCCCTGACGTAGCGGGGCGGGCGTGGTCCCGGGCTCGGCCGTTCTCCGGTCGCGCGCCGTGCTTCGGTCGCGCCGGCCGGAGCTCCGGTCGCGCGCCGTTCTCCAAATGATCACGGTATGTCAGGTTCCAGGAAACCTACCGAGACGAGTGCCTACTTCCCGCGTGCTGCAACACGGGAGAAGTAGGTGCTCGGCTCGGTGAGTCCTGGAAACCCACATACCGTGATCATTTGGAGGAGCGGGCGCGTCGGCGCACGGGTACAGGCGGACCGGGGTGAGCGCGGCGGGCGGCTACGCCCAGCCGAGCTCGTGCAGGCGCTCGTCGTCGATGCCGAAGTGGTGGGCCACCTCGTGGACGACGGTGACGCGCACCTCGTCCTCGACCTCCTCCGGGGTGTCGCACACGGCGCAGATGGGGTTCCGGTAGATCGAGATGCGGTCCGGCAGGACGCCGGCGTACCACTGGCCACGCTCGGTCAGCGGCACGCCCTGGTAGAGACCGAGCAGGCCGGGCTGCGGCGGGTCGTCCTCGACGACGACGGCGACGTTGGTCATCATCGCGCCGAGTTCCTCGGGTATCCCGTCCAGCGCGTCCCGGACGAGCGTCTCGAACTGCGCCGGCGTCAGCTCAACCACGGATCAGCTCCACCCGCCCATTTTGCCGGGGCCGTCCGGGATGAGACGGTGTGGTGATGCGGGTGTTGCAGGTGTTGCGGAGGGCGTGGGCACGGCTCGCCCACCTCGCCGGGCCACGGGTGCGCCGGCGGACGGGCGTCGTGGTGGTCGCCCTGGTCGGCGCCTGGTTCGGGCTGCTCGTCGGCGGCCAGATCACCGCGCCGATCGGGCCGGTGAACGCCAACCTCTCGATCCGCCCGTCCCTCACCGGCAACACGTTCGTCGACGTCGCACCGCTCGGCTCGATCGAGCTGGACACCACCGACTCGCCGCTCGCGCTCGACGCGTCGGTCGCGGAGATCCGGGTCACGGCCGTCCAGGCGATCTTCCGTGACCCGCAGACCCTCGAGTACCTCCAGGAGGAGGTGATCACCGACCTCCGCGCGGCGGTGATCAAGCTCGCGATCAAGTCGCTCGTCTGCGGCGCGCTGGGCGCCGCGCTGCTCACCGCCGTGGTCTTCCGGCGCTGGCGCACGACGCTCAAGGGCATGCTGGTCGCGTTCGGCCTGATGCTGGTGGCGTACGCGCTCGCGGCGGCGACGTGGAACCCGAAGGCCATCGAACAGCCCCGCTACACCGGTCTGCTGACGAGCGCGCCGAGTGTCGTCGGCACAGCGGAGAACCTCACGACCCACTTCGGCAAGTACAGCGCGGAGCTCGCCAAGCTCGTCACCAACGTGTCGAGGCTGTACGACACGACGTCGACGCTGCCGCTCTACAGCCCCGACCCGAACACGCTGCGTGTGCTGCACGTGTCCGACATCCACCTGAACCCGGCGGCGTGGGACGTGCTGCATTCGGTCCAGGCGCAGTTCCACGCGCAGCTGATCATCGACACCGGCGACCTCACCGACCACGGCAGCGGCCCCGAGAACCGGATCGCGGACGAGATCGGCCAGTTCGACGTGCCGTACGTGTTCGTCAAGGGCAACCACGACTCCGAGTCCACGGTCCGGGCCGTCGCCAGGCAGAAGAACGCCGTCGTGCTGAACGGCAAGGAACGCACGGTCGCGGGCCTGCGCCTCTGGGGCATCGGCGACCCGCGGTTCACGCCCGACAAGAACACGCACCAGGACGAGGGCAATGCCCAGCTCGTCGCGTACGGGCAACAGCTGCGCTCGCGGATCGAGGCCGCGGGCACGGTCGACATCGCGATGACGCACGACCCGACCATCGCCGGCCAGTGGGACGGCCTCGCACCGCTCGTACTCGCCGGTCACACCCACCGCAGGGAGACCAAGCTGCTGCCCGGCGGCACCCGCCTGATGGTGGAGGGCTCGACCGGCGGCGCCGGCCTGCGCGCGCTCGACCACGGCGCGCCGACGCCGATCGAGCTGGACGTCATGTACTTCGACAAGGAGACCCGGCGGTTGCAGGCGTGGGACGAGATCACCCTCGGCGGCCTGGGGCTGACCTCGGCACAGATCGACCGCCACGTGGAAACCGAGCCGAACCGCCCGCTCAACCAGGTCGCCGGCGAGTCACCGTCCCCGGTGCTCTCGCCCACCCCCACGGGCACGGAGACCCCGTACACCCTGCCGCCGTCCACGCCGCCCCCGACGCCGGGCACCTCGACGGGCAAGCGCGCCGGCCGCCGGCGCCGCCGCACCCGCCGATCCGCTTTGCCGCCCCGGGCGCACGCCCCATATCCTTGACCGGTCGGCACCGCGCGGAGGCGCGTCGACGTCCCCATCGTCCAGCGGCCTAGGACTCCGCCCTTTCAAGGCGGCAACGCGGGTTCGAATCCCGTTGGGGGCACGTTTCGTGCCGCCCCCTCAGGGCCGCCGCCCGTCGTAGTAGACCTCCAGCTCAGCGATCGACGTGAAGTGGGCGCTGCCGCCCGGCGTGCCGATCACGCGGACGCCGTCGCCCCAGGTGCGGGGGAAGGTGAACGTGAACGTCCTGTTGGGGCCGGCCGACGAGTCGTACGGGTAGGGCGGGCTCACGGCCGCGGCGGGTACGTCGTGCCAGCGGAAGTCCTGTCGCACCTGCACCCTCAGGTCGCCGCTGAACCACCCGCCGTCGACGAACATGGTGCCGGTCGTGTACGCGACGCGGTCGACCAGGTACGGCCGGGACCAGGTGTAGCCCCACCAGTCGAGGGTCTTGTCCTCCTGGTCGAAGCTGTCCTCGCTGTCGGTGCGGTCGCCGTCGTTGTAGTAGGCGCCGTGCCCGTAGTGCGCGCTCTTCTCGATCGTCGTGACGTCCGCCCCGGTCCGCGCCAGGTTGTCGGCCGGGTCGGGGGCGTTCGCGGGCTCGGCGCGGGCGAACGGCTCGAACCGGACCTTGCGCAACGAGAAGTGGTAGTTCGCGTCGCCACAGGCGTTGCCGACGAACCAGTTGCACTGCAGCCACATCGACCTGCCGTCCTCGGCCACGAACTTCGACGGGATCGTCGTGGCGTAGCCGCCGTTCTTCGGCCCGGGGCAGGTGCCGCCCATGCCGAACCACGGATAGCCGCCGAAGTCCTTGGTCAGGAACAGTCGCCACGGCCCCCACGGCGTCGGGCTCTCGTAGAACTCGAACGTGTACTCGGTCCAGGACGTGTAGACGTAGCGGTCGAGCGCCTTCAGGTAGAGGACGCCGCCCTGGGAGATGACGGACAGGTCGTGCACGTCCGAGGTGCGGATGGTCGGGTACTGGCGCCTGGTGTCGGTGAGCACCGGCTGTCTCCTGCCGATGTCCGGGCTCCAGCGCGGCACGCCGTGGGTGTCGGAACCGGTGTAGAACTCCCACTCGGCGCGGTCCTGTACCGCGCCGCGCGGGACCCGGGCCAGGTAGAGGCTCGTCGGGTCGGGCACCGAGTCGTCGTACGAGTCGCGCCAGCTGCCGTCGAGCCCGTACGCGTAGACGTAACGCGCGTCCTGCGCACCTAGCGCAGCCTCGGCGTCGGCGTAGTTCCTGCCGAAGTCGGCGAAGAAGACCGTCGTGAAGACGTGGTCGGTGAACATCGGGCTGGTGGTCTTCCGCCACGTCACGCCGTGGTCGTCGGAACGGGAGATGCTCGCGTTCGGCACGTCGTTGAACGCCGCTGCACCCGGCCCTTTGTTCAGGTCCTGGACGGCGAGGTAGAGGGTGCCGTCGACGCAGACCATGCCGGTGGGCTTGCGGTTGTAGTGGTCCGGGTCGGCCCAGATCGTGCCGACCTCGTCGGCCGCGGCCAGCCGCGTGCCCCGGATCCCCGTCTCCGGCCGGCCGGTGATCCGGTTGACGACGATGTCCTGGAACGGCTCGTCGCTGAACCCGCGACCGTCGCCGTTGGCGGCGTAGACGTTGTCGTCGTCGGCCCAGGCCGAGGCCCACAGGTCTCCGTCACTCACCGTGTTGAGCGACGCCGCGTACTCGACGGACGCGGTCGCGAAGAACGTGCTCGTGGCGACCCGGCGGCTCGTGTCGTCCCGCCGGGTGGCAGGCGCGGCGGGCGCGGCCGAAGGAACGCCGAGGCCCGCGACGGCGATCCCGGTCATCGCGGCGCCGCCAATGAAACGCCGGCGGGTCAGCGGTGCCGGGCGTGCCGCCCGGTCGTCGGACGCGTCCATTCCTGATCACCCCACACCGGAGAACTTGATGGTCTCCACGAGTCGGCGCTGGAAGACGAAGAACAGGGCCAGGGTCGGCAACGCCGCGACCGTGGCCGCGGCCATCACGTAGTTCCACGACGCCGCGTACTGCTGCTGGAAGCTCGCGATGCCGACCTGGATCATCCAGAGATCCGGGTTCTCGGTGATCGTCAACGGCCACAGGAACGCGTTCCAGTTCGCCAGGAAGAAGAACACCGCCAGTGCGGCGAGCAGCGGCCGCGACAGCGGCAGCACGATGTACCAGTAGATGCGCCAGTACCCGAACCCGTCCACCGCGGCCGCCTCCTCGATCTCCCGCGGCAGGGCCAGGTAGAACTGGCGCAGGAAGAAGATGCCGAACGCGTTGAAGATGGACGGGATGATCAGTCCCCAGTACGAGTTCAGCAGGTGCAGCGTCTTCACGACGATGAACAGCGGCACCAGGATGACCGGTACGGACACCAGCAGCGTCGCGAACATGCTCGTGAAGATGATCTCCCGGCCGGGGAACCGCAGGCGGGCGAGCGCATAGCCCGCCATCGAGTGGAACAGCAGTGCGACCACGGTGACGACGACGGCGACGAACGCACTGTTCAGGATGTAGCGCGCGAACGGGACCTTGGTGAAGACGTAGACGAAGTTGGCCAGCGTCGGGTGGGCCGGCACCGGCGAGATCGCGTAGACGTCGTCGGGCGTCTTGAACGAGCCGGTGAACATCCAGACCAGCGGTGCGATCGTCAGCAGGGCGAGCAGCGCGATGCCGAGCCACAGCGCGAACCGGCCGATCTGGGGAGGCGCGCCCGGCCTAGTCGTAGTCAAAGCGTCCCCCTCGGGTGAGCAGGAACATGACGAGCATCGCGGCGAAGAGGATGAACGCCACGAACGACGCCATCGCGGCCGCGTAGCCGAAGTCGCTGTACTGGAACGCCTGCTGGTAGATGTAGAAGATCACCAGTGAGGTGGCGTTGTTCGGGCCGCCTCTGGTCATCACGTAGATGAGGTCGAAGCCCTGGAGGCCACCGACGCCGGTGATGGTGCCGAGCAGCAGCACGAACAGGCTCGTCGGCCGCAACATCGGCCAGGTGATGTGCCGGAACGTCTGGACGCGCCCGGCGCCGTCGATGCGGGCGGCGTCGTAGTAGTGCCGGGGGATGTCCTGCAGGCCGGCGAGGAAGATCGTCATGTAGTAGCCCATGAAGAACCACACGCTGATCACGAGCACGGCCCCGAGCGCCAGCTTCGGGTCGCCCAGCCACGAGTGGTCGCCGAGACCGAGCGCAGCGGTGATCCTGTTCACGACGCCGAAGTTGTCGACCAGCAGGAACTGCCAGACCAGTCCCACGACGACGAGGCTGATCACGTTCGGCGCGAAGAACAGGCTGCGGAACAACCCGATCAGCGGTCGTCTCTCCCGGACGAGCAGTGCGAGCCCGAGGCTCACGGCGAACAGCAGAGGCACGAACACCGCCAGGTAGATCACGGTGACCGTGACGCTGCCCACGAAGAGCGGATCGGAGAACATGCGCTGGTAGTTCGCGAGCCCGGCGAACTGGTAACTGCCGAAACCGGTGGACTGGAAGAAGCCGATGACGAACGACAGCACCATCGGTATCGCAACGAATATCAGCAGTCCGATGCAGTCGGGCGCGACGAACAGATAGCCGGCGATCCACTCGCGGTGTCGCTGCGTGAGGCGCCGCCGATCCGCCCGGGCGCCGGGCGGCCGGGTGCCGCGACCGGGCCGGACAGCGGCCTGCGTCATGTCAGCGATGCTCCCTTGTAGCCCTTCAGGTACGAGCCGATCGCCTGCCCGGCCTGGTGTGCCTGCTGGGCCGGGTCGGCACCGCTGAGCTGACACGCCTGGATGGCCTGCTGGACCGCCTTCACCACCGGCGGCGGGTAGCGGGGTTCACCCCGCCCGGCGGGGAAGATCTCCTCCTTGAACTTCTTCATCACCCCGGACGAGTAGCCACCTTCCTTGTCGGCCAGGTCCGTCGCCGACTTCCGCGGCGAGATGTCGCTCTTCGCCTTGATGCACCAGTCGGTGACGCGACGCACCGAGTCCTCGCTCATCGACCCGAGCGCCCATGCGCAGAACTTCGCGGCGGCGTCGGGGTTCTTGCCCTTCGCGTTCGCGACGAACGCCCAGCCACCGAGCACAGTCGCGTAGGTGCCGCCGGGCGGGACCGGCAGCTTGAACACGCCGTACTCGAAGTTCGGCTTGCCCTTGAGCGCGGAGATCCCCCAGATGCCACAGTTCTGGATCGCCGTGTAGCCGGCCGCCAGGTTGGCGACGACGTCGCCGCCGCCCGTGCCGAGGAACTTCCGCGGCGCGACGCCGGCCTTGATGGTGTCCTGCCACAGCTTCAGGGCCTCGACGGTGCCCTTGGCGTCGAACGCGCTCGACTTGCCGTCCGGCGTGACGACGTCCGCGCCGGCCTCCCACATGAACGGATACCAGGTGAAGTTCTGGTAGTAGCCCGGGGCCGTCTCGAACGTGATGCCGTACCGCTTCTTCGTCCGCAGCTTGTGCGCCACGTTCAGCAGGTCGTCCCACGTCTTCGGCACGTCCGCCTCGGACAGGCCGGCGCTCTCGAACGCCTTGACGCTGTAGTAGAAGGCCATCGGCTCGACCTCCATCGGCAGCGCGTAGATCTTGCCGTCCACCGTCCGCGTCTTCATCACCGACGGGTAGAAGTCCTGCTGCGCCTCCTTGCTCATGTACGGCGTGAGCTCCTTGAGCACGCCGCCGTTGTAGTAGCGGAGGAAGTCACCCGGGCTGATCAGGAAGATGTCGGGGCCCTTGCCCGCCGCGAACGCCGTCTGCAGCTTCGATCCGTTGATGTAGTCCGCGATGTACTGCAGCTTGACCTTCGGCTTGTGCGACTTGTTCCACGCCGCCACCATGTCGTCGAACCACTTGCTCTGGCTCGCCGGCACACCGGCTCCCGCGACCTTCGCAGGCCCGTAGAAGTTCCAGAACGTCAGCGGTGCGGACGACGAGGACGACGAGCCACCGCAGGCGGAGAGCAGCGTCGGCCCCAAACCGAGCGCCACGCCGGCACCCGCCGTTCTCGTCAGGAATCCCCGCCGGGTCAGCGGCGTCCCGCCCGCCGGGCTCTCGCCGGGCCCCCGCGTAGTGGTTGCTGAGATGTCGCCCATGAAATGTTCTCTCCGTCGAGGATCGTCCGGGGGCATGTCGAGGAGCAGACCGGTCCGTGCCGCGACCGACTCCTTCGGGTCGCGCCATAGCTCGTAAATCGATTTCTCGAAACTGTAGGGCGGCACCCGGAGGGTGTCAATGGCTGGGACGCGCGCGACGGGGTACGGATGGGCGCCTCGGCGAGCGGGCGGGATGCCGTCGCCGCCTCGACGGTTCGTGTCACTGGGGCGCCGGGGGACCCAGGGGGGATCGGGCCCCCCGGCGCGTTCCGGTCACCGGTGCCGACTCGCCGACCCGTCGCAGGGGCGGGCGGGGCCGGCATGGCGCCTCGGACCGTCGACTGGCGCCGAGGCCGGTGCCGGAAGCATGGGGAGCGGCAGGGACGGCCGTCGCCGCAACCACACCAGGTCGCGATCCATCCGTCTTCCACGTGCGGCGCCCGGGGAACGAGCAGTTGACTGCATGCTCGGCCGGGTCCGCCGCTCGGCCGCGGCGATCATCACGAGAACTCCTTCGCACCTGCGCGGTTGCCCTGGCGGCCGGCCGGGGGTCCGGCCGCCGTCGACTGCGGGAAGTTACACCAGGGTGGCCGGGAGTAATCCCGGATCCGTGACGGCGGGTGAACTCCGGGCGGTCGACCTCCCCGAGGTCGCGGGAGCTCTCCCGGCACCCTGGGGTCACAATGGCGCCTCGACAACGTGCACCCGGGAGGTTTCGTCGTGGACACCAGGGAACGGCCGGCGCAGGCGCGCCTCCTGCCGACCACGCACTCCAGCCTGGCCTTCGGCGTCCCGGTCTCCGCCCGCCACACGCTCTACGCCCTCGCGCTGACCGGCGGCATCACGGTCGGGCCCGAGGAGGGCTGCACCATCCGGTTCGGCCGCAACCGCCCGGACGTGGACGTCTGCGTCGGCGAGGACGACCGCAAGGTCAGCCGCCAGCAGGGCACGCTCACCCGCGAGAACGGCCGCTGGTGGCTCCGCAACACCGGGCGCCTCCCGCTCCGGCTGCCCGCCCGGCTGCTGTTCGCCGAGGAGGAACCGCTCCCTCTCGACGAGGGCTACACGCCGCTGTTCGTCCGCGGCAGCAACAACCGCGAACACCTGCTCGAGGTCTACGTCACCGGCAGCGACGGCACCCGCCCCGCGACCCGCTACCGCGACGTCACCGACCCGCCGCGCACCTGGCGGCTCACCCCCGACGAACGCCTCGTCCTGGTCGCCCTGGGCCAGCGGTACCTGCTCCACCACCCCCGGCCGCACCCGCTGACCTGGGCGCAGACCGCGGAGATCCTCGACGACCTGTACCCGGACGCCGGCTGGACGGCCAAGCGCGTCGAGCACCTCGTCGTCGCCGTCCGCAACCGCCTCTCCCACAGCGGCGTCCCGGGCCTCACCCGGGAGGAGGTCGGCCAGCCCGTGGGCAACACGCTCAACGACAACCTCATCCGTGAGCTGCTGCTCTCCACCACCCTCGTCCCGCCCGACCTCGACCTCCTCGACGACGAGGTGTGACCACGGCTCGACCGCCGGGCGGAGGCAGCGCTCGCTTTGACGCTCCGTTACAGTACGGCTTCACCTCGTGATCGCCTGCGGGCGACTGGCCGGGCGTCGATGGGAGCACGATGCACACGGGTCAGCTGATCGCCGGTCGCTACCGGCTGAAGCAGCCGATCGGCTCGGGTGGCATGGGCATCGTCTGGCGTGCCGTCGACGAGAAGCTCCGCAAGCCGGTCGCGGTGAAGCGCGGTTGGGCGTCCGGCCTCCCCCACCGCCTCGGCCGGCGGATCTCGCGCGAGGCGCGGATCGCCGGTCGGCTGAACCACCCGCACGTGGTGACCCTGCTCGACGTCGTCTCCGACGGCGAGGACTGCTGGCTCGTGATGGAGTACGTGGCGGCGCCGAGCCTGGCCACGGTCCTGGGCCACCGGGAGCGGCTGCCGCCCGCCGAGGTCGCCGCGATCGGGGCGCAGGTCGCCGAGGCGCTGGAGGCGGTGCACGCGGCCGGCGTCGTGCACCGGGACGTCAAGCCGGGCAACGTCCTCGTCGGGCCGGACGGCACGGTCAAGCTCGCCGACTTCGGCATCGCCCGTGCCCCGTGGGCGGACACCACGGCGACCATGTCCGGGCTCGTCGGCGGCACGCCGGCGTACCTCGCTCCCGAGGTGGCGAACGGACTGGAGCCGTCCGCGGCGTCCGACGTGTTCTCGCTCGGCGCCACCCTGTACGCCGCCGCCGAGGGCGATCCGCCGTTCGGCTCGGACGAGAACCCGCTGCTCATCCTGCGCCGCGCGGTCACCGGCGCGGTTCCGCCGCCGCAGCATGCCGGCGCGCTCGCGCCCGTGCTGACGGCGCTCCTCGACCCCGACCCGGAGCGGCGACCGGACGCGGCGCGGGCCCGCCGGCTGCTGCGCGAACACGCAGGAGAGCGTGCCGGCGGACCGGTCGCCGCGCCCGGCGCACGTCGACGCCTCCGGCGATCCGCTCTGGTGGCGGTGCCGGCCCTCGTCGCGGTCACCGCCGTCGCGCTGGTCATGCGCATCGGCGGCCAGCCGCCCGCCCCGGCGGCGCAGGCCCTCCCCCCGCCGCCGACGAGCACGTTCGCCCGCCCGAGCATGCTGGTGCCGTCGGTCGTCGGCCTGTCCGACCGACGCGCCACCGCACGCATCGACGCGGCCGGCCTGGACGTGCGGCACGGCACCGCGGTCTTCGACTCCAAGCACCGGAAGGGAGTCGTCGTCCGGCAGCGGCCCGCCCCGGGCTCGGCCGTGTACGGGCACCGCGCGGTCGTGCTCGTCCTGTCCAAGGGCGCACCTCGGACCCGCGTGCCGGGCGTCGTGGGCACGGCCCGCGCCACCGCGCTGTCGATGCTGGCCGGCGCCCACCTCCGGTACGCCGTCACCGAGGTGTACGACGGCGACGTGCCGGCGGGGAGGGTCGTGCGGACCAGCCCGGGCGCGGGCGCCCTGGTGGCCCCCGGCAGCACGGTGCGCGTCTACGTCAGCAAGGGATCGCGGCCCACGCTGTGCGACAAGCTCGTCCGCACCTGGCTCCCCCACGTCAGCCGGCAGTCCTGCAGGCCCTGACGGCCGGGACCGGTCCCGGGCGGCCCCGGTTACGGTCCGCCCAGCCGGCGCGTGCGATCGCCGGGGGACCGCACGCGCCGGCACGCCGGGCCCGGACGAGCCGCAGCCGGGGGTATCGTGCCGACACTTCGAACCGAACGCACGCCGGTTACGTGGAACCGGTTACGGCGTACGAGTCGAAGCCACCACCGGGAGACCGTCATGAAGACCGTGCTGTTCGTCGTCGGCGTGCTCGTCGCACTCGCCGGTGCCGTGTTCTTCCTGCAGGGAGTGAACGTCCTCCCGGGCAGCTCGATGACCGGCGATCCGAAGTGGGCGGTGATCGGCGGCATCATGGTCGTCCTCGGCGTCGGCGCCGCGGTGTTCGGGCTGCGTGGTGCCAGGCACCCCCGGCCGCGCTCGAGCGGCGGCTGAGGGCCGCCGCCTTGCCCCTGCCTGCAGCCCTCTTGCCGGGCTGAGCACGGACGACGCCCTCGACGGCGGATCCGGCGCTCCGGGGACGTGCGTGCCATACCGTCGCGACCGTGACGGAGCAGGGCACGAGGCGACGGGAACCGGCCGCTCCCGGCACGCCGACCGGCGACAGGTGGGCGGCGCTGGCCGTGCTGTCGGCGTGCCTGCTGCTGGTCGGCATGGACATGACCGTGCTGAACGTCGCGGTGCCGACGCTGACCCGGCAGCTCCTGCCGAGCCGCGTGGAACTGCTGTGGATCCTGGACGCCTACTCGCTCGCGGTCGCGGCCACGGTGGTCTCCTGCGGCACCCTCGGCGACCGGATCGGCCGGAAACGCATGCTGTTGCTCGGCTTCGCGGTGTTCGGGCTCGCCTCGACTGGAGCCGCGTTCGCGCCCGCCCCGCAGTGGCTGATCGTGGCCCGGGTCGCGCTGGGCGTCGGCGCCGCGGCGATCACGGCGACCGCCGTGGCCGTGATCCGCGTCGTGTTCACGGACGCCCGCGAGCGGACCCTCGCCATCGGCCTCTGGTCCGCGAGCCACAGCGTCGGTGCCGCCGCGGGGCCGGTCCTCGGCGGGCTCCTCGTCGAGCACTTCTGGTGGGGATCGGTGTTCCTCGTCAACGTGCCGGTCGTGGCCGCCGCCATGCTGCTCGGCTCGCGGGTGATTCCCGAGTCCCGTGATCCGGCACCCCGGCGGTGGGACCCGCTGAGCGTGGTGCTCTCGGTGGCGGGCGTCGGCGGGCTCGTCTACTGCCTCAAGCGCCTCGGCGGCTACGGCGTCGAGACGGCCGCCTCGATCGTCGGCCTGCTCGCGGTCGCGGCGCTGGTCGCCTTCGTCCGCAGGCAGCGGCGGCTCGCCGAGCCGCTTTTGAACCTCGCCCTGTTCGCCGACCGGCGGTTCAGCACGTCCGTCGTCTGCGTGCTGGCGGCGTTCGGCACGACGCCGGCGATGCTGTTCCTGCTGACGCAGCGATTCCAGCTGATCGAGGGCTGGTCACCGCTGACGGCGGGTCTCGCGCTCGTGCCGTGGACCGCCGCGGCGGGGCTCGGCGGCCTGCTCGCGCCGCACCTCGCCAGGCGGCTGGGACACCGCGTCACGATGACGACCGCCCTGGGCGTGTTCGCCGCCGCCGTCGCGGCCGTCGGGCTGTCGGCCTCGACGCGAACCGTGTGGACCGAACCGGTGCTGGCACTGGCCGGGCTGACGCTGGGCGTCGCGATGCCGTTGGCCGGCGACACGATGATGACGGCGGCCCCGCCCGAGCGCGCCGGTGAGGCGGCGGCCGTGCAGGAGATCTCGTTCGAGCTCGGCGCCGGGCTCGGCATCGTCGTGCTCGGCACGGTCGCGAGCATCACCTACCGCGCGTCCCTCCCTGCCGTTCCCGGCGTGCCGCCCGCCCTGCGCCGCGCCGCGGGCGAGTCCCTGGCCGCGGCTGCGGACGTCGCCGCTCACCTGCCGCCGGACCGCGGCCAGGCGTTGCGCACCGCGGCCGGGCACGCCTTCACCGCCGGTCTCACGAACGCGGCCCTTCTCGCCGCACTGGGCGTCGCCGGCGCCGCCGTCCTGTGCGGTCTGCTCCTGACCTCCCGCGGACGCAGCTGACATCCCGGTTGCGCACGGGATACCGCGGTGGTTCCATCGAACGGTCAGCAGCGGCATGACCGACCGGCCGGGAGGTGACGGCATGCCCGTGGTCCTGTCGTCCGAGGACGTGCCGCGCACCCAGCGTCCCGCCTACTGGCAGCACGTCGTGGGCGACAACGTCGTGCCGATGGAGATGCGGTACGCCGACCGCCTGGGCTTCCGCAGCCGGATGACCGTACGCGAGCTGGGCGACGTCACCGTGATCGAGGTGGCCGAGAGCAGCGGCATGGCCGTGCGGACACCCGCGCACGTCCGCCGGTCGGCCCCCGACATGTACCAGCTGATGCTGCAGCGAAGCGGCACCGCCGTGGTGGAACGCGAAGGCAGCCAGGTCCGGGTCGAGCCGGGCTGCCTGAGGCTCGGCGACGCGTACCGCCCGTTCCGCTCCGTCCACTCGGACCAGCGCGAGGTGATCCTCGCGTTCCCGCGGGCGTTGCTGCCGCTGCGGTCCCGGGACACGCGCGTCCTCGTCGGCAGGCCGATACCCGGCGACAGGGGCGCGGCGGCGCTGCTCGCCGAGTTCGTGCGCAGGCTGCCGGTCACCGCCGACGAGGAGGACGAGGTGCAGCGGTCCCGGTTGGGCACCGTCGCGCTCGACCTCGTCTCCGTCGTGCTCGCCGGCGAGACGGGCCGCGACCCGGAGGCGTTCGCGGCGGCGGAGCGCCGCACCCTCATGGCGCGCGTCGAGGCGTTCGTCGAGAGCAGGTTGCACGATCCCGCCCTGTCACCCGCCGTCATCGCCGCGGCTCACCACGTCTCCGTACGCCAGCTGTACAAGGTGTTCGAGACGCGCGGGTACAGCGTGGCCCGATTCGTCCGGCTCCGCCGGCTCGAACGTTGCCGCCGCGATCTCGCCGATCCCGCGCTCGCGAGCCGGCCGGCGTACGCGATCGGGCTGGCCTGGGGCTTCACCGACCCAGCGCACTTCACCCGTTCGTTCCGCGAGGAGTACGGCGTGCCGCCCGGCGAGTACCGCTCCCGGGCGGCAGTCCCCCCGGACCGGTAGCCCGCCGCATGCGTCAGTAGGTGACGGTGATGCTGCGCCCGGGACCGTCCACGCGGATACGGCCCCCGTAGGGCAGCACCAGCTGCGGGTCGGTGTGGCCGATGTCCACGTCGAAGACGAGCATCGCCTCGGGGGCGTACTCCGCGAACGCGCGGCGCACCGCGTCGCGCTGCTCGCTCCGATACGCCTCCCGTTCGCTCGGGGAGGTCCTGCGCTCGAGCGACCAGGCCTTCGCCCTGCCGACGAGCACGGCGGGGAACTGCCGCAGCAACCCGCGCTCGCCCATGCTGCGCAGGATGCGGTAGACCTCCACGGCGCTCGGCAGCTCCTCCGA
>DASUWX010000055.1:0-8344 GCA_036378185.1 Streptosporangiales bacterium | reverse complement strand
CAACCTCGTGCTGCCGCTCATCGGCTTCGGCCTCACGGTGTGGCTGTGGACGAGCCTGTCGCCGCGCACCTTCGTCATCGGGCTCATCTGGCTCGCGCTCGGGCTCGTGCTGCTCGGCATCGTCACGCGCGGGTTCCGCCGGCCGGTGCCGATGCTCGACCTGCGCGAGGACGGGGCCGTCGACGACGGTGACGACGACCGGGCCGCGGACTCGGCGACCGCTCCGGCGGTGCCGACGGGGGAGCGCGCGCAGGGGTAGCTCCCGCTCCCCGGATGCCGCGGCACGGCGCCTCCGCACGAGGCCCGCGCCGCGGCATCCGTTCGCCCTCGGCTGACACGGGTGGACAGCAGCGGCAGGCGACCTAGGGTCGAGAGCATGACCTCGAACGCACCCGCCCGGCTGGGCGTCCAGCTGCAGCCGCAGCACGCCACCTACCCGCAGATCCGCGACGCGGTGCTCCGCATGGAGGACCTCGGCGTCGACGTCGTCTTCAACTGGGACCACTTCTTCCCGCTCTCCGGCGAGCGCGACGGACTGCACTTCGAGGCGTGGACGATGCTCGGCGCCTGGGCGGAGCAGACCGAGCGCGTCGAGTTCGGCACGCTCGTCAACTGCAACTCGTACCGCAACGCCGACCTGCAGGCCGACATGGCCCGCACGCTCGACCACATCAGCGCGAAGGGCGGCGACACCGGACGCTTCATCTTCGGCACCGGATCGGGCTGGTTCCAGCGCGACTACGACGAGTACGGCTACGAGTTCGGCACCGCCGGCAGCCGGCTCGCCGACCTCGGCGAGGCGCTGCCACGGATCGAGTCGCGGCTCGGCAAGCTCAACCCGCCGCCCACGCGGCACATCCCCGTCATGATCGGGGGCGGCGGCGAGCGCAAGACCCTGCGCCTGGTCGCGAAGCACGCCGACATCTGGCACGGCTTCGGCGACCCGGACACCATCGCGCACAAGCACGAGGTGCTCGACGCGCACTGCGCCGACGTGGGCAGGGACCCCGCCGAGATCGAGCGGTCCACCGAGGGCAGCGGCGGCCCCGGCGACATCGGCGAGAAGCTGTACGCCGCCGGCTCCCGGCTGTTCACCGTGCCCGTCACCGGCCCGGACCACGACCTCGGCCCGCTGCGCGAGTGGATCGCCTGGCGCGACGCCAAGAACGCCTGAAGCTCGTCCCCGCCGACCCGTGAGGGGCACCCGCACCGCACCATGACGCGGAGCGGGTGCCCCTCACCGGTTCCCGTCCCCCTGGGCGGCGCAAGATCGCCGAGCGGTACAGTTGGTCGGACCAAAGGACCAAGTGCGCCGGTATCGGGGCTCCCGGCTCAGCGGAGAGGAACGGCATGGGTGTGCGAGCTCTCGCGACGCGGTGGGCCGGGGCGATACTCGGCCTGGCACTGGTGGCGGCAGGGGCGAGTGCCTGCGGCGGCAGTACGTCGCGCGACGCGGGCGGTACCGGCGGTACCGGGAGTTCGGTGTCCGTGACCAGGGACGCGAAGGCGGCGAAGCTGCTGCCGGCGTCCCTCGTGAAGTCCGGGCTGGTGGTGGCCATGGACGGCACCCAGGGCAAGCCGTTCACCTACTACGGCAGCGACAACAAGACCCTCGCCGGCGTGACCGTCGATCTCGGCGACGCGCTCGGCAAGGCACTCGGCGTCAAGGTGACGGTGAAGAACACGTCGTTCGACAGCCTGATCCCCGGCCTCGCGGCCGGGCGTTACGACCTCGCGATCGCGCCGATGCTGATGACCCCGGAACGGCTCAAGCAGGTCGACATGATCGGCTGGGTGCACGGCGGCTCCAGCTTCGTGGTCAAGAAGGGCGTGGGGAAGCCGGACCTGACCCCGTCCGCCGTCTGCGGCATGACCGTCGGCGCGGCGACGGGGAGCGTCGAGGCCGAGGCACTCGCGGCCCAGTCCACGAAGTGCGTCAAGGCGGGCAAGAAGCCGGTGCAGCGCAAGCTGTTCCCGCACGCGACCGACGGCGTGGTCGCGTTGACCGCCGGACGGCTCGACGCCTACGACACCGCCTCCGCCCAGGCCGCGTTCATCGCGAAGCAGAACGGCCAGGTGACCCAGTCCGGGCATCCGTACAGCTCCGGCACCTCGTCGATGGCCCTGCCGAAGGGCAGCAAGGCGGCCCAGGCGGTGGCGGCCGGGTTGCAGCACCTGATCGACACCGGCGCCTACAAGCAGATCCTGAGCCGGTACGGAATGCAGGGGCTGGCCGTGCCGGCCGCGGCGGTGGACACGCCGAAATGACGACGCCACCGACGCCGGCGTCCAGCAGCCGGGTCGTCGACGAGATCCCCGAGATCACCCGGGTGGTGCCGTTGCGCCGCCCTGCGACCTGGGTCGCCGCCGCCGTGCTGCTGGTGCTGGTCGCCATGCTCGCGCACACGCTGTTGTTCAACCCGAGGTTCGAATGGGACGTGGTGGCGCGGTTCTTCACGTCCCCGGCGATCCTCGTCGGGCTGCTGCGCACCATCGAGCTGACCGTCGTCTCGATGGCCATCGGCATCGTGCTCGGCTGCGCGCTGGCTCTCATGCGGCTGTCGGGCAACCCGGTCGTCTCCGGGTTCGCGTCGACGTACGTCTGGTTCTTCCGCGGCACGCCGGTGCTCGTCCAGCTGATCTTCCTCTACAACATCTCCGCGCTCTACCCGAAGCTGTCGCTCGGCGTCCCGTTCGGCCCGGCGTTCGTGTCCGGCAACGTCAACCACATCGTCACGCCGTTCCTCGCGGCGATCATCGGGCTCGGGCTGAACGAGGGTGCCTTCATGTGCGAGATCGTGCGTGCCGGCATCCTGTCCGTCGACGCGGGGCAGGTGGAGGCGGGTCAGGTGCTCGGCATGACCAGGCGCCGGATCACGCGGCGGATCGTGCTGCCGCAGGCGGCGCGGTTCGTGATCCCGCCGACGGCCAACCAGGTCATCGCGATGCTGAAGAACACCTCGATCGTGAGCGTCATCGCGCTGCCCGAGCTGCTGTACTCCGCGCAGATCATCTACACCCGGGACTTCACGACGATCCCGCTGCTGATCGTCGCCAGCCTCTGGTACCTGATCGTCACCTCGGTGCTGACGGTCGGCGAGCAGTTCGTCGAGCGCCGCTTCGGCGGTTCCGACGTCACCAGGCGGATGCGCAGGTTCGCCGTGCCTCGGCTGCTACGCGGTGCCGGGAGAGGTGCGGCATGACGACGGGGTACACGGTCGCGGCGCGCGACGTGTGCAAGCGGTTCGGCGCCGTCGAGGTGCTCAAGGGCGTCACGCTCGACGTCGACGCGGGCGAGGTGATGTGCGTCATCGGCCCGTCCGGATCGGGCAAGAGCACGCTGCTGCGGTGCGTGATCCACCTGGAGAAGATCGACCGCGGCCGTCTGCTCGTGGACGGCGACTTCGTCGGGTACCGGCGCAACGGCACCACCCTGCACGAGTTGCCCGACCCGGCCGTCGCACGCAGGCGGCGGCACATCGGCATGGTCTTCCAGCACTTCAACCTGTTCTCGCACATGACGGTGCTCGACAACCTGGTCGAGGCGCCGGTCGGCGTGCTGGGCAGGTCGAGGGCGGCCGCGACCGCGACCGCGATGCAGCTGCTCGACCGGGTGGGGTTGAAGGACAAGGCGCACAGCCGGCCGCGGCAGCTGTCCGGCGGGCAGCAGCAGCGGGTCGCGATCGCGCGGGCGCTCGCGATGGAGCCGCGGCTGCTGCTGTTCGACGAGCCGACGTCCGCGCTCGACCCGGAGCTGGTCGGCGACGTGCTCGCCGTGATGCGGGACCTCGCGGACGAGGGCATGACGATGATGATCGTCACCCACGAGATGGGCTTCGCCAGAGAGGTGGCCGACACCGTCGCGTTCATGGACGGCGGCGTCGTCGTCGAGTCGGGGCCGGCCCGGCAGGTCATCGACGACCCGCGGGAGAAGCGGACGCAGCAGTTCCTCAGGACCGTGTTGTAGGGAGGGCAGGACAGGTGGCATCGCTCGAGGACGCGCTGGGCGCGATCTGGACCGGGACCGAGCTGCAGCGCGACTTCGAGGCGCTGTGCGACTGCGGCGGCCGCCTCGCCGGCAGCGAATCGGAGCGGCAGGCGCGCTCGTACCTGAGCTCGCGGTTGGACGAGATCGGCGGCAAGCGCGCCGACCTCACCTTCGACTACACCGGGAACTTCCCGCTCGCCGCCCGGCTGGCGCTGACCGCGCCGGCGCAGCGCGAGCTCGAGGTGCTCGCGCTGCCCGGCTCGCCCCCGGGCGACGTCGCCGGCACCGTCGTCGACCTCGGTCTCGGCGCCGAACGCGACTTCGCCGCCGCCGGCGACCTGCTGGAGGGCGCGGTCGCGCTCGTCCGGCACGAGTACCCGTTCACCACCGGGCACACCCACCGCAGGTTCAAGTACGAGTGGGCGAAGCGCGCCGGTGCCGCGGCGTTCCTCATCGCGAACGACGCCGGCGCCGGCCCCGTCGCGGGCGGGGCGGGCACCGGGTCTCCCGACGACATCCCCGCGGCCGGGATCAGCCGGTCAGCGGGGGAGACACTGGCCCGCGCGGCGGGGGCGGGCCAGGCAACAGTCCGGCTGGAGGTCGAGTCCGAGCGGCGCACGTGGCCGGCGGCGAACCTGGTCCTCGACCTGCCGGGGCGGACCGGCGAATGGGTCGTGGTGTGCGCCCACTACGACGGCCACGAGCTCGCGGAGAGCGCGATGGACAACGCCACGGGCGCGGCCGCCGTGCTGGAGATCGGCCGCCGGCTCGCACCGCTCGCCGGCTCGCTGCGCCGCGGCATCCGCCTCTGCCTGTTCACTGTCGAGGAGTGGGGGCTGACCGGCTCATTGCGGTACGCCACCGGCCTCCCCGAGGACGAGCGGCGGGCGATCTCCGCCGCCGTGGCGCTGGACAGCATCACCGGGCATCCGCGCCTCTGCGCGCTGACCACCGGGTCGGCGCGGATGGAGCGGCTGGTCGCCTTGGTGAGCGCACGCACGGCCGTTCCCGTCGACGTCGTCCGCCCGGTGCTCGCCAACTCCGACCACCACAGCTTCCACCAGGCGGGTATCGACGCGATGCGGCTGATCGCGGGTTACGGCCGTGCCGACTCGCTCACCCGGCGGCTGCTGACGGCGGCCGACACCCGCGACCTCGTCGACCCGGCCCAGCTCAAGGCCGCCGTCACGACCGCGACGCTCCTCGTCCTGGCGGCCTGCGACGAGGACCGATGACCGGCATCGACTGGTCCCGGGTCAACACCCGGGCGACGTCGGTCAGCACGGAGATCGTCTCGTTCCTGGAGCAGCTCCTCCGCTCGGGCGGCCTGCGGCCGGGCGACCGGCTGCCGCCGGAGCGGGAGATCGCGGCGCAGCTCGGCGTGTCCCGCGCGTCGGTCCGGGACGCGATGCACGAGCTCGCGCTGAAGGGGCTGACCGAACGGCGGCCCGGTCGCGGCACGGTCGTGCTCGACACGACGTCGAACGTGAGCCCGCTGCTCGGCGCGCTGCAGGAGGGGGAGCGGCGCTTCGTCGAGATCACCGACCTCCGGCAGGTCTGCGAGCCCTCGGTCGCCGAGCGCGCCGCGGAGCGCGCCACCAGCGCCGACCTGCTCCGGCTCGACGACACGCTGCGGCGGTCCAGCCCGGACCTCGGCGTGCGCGCCGCGGTCCTGCTCGACGAGGAATTCCACAGCCGGATCGCGGAGGCCACCCAGAACCCGCTGCTCGTCGCGCTGGTGGACGTTATGCAGGGCTGGCTGCACGACTTCCGGCGCAGCTCGCACGCCACCCGGGCCGGCCGGGCGAAGTCGATCGAGGGCCACCGGCGCATCCACGCCGCCGTCCAGGCCCGGGACGCGCAGGCGGCGTACGCCGCGATGCGCGAGCACATCGCGGACATCTCCGCGCTCGTCGCCGACACCGAGAGGAAGCCCGATGGTTGACATCGCGCCGCTGAGCCCCCACGAGCTCGGCACCTTCTGCGGGGTGCCGCGCGGCGGGATCGACACGACCACGAAGGCCGCGATCCTCGGCATCCCGTTCGACATGGGCAACAACCCGACGCGGATCGGCAGCAGGCAGGGACCCGACCACATCAGGCGGTGCTCGGTGCCGGAACGCCGCTACCTGTTCCACTCCGACCGGGACCCGATCGACCAGCTCGGCGTCGTCGACTGCGGCAACGTCGCGGTCGTGCCGAGCCGGGCGGAGGCGGCGTTCGAGCACATCGAGGCGGCCGTCGCGGGGATCCACGGCGCCGGCGTCCTTCCCGTGACCATGGGCGGCGACGGCTCGGTCACCCTGCCCCAGCTGCGCGCCGCGAAGGCCGCGCACGGCGAGCTCGCGGTCGTCCACTGCGACGCGCACACCGACGCGTGGGACGTCGACGGCGCGGGCCCGTACACCACGACCACGACGTTCCTGCGCGCGCACGAGGAGGGCCTGGTCGATCCCGAGCTCACCTTCCACGTCGGCGCGCGCGGCTCGCTGTCGTCGCTCGGCGGCACGTCGACCGCGGTCTCCCGGCTGGGGCACCGCATCGTCGGGGCGGACGAGTTCGCCGACCGCGGGCACGGGGACGTCGCCGACGAGCTCGCCGCCGCGATCGGTGACCGCGCCGTCTACGTGTGCTGGGACATGGACTTCTTCGACCCGTCCGCGGCGCCGGGGGTTGCCGTTCCCGAGTGGGGCGGCCCGTCCGTGCTCGAGGCGCTGCGCTTCCTCCGCAGGCTCGGCTCGCTGCACGCGGTGGCGTACGACGTGAACACGGTGAGCCCCCCGCACGACGTGCAGGACATGACCGGGCACCTCGCCGCCCGCGTGATCGTCGAGTTCCTCGACCTGATCGCCGGCCGGCGCTCGCCCGCCGGGTGACCGGGCGGCGCCGGCAGCTCGGCCGCTTCCCGGCGAGGGTCCACCAGCCTGCGCGACCGCCTCGGTAAGCTCGGAACCCACCTTCCCGGAAGCCTGAGGAGTGCTTGTGGCCGCGATCGACGCCGTGTACGCCCGCGAGATCCTCGACTCGCGCGGCAACCCCACCGTCGAGGTGGAGGTGGAACTCGACGACGGCAGCGTCGCCCGCGCCGCGGTGCCGAGCGGCGCGTCCACCGGTCAGTTCGAGGCGGTCGAGCTGCGTGACGGCGAGGACCGCTACGGCGGCAAGGGCGTGGAGAAGGCCGTCCTCGGCGTCATCGACGAGATCGGGCCCGAGGTCGTCGGGTTCGACGCCGACGAGCAGCGGCTGCTCGACCAGGCGCTGATCGACCTTGACGGCACGCCGGACAAGTCGCGGCTCGGCGCGAACGCGATCCTCGGCGTGTCGCTGGCCGTCGCGCGCGCCGCCGCGGAGTCCGCGGAGCTGCCGCTGTTCCGCTACGTGGGTGGGCCGAACGCGCACCTGCTGCCGGTGCCGATGATGAACATCCTCAACGGCGGCGCGCACGCCGACAACAACGTCGACGTGCAGGAGTTCATGATCGCCCCGATCGGCGCCGAGACGTTCGCCGAGGCGTTGCGCTGGGGCGCGGAGACCTACCATGCGCTGAAGTCGCTGCTCAAGGCGAAGGGCCTGTCGACCGGGCTCGGCGACGAGGGCGGGTTCGCGCCCGACCTCGAGCACAACCGCGCCGCGCTCGACCTGATCGGCGAGGCGATCGGCAAGGCCGGCTTCCGCTTCGGCGAGGACATCGCCGTCGCGCTGGACGCCGCCGCCACCGAGTTCTACCGCGACGGCGCGTACCAGTTCGAGGGCAAGGCGCACAGCGCCGACGACATGGCCAGGTACTACGAGGAACTGCTCGGCGCGTACCCGATCGTGTCGCTCGAGGACCCGCTCGCCGAGGAGGACTGGGCCGGCTGGCAGAGCCTGACGGCGGCCGTCGGCGAGCGCGTGCAGATCGTCGGCGACGACCTGTTCGTCACCAACCCGGAGCGGCTCCAGCGCGGCATCGACGACCGCGCCGCGAACGCGATCCTGATCAAGGTGAACCAGATCGGCACGCTCACCGAGACCCTCGACACGGTCGCGCTGGCCACGCAGTCCGGCTACCGGTCGATGATGAGCCACCGCTCCGGCGAGACCGAGGACACGACGATCGCCGACCTCGCCGTGGCGGTCAACTGCGGCCAGCTCAAGACCGGCGCGCCCGCCCGCACCGACCGGGTGGCGAAGTACAACCAGCTGCTGCGCATCGAGGACGCGCTCGACGACGCCGCGAGATATGCCGGCCGCGCCGCGTTCCCACGGTTCGGCGGCACCTCGTGAGCCGCGCGGGACACCGATGACCGCCGGGCGGCGGCCGCCACGCCGCCCGGGAGACGGCGACCGGCGCGCGCCGGCCGCCCGCCACCGCAC
>DASUWX010000054.1:0-5669 GCA_036378185.1 Streptosporangiales bacterium | reverse complement strand
GCAACACCACCGCGACCCCTACCTCCGGCTCGCTCGCTCGGTCCTGCGCTCAGAGACGGTCGTCGTCGCCACGCCGCTGCAGCTCCTCGACCAAACTGCGGACCTCCTGTGCCCGGGCGCGGGGCACGACGAGCACGGCGTCCGGAGTGTCGACGACGACGACGTCGCGCAGCCCCAGCGTGGCCACCAGGCGGCCGCCGGCCGCCGCGACGAGGGTGCCGGTGTCGTCGACGGACACCCTCGGCCCGTCCCCGAGGTCGACGTTGCCGCCGCCGGCGGCGAGCAGTTCGGCCAGGCCGTTCCAGTCGCCGATGTCGTGCCACTCGAACGGCCCGGGCACGACGGCCACCCGGCCGCGGCGGGCGGCGCCGACCAGGACGCCGTCGTCGACCGTCTCGGCCGCCAGCGCCGGCCAGACCTCGCGCAGGACGGTGTCGCGATCGGGACCGTCCCACGCCTTCGCGATCCGGGTGAGCCCGTCGTGCAGGTCGGGCAGCTGCCGCGCCAGCTCGGCGAGGAACGCGCTCACCCGCCAGACGAACATCGAGGCGTTCCACAGGCTGCAGCCGCCGTCGAGGTACCGCTGCGCCAGCTCGGCCGGCGGCTTCTCGGTGAACTCGGCCACCCGCTCACCCGGGCCGTCCGGCAGCGGGTCGCCGCGCTGGATCCAGCCGAACCCGGTGGCGGCATAGGTCGGGGCGATGCCGATCGTCACGAGGTAGCCGTGCTCGGCGACCGCCACCGCGTCGCGCAGCACCGCGCGGAACGCGTCGGCGTCGGGCACCACGTGGTCGGCGGCGAACGAGCCCATCACGGCGTCCGGGTCGCGCTCGGCGATGATCGCGGCGGCCAGCCCGATCGCCGGCGCGGAGTTCTTCGCCGCGGGTTCGGGGACGACGTTGCCCTCGGGCAGCTCGGGCAGCTGCGCCGTCACGGCGGCGCGGTGCCCGGCGCCGGTGACCACGAACGTGCGGCCGGGCGGGACGAGCGGCGCGACGCGGTCGATCGTGGCCTGGAGCAGTGACCGGTCACCGCCGGCCAGCGCGTGCAGGAACTTGGGTGCGCCGCGCCGCGAGAGCGGCCACAGCCGGGTGCCCGACCCGCCCGCCGGCACGACGGCGTACAGCGCACGCTCCCCCATCCGAGGTCAGCTCGCTGCTCGGTGGTCCTCGACCGCCCGGCGGTAGCTCGCCATGTGCGTCTCGGCCGAGGTCCGCCAGGTGAAGTCCTGCGACCGCTCGTACCCCGCCTCCGCGAGCGACTGCCGCCGCTCGGGGGAGTCGAGCAGTTCCGCGAGCGCGTTGCCGATGCTCTCGGCGTCGGGTTCGGTGTACGCCACCGCCTCGCCGCCGACCTCGGGCAGCGAGGTGCGGTGCGTGGTGAGCACCGGCGCGCCGCAGGCCATCGCCTCGAGCACGGGCAGGCCGAAGCCCTCGCCGTGACTGGGGAACGCCACCACCAGCGCACCGCCGAGGTACGAGGGCAGGTCGACGTAGCGCAGGAAGCCGGGGCGGATGACGCGCAGGTGCTCGGGCACCTCGACGACGGCGTCGTCGATCTCGTCGTCGTTGCTGCCGCGGCTGCCGGCGAGCACGAGCGCGGGCGGCTGGTCGCGGTCGGCGACGGCCTGCACCCAGCCGCGGATGAGGTTCGGCACGTTCTTGCGCGGCTCGAACCCGCCGAGGAACGCGACGTACGGCTGGCCGTGCAGCCCCAGCCGGTTCGACACCCGCTCGCACTGCTCCGGCGACGGCCGGTGGAACAGCTCATGGTCGACCCCGTGGTACGCGACGTCGATGCGGTCGGCGTCGGCGGAGAGGTGCTCGACCAGCTCGTCACGGGTGGCTTTGGACGGCACGATGATGCGGGTGGCGCGGCGTGCGGCGGTGCGGATCGCGGAGCGCAGGAAGGTCGCCTTGACCGACGTGATGAGCTCGGGCTTGGTGAACGCGGTGACGTCGTGCACGGTGACGACGACGGGACGTCCAGGCCGCACCGGCATCGTGTAGAACGGCGCGTGGATCACGTCGGCGCCGAAGCTGTCGGCCACCACCGGCAGGCCGGTCTGCTCCCACGCCAGCCGCGCGGGCCGGTGGTTGATCGCGCTCGGCCCGGTGACGATCGACGCGTGCGGTGCCATGCGTCCGTAGCGGTCCGCGTCCGCCCGCTGGCAGGCCACCGCGATCTCGGCGCCGGCCTTGTCCAACGCCTGGACCAGGCCGTCGACGTACCGGTTGACGCCCCCGCGATCGGTACCGTCGATCAGCACACGGGGTGACACCTGTACCTCGCCTCCAGAGTCGCTCGGGGCCATACGCCTGCCGGGGGTCTCCCGCGGAAGACTACGCCCACGCCCTGCGTAACGTCTGCTGGGACACATCTGTCCCCGTGACCGGTTCCGCGTCCCGTTCGCCGAACCTACCAACACCCGCCGTGAGCGCCGGTACGCCGCGCGCAGTCCGCGGGCACCGACCTGCGGTCACCGGGGCGCGCCGGCCCCGGCGGCCGCCAGCAGGGCCTCGACGTAGCGCTGCCACCTGCCCGTGTGGTCCGGCGGCTCGACGCCGGCCCGCAGCCGCGGCAGCAGCCCGTCCTCGTCGTAGAGCCGCCGCAGCGCCTTGGCCAGAGCGGGCACGTCCCCCGGCTCGCAGACCAGCCCGTCGACCCCGTCGTGCACGCGGTCGGCCAGCGCGCCCGCGCGGGTCGCGACCACCGGCACGCCGTACTGGAAGGCCACGTCGGCGTTGTACGACGACGTCGCCGTGCGGTACGGCAGCACGAGCGCATCGACGTCGCGGAACAGCGCCGGCACGTCGGCGGCGTCCACGTAACCTGGCCGCAGCTCGACCCGGTCGGCCAGCCCGAGCCTGCCGAGCGCCTGCTCGGTCGCCTGCGTGCCGCCCCAGAACTCGCCCGCGACCGTGAGGGAGACGCCGGGCACCTCGGTGAGCGCCTCGAGCAGCACGTCCAGGCCCTTGTACGGGCGCACGAGGCCGAAGAACAACAGCCGCCGGTACACGGTGTCGTCGGCGGGGGTGACGACCGGCCCGGAGCGCGGGAACCCGGACGGCAGCTCGCCGACGACGACGTCCCGCGCGCCGTGTGCGCGTGCGACCCGGTCCTGCTCGCCGGAGTGGACGAGGGCCGCGTCGGCACGCCGCAGCAGTGCGCGTACCAGCATCGGGTCGACCAGGCGCCGTTCGTGCGGCAGCACGTTGTGGCACAGGACCACGACACGCGGCCCCCGGCCCTCTCCATTCCGCCACTCCCGGAATCCCCGCCGGAGCGCGGCGAGCAGCGTCAGGTACGCGGGCACCTGGATCGGCGTCACCAGCACCACGACGACGAGGTCGTGGTCGCGCAGGCGCCGTCCGGTGTGCCACCAGGAGTCCGGGCGGTACCAGGCGAGCGGGTACGTGGTGCGCGGCCACGGCTCCAGCTCCGGCCGGTCGACGGGGACGCGCTGCTCGCCCGGGTAGAGGAAGTCCGGGTACTGGGCCGACCACGACAGCACGTCGACCGTGTGCCCGGCGACGCCGAGCTGCCGGGCCAGCGCCGTCGTGTGCTGCGCGATCCCGCCCTTGTACGGGTGCGTGGGGCCGACGAGTGCGATGCGCACGGCGGCCTAGTCCGGTCTGGAGCGGACGACGAGATCGGCGAGCAGGGCCACCGCACCGATGATCAGGCCGGTCATGAACAGCAGGATCGTGTTGGCCGGGAAGTAGAACGGATGCACGACCATGTCGTAGACCGCCTTGGCGAACGCCAGCCCGACCAGCGTCAGGGACGGCGGCAGCAGCACCTTCAACGGGTTGAAGTACATGACCATCCGGACGACCTGCAGGATGTAGCGGTACACGTCGCGGATCGGGTGGAACTTCGACTCGCCGGAGCGCTTGGCGTAGTCGATCGGCAGGTAGTCGACGTCGTGCTGGTTGGACAGGAACGCCAGCGTGATCGTGGTGACGCACGAGAACCCCGGCGGCAGCAGCCGCAGGTACGGCAGCGACACCTCGCGGCGGAACGCGCGGAGGCCGGAGTTCAGGTCGGGGATCTTCACGCCGGCGAGGCGTTCGGCGAGCTTGCGGACGAACCATTTCGCGGGCACGCGCAGCAGCTTGTGGGTGCCCTGCTCGCTGTTGCGCGCGCCGACGACCTGCGCGCACTCCGGATGCTCCACGAGGTACCGGACGAACTCGGGGATGCGCTCGTTCGGGTAGGTGAGGTCGGCGTCGGTCCAGACGACGATCTCGCCGCGCGCCTCGCGCGTGCCGATGCGCCGGGCCGTGCCCGAGCCGCCGTTGCGGCGGAACGGCATCAGCCGCATCCGCGGGAAGCGCGGCAGCGCGTCCTGCAGGACGGCGAGGGTGTGGTCGGTGGACGCATCGTCGATCACCAGCAGCTCGTAGCTCATGCCGCTGGCGTCCATCGCGGCGGTGATCCGCTCGATCTCCCTGACCACGTGCGCGGACTCGTTGTAGCAGGGCAGGACGACGGTCGCGAGCGGCCGCGGCCCCGTGACGTCCGCGACCGGCGGCGAGAGCGTGTAGTGGTGCCTGGTCGGGTCGACCAGCTCGGGGGTGCTCACGCCGTGAGCGTAACGCGTCCCCTCACGTCCCCTGCGACTTGTCAGTGTCACGCATCGCCATGGCCGGGTCGGGCACCGGCAGCGCGGCGGGCGCACGGCGGCGCAGGAACAGGCCGGTGAGCGCGGCGGCGACGTCCGCGACCGTGACGAGCGCGCGGGCCACGATCGCGAGCGCCGTGGCCGCGCCCGACGGCAGCACGCTCGCGAGCCCGATGACCAGCATCACCTCGCGGACGCCGACGCCGGCCGGGGCCAGCACGACGACGACGCCGAGCACCAGCGCGACGGCGTACGCGCCGATCGCGACCGGCAGCGCCCTGGCCGGCGCCGCGCCGAGGTCGAGCGCGAGCAACCAGGTCTGCACGCCGTACGCCACCCAGCCGATCGCGGCGAACCCGACGACCTTCGCGATCCCCTTGCGCCGCAACGGTTCCGGCAGCGGCGGCCGGCGGATCAGCCGCAGCCCGGCGTTCAGCACCCCGCCGAGCAGCCGCGGGAACACCAGGATCGGCGCGACGAGCACGATGAGCACCAGCGCGGGCACCAGGTACCGCCCGGTGGACAGCAGCGTCGGCAGGCCGATGAGCGCACCGGTGAGCAGGCTGATCGCGAGCGCCAGCACGAACGAGACGCCCATCCGCGCCCGCGGCACGCCGGCGGAGCGGCCCAGCTCCATCTGCACCAACGCCGGCCAGACGCTGCCGGGGAGGTACTTGCCGACCTGCCCGACGAAGTAGATGCGCGCGGCGTCGCGCAGGCCGAGCCGCGAGCCGAGCTCGTCGAGCATCGCCCGCCAGGACAGCATGCTCGCGGCGAGCGCCACCACGATCGCGACGAACGCGAGCACCAGGTGGACCGCGTCGAACCTGGCCAGCTGTGGGCGTACCCGCGGCCACTGGTCGACGAACGCATAGACGACGCCGGCGACGATGGCGACGGCGAGCAGCACCCGCACCCACCGCAGTACCCGCCGCCGCTCGACAGTCCTCATGCGCGCCCACCCGCTCGCTCGCCTCCGGCAGGTGCCGCGAGATGTGACCTCGTGGTCTCGGTAGGCATCGCGGCCCCTACCTCCGGCTCG
>DASUWX010000053.1:0-39506 GCA_036378185.1 Streptosporangiales bacterium | reverse complement strand
ACACCAAGATCCGGCTCATCGCCCGACGCGCCTTCGGATTCCACAACATCGACGCCCTCATCGCCCTGGCCAAACTCACCGTCGGCGACTACCGCCCCGAACTACCCACATAAACGACAGGAGAGCCCCAAATGATCACGGCATGTCAGGTTCCAGGGCCTACCGAGACGAGTACCCACTTACCGCGTCCTGCAGCACGAGGTAAGTAGGCACTCGGCTGGGGGAGTTCCAGGAAACCTACATACCGTGATCATTTGGAACCCCGCGAAGCGCTCGGCCGCGGGACCGGTGGGGTCGATAGGGTCCGGGACATGGCCCTGTTCGACCTGCCCCTCGACGAGCTGCGCACCTACCGGTCCGCGGCGCCGGTGCCGGCGGACTTCGACGACTTCTGGCGCCAGACCCTCGCCGAGACGCGCACCTACGACCTCGCGCCCGCCTTCACGCCGTACGACACCGGCCTGCGCGTCGTCGAGACGTTCGACGTGCGGTTCTCCGGTTGGGGCGGGCAGCCGGTGCGCGGATGGCTGCACCTGCCGGTCGCCGTCGACCGGCCGCTGCCGGCGGTCGTCCAGTACATCGGTTACGGCGGCGGGCGCGGGCTCGCGCACCGCACCACCATGTGGGCGCAGGCGGGCTACGCGCATTTCGTGATGGACACCCGCGGCCAGGGCAGCGCGAGCACGCCGGGCGACACACCCGACCCGGAACCGCCGGGCGGCAATCCGCACCACCCGGGCTTCATGACCCGCGGCGTCCTCGACCGAGCCACGTACTACTACCGGCGGGTCTTCGCGGACGCGGTCCGGGCGGTCGAGGCGGTGCGCGCGCATTCGGCGGTCGACGCGTCCCGGGTCGCCGTCACCGGCGGCAGCCAGGGGGGCGCGATGACCATCGCCGTGGCCGGGCTCGTCGGCGACCTCGTGGCCGCGATGCCGGACGTGCCGTTCCTCTGCGACTTCCGGCGCGCGGTCGACATCGTCGACACCGACCCGTACGGCGAGATCCGCCGCTACCTCAAGGTGCACCGCGACCAGGTCGACCGGGTGTTCACCAACCTCGGCTACTTCGACTGCGTCAACCACGCGGCCCGGGCGTCCGCGCCGGCCTTGTTCTCGGTCGCGTTGATGGACGAGATCTGCCCGCCGTCGACGGTCTACGCCGCCTTCAACGCCTACGCCGGGGAGCGGCGGATCAGGGAGTACCCGTTCAACGACCACGAGGGCGGCGAGGCGTTCCAGGAGGTCGAACAGCTCCGCTACCTACGCGGGCTGCTCGACGGAGAGCCCGTCGGCCACCAGGCGAGCGGCGGCGGTGAGATCGGGCAGCGGTCCGTCGAACCGGCGTGAGTTCGCCTCGAACAGCATCACCGCGACGAACGTGATCGCCGCGTCGTGGCGGCACTTGGCGTCCAATCCGGGCCCGTGCGCCGCGTCGAGGACGTGCTCGGTGAGCTCGACCAGCCCGTCGTTGAGCGCGTGCAGGTGGGCGCGGACCTCCGGGTGCGTGCCGGCCTCGCGGAACAGCACCGACCGCAGCACGACCGACTCGTGGCCGCCGAGGTCGAGCCGGTCGGCCAGGCGGCGCAGCGAGCCGACGACGTCGCCCTCGACCACGACGTCGGCGTACCGGCACAGCGGCGCCTCGGGCAGCCGCTCGCCGAGCAGCGCGAGCAGGACGTCGATCTTCTTGGGGAAGTAGTAGAACAGCAGGCCCTTGGGGACGTCGGCGACCTTGGCGATGCGGGCCGTCGGGGTCGCGTCGAAGCCGTCCGCGGCGAACGCCTCCGCCGCCGCGTCGAGGATCCGTTCGCGCGCGCCGCCGTCCGCCCCGGCGTCCTCGGTGCGACGGCGCATGACGCCTCCCGGATGCTGCGTTGCGCGGGCCGGACGGCGCCGGCCCGCGCTCTCGACTCTAATACCGGGTCAGGCCTGTGGCACGGCCCGGTCGTGGTGTGCACGGTTGCTGTACGGGATCGCCCAGACGCCGGTGGCCAGGGCGAGGACGCCGGTGACCCAGGCGGTCCAGGCCATGCCCGCGGTGGACGAGAACCCCATCACCCAGGGCGAGATGAACAGCAGCACGCCGAGTGCGCCGTGCACGTACTCGGACGCGATCGCGCCGGGTGCGCTCAGCGACCACAGTGCGTTGATCACCAGGAGGGCGCCGAGCACGATCAGCGACCAGGTCGCCGCCGTGACGGTGGGCGTCCAGATGAACGACAGGATGGCGTACGCGCCGATGACGACGGCTGCCCAGTCCTGCCATCGGGTCCAGCTACGCATGGAGATCGCTCCCCAATCATGACCGTTGATCCGTCGATCCCAGGCGGATCTCTCGCTCCCACTATAGGCACCTGATTGACCGCCCGGTCAAATCCCGTTCCGGGAGCGGCCCCGGGCGCTGCCCCCGGGCCGCCCCTGGCCGCGCCCTACGCTGACGTGGGTACGTTGCCATGGCTATAGCGCCGGCAACGTACCCACGTCACGGTCGGTCGGTCGGTCGGTCGGGCGGGCGGGCGGTACCTCGGGTCGGTGCCGTCGGTCGGCACCTCGGCCGGTACCGCGGGTCGGTGTGCGCGCGCTCAGCCCGCCGCGGGCACGGGGGCGGCCGGGTTGCGGCCGAGGTAGGCCATCAGCCGGTCCTGCTCGTCGGCGCCGTCCGGTGCGGGCAGCTCGGCACCGAAGAAACCGGGCCTGCGGACGATGCTGCGGTGGGCCCAGTCGGTCGCCGCCTTGACCAGTTCCGCGTCCAGGCCGGGGTCGATGCCGGCGCCGGCGGCGACGTCCCAGCCGTGGATCAGCAGGTCGTTGGTGAGGATCTCGACCATCACCGCGAGCGGCACGTCGCCGAGCCCCTCGACCGTGACCAGCTTCCCGAGCACCTCGGGCGTGAGCGCCTCGTCGGCCGCCGCTCGCGCGGCGTGCCAGGTTGCCACCGGGTCGTCGCCGGCGAGCTGACCGGGCTTCGTCGAGCCCGGGAAGCCGGTGCTCGCGGCGTACTCCGTGCCGCTCGCCCAGGCGCCCATCTGGTTCTGGCCCCAGACGATGTGCCCGGCGAGGTCGCGCACGGTCCACTCCTTGCACGGGGAGGGCGCGTCCCAGCGGTCCGCGGGCACCCGCGTGAGCACCGCGTCGAACCCGTCCTGCGCCCGTCGGTACGACTCCAACGTGTCCATCGATCGTCCTCTCTGCTGGTCGCGGTTCGCACCGATGACGAGCGGGCGAGGCCGGAATCGACAACCTCAGGCGACGAGTTCGCGCTCGAGCGGGGTCCGGAACCGTGGCGTCACCCGGGCGTCGCCCAGCCACGCGGTCAGGCGGGCGGCGGCGTCCGCGACCTGGGCGGTCGCGTCGGCGCCGACGTCCTCGAGCAGCCGGTAGACCACCTCGCCGTCCTTCCGCTGTGCCCAGCCGCCCACCACCCGGCCGCAGCACCACACCGTCGGCCCGATGTTGCCCGAGCGGTCGAACAGCGCCGGGCGGTGCGGGCCGAGGAACCAGTCCCGCTCCTGCCAGCTCATCGGCGTCGGGTCGAGCGCCGGCAGCAGCGCGACCCACGGCCCCGGTTCCGGCACGGGCGCGGTGTCGTCGGCGAGGACGTACGCGTCGCCGTCCGCCGGTGCGGTGGGCAGCTCGGCCAGCGCCTTGCGGGTCTGGGTGAGCGTCCAACCGGCCCACCAGGCGAGGTCCGCGACCGTGCCCGGCCCGTGCGCGCGCAACCAGTGCCGGGCCAGCTCGACGCGCGCCTCCGCCGGGTCGAGGTGCGGCCACGGCGCGAGCCGCGCCCACCGGTACTGGGTGGACAGCCACGACCCGAGCGGCCGGCCGCGCACAGCGTGCCCGTCGGCGGCCAGCAGGAACAGCACGCGGGTGGACGCGCCCTGCTGTCCCTGCCACCTGCCCTGCCCGACGGTGATCCGCGTGGTCAGCTCGGGCACGTCCTGCGCGAGCTCGGCGGCGGTGGCCTCCCCGCGCGCGGTGAGCGCGTCGAGCGTGGCGGTCTCCACGCGCGCCAGCCACTTCGCGGGCTCGGCGATGCCGGACCGGTCGAGGAACCCGAGCAGCTTGGTGCGCTCCTTCGCCGCCACCTGTACGGTGCACGCCGCCTGCACGACCGGGGCGAGCTCGACCGGGACGACGAACATCGTGCGGCGCATGCCGAGCATGCGCACGACCGAGCCGGCGCCGTACAGCTCGTCCTCGATCGAGGTGACCGTGGCATCCGGCACGCGCGCGGCCGCGGCCAGGTACACCGAAGCCGGGTCGGTGGCGTGCAGGGCGAGCACGCCGCGCGCCGCTTCCGCCACGGTGGCCGCCGGCCGCGCGAGGTGGTGCCGGACGGCGAGCCGCGCGCGGCGTCGCTCAGGGTTCTGCTTCACCGACGACCCGTCTCCTCCGGATGCGCTCGCTCGGCCTGGCCGGCATGTGGAAGTCGATGATGCGCGCGGTGAGGACGTTGTTGATCACGGCGACCAGCGGCACGGCGATGACCGCCCCGAAGATGCCCGCGACGAGGCTGCCTGCGGTGACCGACAGCAGCACGGCGAGCGGGTGGACACGCACGGCGCGGCTCATCACGACCGGCTGCAGCACGTGCCCCTCGACCTGGACGGCGAGGATGATGACGCCGAGCACGATGATCGCGACGATCGGGCCTTTCGAGACGAGCGCGAGGCCGACCGCCAGGGCGCCCGTGACGGCGAGCCCGAGCACCGGGATGAACGCGCCGAGGAACACGAGCACGCCGACGGGCACGGCCAGCGGGACACGGGCGACCAGCAGGGTGATCGTGACGGCGACGGCGTCCAGGAACGCGATGAGCACGGTGCCGCGGACGTAGTGGCTGAGCGTGCGCCAGGCGACCTCGCCGCCCTCGGCGACGCGGGCGCGGGACCGCTCGGGGAACTTCCTGCGCAGCCAGTTCCAGATCTCGCCGCCGTCGAGCAGCAGGAAGAACGTGCAGAACGCGGCGAGCACGATGCCGCCGACGATCTCGACCGTCGTGCCGATCCCTGTGACCGCGCCCGTCGCGATCTTCTGCCAGTTGTTGTTGAGCGCGTCGCTGATCGTCGTGGTGATGTTGCCCAGCCGGGTGGCGTCGACGTGCAGCGGGCCCCTGGTGAGCCAGTTCTCGCCGGCGGTGAGGATGTCGTTGAACTGGTCGCCGAGCGCGGCGGCGTTGCTGCTGACCTGCGTGCCGACGAACGTGCCGAGCCCGGCGAGCACGGCCAGGCCGAGGATGAAGACGATGGTGGTCGACAGCAGCCGCGGCACCTTCAGCTTGTTCAGCCCGCCGACGAACGGTTGCAGCAGCGCGGTGAGCAGCACGCCGACGATGAACGCCACCGCGACGAGCTTGATCTGTGCGAGCAGCCACAGGATGAGTGCAAGGAACGCGGCGACCACGAGGACCCGCCAGGACCAGTCGCTGACGATCCGCAGCGCCCACGGCGCGCGGTCGGAGACGACCGGCACCTGTTCGTTGTTGTCGTTGTTGTTCACCTGTTCGCGGACGACGATGACGCTAGGCTCGCGCCGTTTGATCAGGCCCATTGCTCGTTCCCTCCGTCGACCGTGTCCCCCGATCCTGCCCGATCCCGGTGACGTTAGGCGTCCGGCGTCCGGTTCCCGCCCGCTGCCCGGCCGCGGCGTCGGATACCCGCCAGCATGCCGGTGTGCGGCGAGAGTGGCTGGTAGACATGGCGAAGACGTACTACAGCACGGTGTTCGACACCTCCGCCGACCGCGTATGGTCGGCCATCCGCGCGTTCGACCACTACGCGTGGGCGGGCACGGGGACCGACGCGCGCATGGAGGACGGCAGGCCGGGCGACGCCGTCGGCGGCGTACGCCGGGTGGAGACGGGGAACGGCACGATCCGGCAGCGCCTGCTCGCGCACTCGGACGTCGAACGCAGCTACAGCTACGAGTTCTGCCCGCCGATCCCGTACCCGGTGAGCCACTACCGCGCCACGATCCGGGTCACGCCGGTGATCGACGGCGACCGCGCGTTCGTCGAGTGGTGGGCGACGTTCGACTGCGCGGAGGGCGAGCGGAACCACTGGGTCGGGCACTTCGCGCACGAGGGGTTCGCGCGCTGGCTCGGCGGCCTGCGTAGGCACCTCGCCACGGGCTAGCGCTGTTCGGCGGTGCGCTTCATGCCGGCGAGCATCTGCTCCCAGTTCCGCGCCGAGTGCTCGGCCTCCTCCGCGCTGGCGGCGTTGTCCTGGGTGAGCGTCACCAGCGTGGCGCCGTCGCGCTCGGCCAGCGCGTAGGTGACCGTGTGGTAGTTCTCCGGCACGTCGTCCTGCCCGGTCAACGGGCTGAAGTGGGTCACCGACAGCCGGCGGCCGGGCTCGACCTCGAGCACCGTCCCGTGGTCCTCGTACGACCGGCCCTGGTACTCGCCCTTCCAGACGATCCGGCTCCCCGGCCGCCAGTCGGTGTCGATCGTCGTGCCGAACATGTACGACGCCACCAGCTCCGGGTCCGTCAACGCGGCCCACACCCGTTCCGCCGGCGCCGCCACCTCGACCCGCGCCGTCGCCACATGACCTCTCATCGCGACCTCCTCAGCGTGTCCCGACGATAGCCGCAAGGCTCTTGATCGTCTTGTAGAGACGCGACACCTCAGCGATCTCCTCGCGGGCTCGTCTAATGTCGGACGGATGACAGGACGGCTCTGGCGGACGGCGGTGCTGTTGACGCTCGCGGTGGCACAGCTCGCGGGTGTGGCGGCCGTACACCGGGTGTTCGTCCGTACCGTCGCCGGCCGGTACGTCGACGCCGTCTCGATCACCGGTGCCGGCATCGGGCTGGCGCACTTCGAACGGCTCGTGCACGCGGTGCTCGACATCGTCTCCGTCGCGTCCGTGGTCGCCGCGGTGCTGGTGATCGCGTTCGTCGCCCTGCTGCGCAGGCGCTACCTGCTCGCCACCGCCGCGACGGTGCTCGTCGTGGGCGCCATCGTGACCACGGAGGTGCTCAAGCTCTACGTGTTCTCACGGCCGCCGATGCAGCGGGCCCTGCCCAACCTCGTCGAGGGAAGCACGGAGAACACGCTGCCGAGCGGGCACACGACGATCGCGCTGTCCGTGGCCGTGGCGTTCGTGCTCGTCGTCCCCGGTGCGTTCCGCGGCCTGGCGGCGCTCGCCGGCGCCGGCTACGCCGCAATCACCGGCGTCGCGACCCTGTCCGCGCAGTGGCACCGGCCGAGCGACGTCGTCGCGGCCTGCCTCGTGGTCGGTGCGTGGGGCGCAGGAGTCGCGGGCGTCTCGATCATCCTGTCACCGCACCGGGAACCCGAGCCGATGACCGGCCGGCCCACCGCCGCGCTGCTCGGCCTGGTCACGATCGTGATGCTGGCCGTCGGCGTCCTCGGCCTGGTGATGACCGAGCGGGTGCGGCCGGGCGACATGGACCACAGCGGCCTGCTCGTCGGCTACGCCGGGGGCGGGGCCGCGATCGTGGGCGCCTGTGCCGCCGTCGTCACCGGGACGCTCGTGCTGGCGCCGTGGGTCGTCCCCGAACAGTCCGCGGCACGCGCTTCGGCGAGCGGCCGGAAGGCGAGGGTCACGGGACGACCGTGACCGGCCACCGCGCATCCCGCACCAGGTGGGTCGCGAGTGACCCGACGAACCGGTGGCCGGCCTGGCTCGACGCGCCCACGATGACGGCGTCGGACCGGATCTCGTCGGCGAGCCGGACGATCTCGGTGTACGGGTTGCCCTTGCGTTCCACGAACGCCACGTCGATGCCCAGCCGCGCGCTCTCGGTCTCGACGGTCTTGCGCAGCTCCTCCGCGATCGCGTTCTGCGTCTCGAGTTGCGATCGCACGGTCTCCGCGCCGAGCCCGGTGAACACGCCGATGGTGTGCACGTACAGGCAGACGATGCGCGCACCCTGCCTGCGCGCCATGCCGGCGGCGTACGCGCCCGCGCGCAACGACGTCTGCGAGCCGTCGACGGCGACCAGCAACGTGGGCACGTTCTGGTGGCTCGGCTCGCTCACTCAGACATCGTAGGGGGCGGGGCATCCCCACACCTACAGGGTGATCGAGCGCCGGTCACCGGCCCGGCTGCGCCGGTTTGAGCACGTATCCCGCGCCGCGCACCGTGTGTATCACCGGCGCGCGGCCGGCGTCGATCTTCTTGCGCAGGTACGAGACGTAGAGCTCGACGATGTTCGCCTGGCCGCCGAAGTCGTAGTTCCAGACCCGGTCCAGGATCTGGTTCTTGCTGAGCACGTGCCGCGGGTTGCGCATGAGATAGCGCAGCAGCTCGAACTCCGTGGCGGTCAGCTTGATCTCGTCTCCGCCGCGGAACACCTCGCGGCTGTCCTCGTCGAGCACGAGGTCGCCGACCACGAGGACGGCGTCGTCCGACAGCATGCCGACGTGCGTCCGGCGCATGAGGGCGCGCAGCCGGAGCACCAGTTCCTCGAGGCTGAACGGCTTGGTCATGTAGTCGTCACCGCCGGCGGTGAGGCCGGAGATGCGGTCCTCGACGACGTCCTCGGCGGTGAGGAGGAGTACGGGCAGGCGCGGCGTGACGGTCCGCATCCGCTGCAGCACCTCGAACCCGTCGAGGTCGGGCAGCATGACGTCGAGCACGACGGCGTCGGGCCGGAACTCGTGCGCGACCGTGAGGGCCGCGGCGCCGTCGGCAGCGGAGCGCACGTCCCAGCCCTCGTACCGCAAGGTCATCGAGACCAGCTCGGTGACGTTGTTCTCGTCCTCGACGACCAGCACCCTGATCGGTTGTCCGTCGACGCGGCGCAGCCCACGCCTGGGCGCCACCTGTGGAGTCGGCATGCACTCATGCTGATCGCGCGGTGTGGGACCCAGCTGTGGGCGAGCTGTGAGGTCGCTGTGTGTCGCGGGTCAGGACGGCACGGGCCGGGCGTGCGCGCGCAGCGCCTCGACCGGTAATGCCGCCGCGACGGCGGCGAGCGCCCCCACGGTCGCGTCGATGTCGGCGGCCGGCAGCGGGCCGGGCCGGCCTCGACTCACGGCGCCGCGGTGCACCGTGAACTCGGTGACGGCCAGGCGCCGCATGGTCTCCCGCACCGGCGGTGTGGCCAGCTGCTCGCCGAACGGGACGGCACCGGTGCAGAGCACCCGGCCCGATGCCGGGTCGAGGCCGACCGTCACCCGGGGGAGCCCGGCGACGGTGAGATTCACGGCGACGTGTGTCCACTTCGCATAGCGCTGGACCACGATCGTCCGGCCGTCGAGCCGGCCGGTCACCAGTCCCAGCGGTCGGCCGGCGGCGGCGTCCTGCTTCGGCATCTCGGGATCCGGCGGTTCGAGCGACCAGCCCCGCGCCTCGACGAGACTGCGCAGTGCCTTGTTCTGCCGGCGCCGGCGGCGTATCTCCGTGCCGCTGAGTGCACCGAAGACGACCGTCGCCGGCAGGGCCAGCACGAACAGGATCCGGTCGTGCCGCCTGCCCCGGTCGGCCATCTGCTCGTAGCTGCCGCCTCCCGACGCGCTGATGCAGTACTGACCGGGATACATCTGCCGGAAGCCGCAGTACGGGGAGTAGTCGGGATCGAACCCGTTCAGGCCCCACAGCGTGGCGAGGGCGGCGACGACCGCCAGGAGGAAGAACACGCCCTCCCGGCGGGTACGGGGGTAGGGCTTGCGCACAGCGGAGGACTGCCTGCTCACGCCTGCCGCTCCTCCCTCGGCCGGGACGGGGACGGTTTGCCTGCGGAGGTCCCCGTAGGTTCATATCATCAGGCGGTTCCGTGTGGTGGCCCCCGAAACCCTGTGCAGCGCCGCGATTGCGTCTATGCTCCGTCGGGTGTCGGCGGAGAGGCGTGCGGAATGGATCCCACCCGGGTGGTGCGGTCAGGTGCCGCGGTCCTCGTCTGCGTGACGGTGCTCGCCGCGGCCGCATGCCGTCCGGGAGGCTCGACGGGCCAGGCGGCCGACCCCGCACCGACGCGGCCCGGCGCGTCCGCGACGCCGTCGGCGTCCGCCTCGTCGGCTCTCGCCGGCCTGAGCGGCAGGCAGGTCGCCGGCCGGTCGCTCGCCGCCATGAGGCACCTGCACTCCGTCAAGGTGCGGGTCGATATCGAGGACCGCGGCCGCCGGACGCGCGCCACGGTGGCCGCGGCCCGGAACGGCTGCCGGATACACGCGAGCATGCCCGGCCTGGGCACGGTCACCTACATGCACGTGGGCAGGGCGACCGTCGTCCGGCTCGGCGAGAAGGCGGCGCGCGCGGTCGCGGGCCGTCCCGGTGCAGCGCTGCTCGTGGGGAGGTACCTGAAGGTCGGCGACGACCCGGCCTTCGCGGACCTCGCGACGATGTGCAGGGCCCGCGCCTTCACCAAGGAGCTCGCCGACGAGTCCGCCGGTGTGTCGTTCACGAGGGTGGGCACGGCGACCGTCGCCGGGGCGACCGCGGTCGTGCTCACCGTCAAGGGCAGCGGTGACCGTTCCCGGCTGTACGTCGCCGCATCCGGGAGCCCGTACCTGCTGAAGGCGGTCGGCCACCTGCGCGACTACTCGGGCACGGTGACCTTCGGTGACTTCGACCGGGTGCCGCCCGTCCACCTGCCGCCGGCGCGGAAGACGATCGACGTCACGAAGCCGCACGGCTGACCGGCGCCCCGGCTCCGGCTCAGATCGTGGTCACCGTGAGGACAAGGGCCACCAGCCAGAGCGCGGCGCCCGCGACGCCGACGTGGTGCATGCCGGCGACGAAGTCGGCGGCGGGATGCGTCGCCCCTGCGACGGCGCCGAAGACGGCTACGCCGAGCGCCGTGCCCGCCTGCCGCGCGGTGTTGTTCATCCCGCTCGCGAGTCCCGAGCGTTCGGCCGGCACCGAGCGGATCGCGGCGGTGACGACGGCCGTCGTGAACAACGCGATGCCGATGCCGAGGAACGCGAGTGCGGGCAGCAGCCGCAGGTACGACCACGTCGTCGGGACGAGGAACGCGCACAGCTGACCCACTGCGGCGAGCGCCGCCCCGGCCACCATGGGCGGGCGCGGACCGACCCGCGCGGTCAGCCGGCCGACGGCCGGCGAGGCGATCGCGATCGGCGCCCATGCCGGCAGCATCAGCAGCCCGGCGAGCCACGGCGCCAGCCCGTGCACCTGCTGCAGGTAGAGCGTGACGACGAAGATGGTGCCGTTCGTCACGAGGTTCATCACGAACGCCGCGACGTTCGCGCCGGCGAACGCCGGACGCCGCAACAGGTCCGTGGGCAGCATCGGTGCCGACGAGCGCCGCTCGGCGAGCACCAGTGCGACGAGGCCGGCGACCGCCACCGCGCCGGCCGCGATCGGCGCGGCGGCCACGCCCGACTTGCCGAACTCGATGACCGCGAACACCACGCCGCCCAGGGTCACGGCGGCGGTGAGGACGCCGGGGACGTCGAGGGACGCGGTGTGCCGGCCGCTGCTCGCGCGCACCAGCCGCGGCACGAGCACGAGTGCGCCGGCGACGACGGGGACGTTCACGAGGAAGACCCACCGCCAGCCCGCGCCACTCACCAGCAGGCCGCCGAGCGTCGGCCCGGCGGGCAGCGCCAGCGACGAGATCCCCGCCCAGATGCCGAGCGCGTGTGCCTGCTCCCGCCGGTCGGGGAACGCCTCCGCGATGACGGCGAGGCTGCCCGGCAGCATCATCGCCGCTCCCACGCCCTGGCACACCCGGGCGCCGATCAGTACGCCGACCGCCGGTGCGAGCCCGCAGACCGCTGATGCGGCTCCGAAGACCGCCAGTCCGGCGAGCACGATGCGACGGTGGCCGAACCGGTCGCCCATGGTGCCGCCCGCGAGCATCAGCGACGCGATGCCGACGGCGTAACCGTCGACGACCCACTGCATGCCGCTGATGCCCGTGCCGAGGTCGTGACCGATGCTCGGTAGCGCGACGTTGACGATGGACACGTCGAGCAGCACGAGGAACATGCCGCAGCACATGACCGCGAGCACCGCACGGGGATGCGCGGTGGGCGTGTCGTGCCTGCGTACCCCTGCCTCGACGCCCTGGTTCATTCCGCTCATCTGCCCCAGCATGGCGCCGTGATACTTCCACGGGCGCCGAAGTGTCGCGGGCGCACAATGGAGACATGGCAGTGGAAGCGGTTCGTACCGTAAGGGCGGACGAGAACTACGGCGACGTCGACATCGCGAAGGTGGCGTCGCTGTTCGCCGATCCCGCGCGTGCGCGCATCCTCGAGGCGCTGGGCGACGGCCGTTCCCTGGCCGCATCGGTGCTGGCCAGCGAGGCGGGGGTTTCCGCGCCTGCCACCAGCGCCCACCTGAACAAGCTGCGCGAGGCCGGATTGGTGGAGGTGGAGCGGTCGGGACGGCACCGGTTCTACCGGATGGCCGGGCCCGAGGTGTCCGGCGTCCTCGAGGCACTGGCGACCATCGCGGAGCCCACGCCGGTGCGGTCGTTGCGAGAGTCGACGAAGGCGAAGGCGTTGCGCAGCGCGCGCAGCTGCTACGACCACCTCGCGGGGCGGCTGGGTGTCGCGGTGACGGAGGCGTTGCTGCAGCGCGATGCGCTGGTCCGTACCGACGGTGGCGACGACACACGACGCCGCCCTGAGGACAAGCTCTCGACCCGGATGTCGGACCATCCGTACCGGCTCGGCCCGCGCGTCTACGACGTCTTCGGCACGCTCGACGTCGACCTGGACAGGTTGCTGTCCCGCCCGGCGCGGTCGCGTCCCCTGCTGCGGTTCTGCGTCGACTGGAGCGAGCAGCGGCACCATCTCGCCGGTGCGCTCGGCGCCGAGCTGTTCACCGCGATGGTCGACAACCGCTGGCTGGTGCGGGCACGCGACCACCGCGCCGTCCGGTTGACCGACGAGGGCCGCGAGGCGCTGCACGACCGGCTCGGGGTGGAGGCCCCGTAGCCACGGCTCCGTCCGCCCAGGGCGGGAAGTATCCGCCGGGGGCACTTGTTGCCGCCGACATGACGGTCGAAATCGGTGTCATCCTGCCCACGTCGACGCCGGATCCCGAGCATCCCGTGCTCGGTGACGTCCGCGCCAGTGCCCGATTCGCCGAGGGCGCAGGACTCGACTCGGTCTGGTCCACGGATCACCTGATCGCGAGCGCGCCGATGCTGGACAGCACGGTGGTGCTCGCGACGGCGGCAGCCGTCACCGACCGGATCACCATAGGTTTCAACGTGATGCTGCTCGCGCTGCGTCCGGTCGCGTGGGCGGCGAAGCAGATCACCTCCCTCCAGTACGTGTCGGGCGGGCGGCTCGTGGTCGGGGTCGGCACCGGCAACCCGGCACACGGCGACGCGGGCTGGCGCGCGGCGGGGGTGCCGTTCGGTGAGCGCGGGCGCCGTACCGACGAGGCGTTGCGGGTGCTGCGGCGACTCGTCGCCGGTGAGCCGGTCGCGCTCGACGGAGCGGGCGAGCTGGCGATCGCCCCGGGCTCGGCGGTGCCGCCGATCTACGTCGCCGGCGACGCCCCCAAGGCGCTGCTCCGCGCGGCGAGGTACGGCGACGGCTGGGCCACCATCGCGGCGACGCCGGACCAGGTGGCCGAACGGGTCGGCAGGCTGCGCGAGCTGGCGGAGCGGGAGGGACGCCCGGCGCCCGGGGCGACGGTCGTCGGCCCGGCTCTGGACACCGACGACACCGGCCGCGCCGCCGAGCAGCTGGCGGCGTACGCGGCCGCGGGAACCGAGCGGGTGATCCTCGCGCCCACCGGCAGGGACTGGCGCGAGGACTACGAGTTCGCCGCGCGCGTGCGCGAGTCGCTGTAGCGCTGCCCGGTCACATCGCCGACGCGGAAGCGGAGGACGGTGAAGACGCGGTCCAGGGCGGCGGGATCGCCGCTCGCCGTCGCCCGATGACCGGCCACCGCCCGCTCGAGCGTCGTCCTCCCGCGGAGCAACGCGTCGAAGGTGCGGGGATCGCACGTCACCGTCGCCGTCGCGCGGTGTAGGTCCGGACCGGACTGCACGGTGACCGTGCCGTCGTCGACGAGGGCGTGGAACACCTCCCCGTCGACGTGGAACTCGTAGCTCTCCGACAACCCTTCGCTCAGCTGCGGCGGGCTCAGTCCCGCGAGGACGAGCGCGACCGTCTCCTTGCGGGCCGGCAGCCCGTCGCCGTCCTCCGGTATGGGTAGCTCGGCGCCCCAGGCGCCGAGCATGGTCACGATCGGCCGGAGGCGTTCGCCGTACGGCGTCAGCACGTACGCCTGCACGTCACCGGGCGGCGGCAGGGTGCGCTTCGTCACGACACCGTGCCCCTCCAGCGCCTTGAGCCGGTCGGACAGCCTGGTGGTGCCCATCGCGGGCAGGCGGGCGAGCAGGTCCTTGAACCGTTTCGGCCCCAGCAGGAGTTCGCGGACGATCAGCAGCGTCCAGCGCTCGCCGATGACGTCCAGGGCGCGAGCGACCGGACAGTCCTGTCCGTAGCTTCGCTTGGCCACGGTGCCACTCTACCTTGCGGCACCGGTAACTACCTGATAGATGTAGTCCATGCTATCTGATTCGTATAGCACCAGGCGGGCGCGCAGAGTCCTCGCGCTCAGCAGTGTGGGTGTCTTCATCGTCTTCCTCGACACCACGATCGTGAACGTCGCGTTCGCGACCATCGGGCGTGCGCTCCACGCGAGTACGGCCGAGCTGGCCTGGGCGCTCAACGCGTACAGCCTGCTGTTCGCGGCCGTGCTGGTCCCGGCGGGACGCCTCGCCGACGCCTACGGGCGCAAGCGCGTGTTCCAGCTCGGCCTGGTCGGGTTCGGGGCAGCGAGCGCGGTCTGCGGCCTCGCGCCCGACCTGGCGGTGCTGATCGCGGCTCGGGCGGTGCAGGGTGCGTTCGCCGCGCTCGTCGTGCCGTCGTCGCTCTCGCTGCTGCTGCCCGAGTTCCCCCTGCGCCGGCGCGCCACGGCCATCGGCACGTGGGGCGCGATGGGCGCGGTCGCCGCCGCGACGGGCCCGACGATCGGTGCGCTGCTCGTCGAGTACGCGAGCTGGCGCTGGGTGTTCCTGGTGAACGTCCCGGTCTGCCTGGTAGCCGCGGCGGTCGGCGCCCGCGCGCTGGCCGAGGCCCGGGGCCTGGAGGCAGGGGGGCTGCCGGACCCGTTCGGCGTGCTGCTGACCGCGATCGGCCCCGGCCTTTTCAGTCTCGCCGTGACCGAGGGACCCACGTGGGGGTGGGGTGACGGCCGCGTCGTCGGGTCGCTCGGGCTCGGCCTGGCACTGGTACCGGTGTTCCTCTGGCGGAGCCGGCACGCTGCCCGGCCGGCGATCGACCTCGACCTGTTCCGCGTCCGGCGCTACCAGGTCGCGAACGCCGCCATGCTCGTGTTCGCCGTCGCGTTCTTCGCGGCGCTGTTGGCGGGTGTGCTCTTCCTGCAGACCGTGTGGCACTACAGCGTGCTGCGTGCGGCGCTCGCCATGAGCCCGGCGCCGCTGGTCGCCGCAGTTGTCGCTCGGCCCGCCGGGCGGCTGGCCGACCGGTACGGTCACCGCGTCGTCATCGTGCCCGGCGCGCTCTGTTACTCCGCCGCGGCCGTGCTCCTGGCCACGACGGTCGGTGCCTCGTCGCACTGGACCTCCCACTGGTTGCCGGCCTCGCTGCTCAGCGGCGTCGGCATCGGCCTCACGCTCCCGACCCTCGGTAGTGCCGCCGCGCACGCCCTGCCACCGGCGCGCTACGCCGTCGGTTCCGCGGTCAGCGGCAGCTTCCGGCAGCTCGGCGGCGTGCTCGGCGTGAGCCTGTTCGTGGCGCTGCTCGGCACGCCCACCGCGGTGACGGCGGTGTCCGACTTCCATCGGGTGTGGTGGGTGCTCGCGAGCGTCGCCGCGATGAGCGGTCTGATCTTCCTGGCATCGGGTCGACCTGCCGGTGCTGGTCGAACCGAGCCGGCCTCGGCGGAGCAACCCGCCGTCCCCGCCGTCGACGGGCAGGAGTGACCAGGTCGCGACGGGCTTCGCCCCTAGCGAACGCGGGACGCATCCCGGTTCCGGCGACGTTCACTGGAGCCAGGAGCAACAGGATGAGCGATGAGCTGGATGCGTACTCCGCGATCGTGACCCGCGTCGCGGCGCACCTGACCGAGCGGGTCGCGAGCCTGCGGGTCAGCCACGGCAGGCGCGGCGAGGGAGCGGGCTCGGCGGTGGTGTTCACCGACGACGGCTTTCTGCTGACCAACGCGCACGTCGTCGGCCCGGCGACGAGCGGGCAGGTGGCGTTCGCCGACGGCGCGAGCATGCCGTTCCGGGTCACCGGCGCCGACCCGCTGTCCGATCTCGCGATCGTCCGTGCCGCCGGGACGACGCCGCCGCCGGTCACGTTGGGCGACGCCGACAGGCTCGCCGTCGGGCAGCTCGTCGTCGCCGTCGGCAACCCGCTCGGGCTGGCAGGCACGGTGACGGCGGGCATCGTCAGCGCGCTCGGCAGGTCGCTGCCGACGCGGGACGGCGCCGCCGCCCGCGTCGTCGAGGACGTGATCCAGACCGACGCCGCGTTGAACCCGGGCAACTCCGGCGGCGCACTGGCGACGTCGGACGGCAGCGTCGTGGGCGTCAACACCGCGGTCGCGGGCGTCGGCGTCGGCCTCGCCGTGCCGATCAACGCGACGACCCGGCGGGTCATGGCGGCGCTCTTGAACGAGGGTCGCGTGCGGCGCGCGTACCTCGGGCTGGTGAGCGTGCCGGCGCCACTGCCGCGGGCGCTCGCCGAGCGGTACCACCAGCAGTCCGGTCTGCGCATCGTGGAGGTCGCCGAGGGCAGCCCGGCGCAGCGGGCTGGCCTGCACGCAGGAGACCTGGTGCTCACCGCGGGCCGTCAGCCGGTGGAGGACGCGCAGGGCATCGCGCGGCTGATGTTCGCCGACGCGATCGGCCGGCCGCTGCCGCTCACCGTGCTGCGCAACGGCGCCCTGGTCGACGTCATCGCCGAGCCGGTGGAGCTGCCCACCCGCCGCTGACCCGTTCCCGCTGGGGACCCCCATTGTGGTCATAGCCCCAGGTGGGGTCCCCGCTTGTCGCCAGGACCACGATGGGGGTCCCCAGCGGTCAGCGGCCGGTCCAGCGGGGCCTGCGCTTCTCGGTGAACGCCGCGTGGAACTCGGCGTGGTCGTCGGTGGTCATCAGCAGGGCCTGTGTCATCGCGTCCAGCTCGACGGACGCCGCAAGCGGCATGTCCAGCTCGCGCGTCAACAATGCCTTGGTGTGCGCGTACGCCAGCGCCGGCCCGGACGCGAGCCGCTCCGCGAGCGAGCCGACGGCGTCGTCCAGTTCGCCGACGTCGACGAGCCGGGTCACGAGACCGTACCGGTCCGCGGTCTCCGCGTCGATCTCGTCGCCGAGCATCAGCAGCTCGCTCGCCCGGCCGAGGCCGACGACGCGGGGGAGCAGGTACGCCGCGCCCATGTCGCCGCCGGACAGCCCGACCCTGGTGAACAGGAACGCGAACCGGGCGTCCCTGGCCACCACGCGAAGGTCCGACGCCAGCGCGATCACGGCGCCCGCGCCTGCGGCCACGCCCTGGATTCCCGCGACGATCGGCACGGGACACTCGCGCATCGCCTGGATCACCTGCCCGGTCATCCGGGTGAACTCGACCAGCTCCGGCGCCTTCATCCGCACCAGCTCGCCGATGATCTCCCGGACGTCGCCGCCGGCGCAGAACGCCTTGCCTTCGCCGCGGACCACGAGCACGCGCACGTCACCGCGGTGCGGCAGCTCGTGCAACAGGTCGCGCAGGTCGGCGTACGCCTCGAAGGTCAGCGGGTTCAGCTTCTCCGGCCGGTTGAGCGTGACCGTGGCGACGCCGTGGTCGACCGCGAAGTCGAAGTGGTGCCACGTCTCGGTGAACGGAGCGGATCCTCGGAACGGGCTCACCTGTGGCTCTCCTCCCTGGCCAGCTGGGCGGCGATGATGTCACGCTGCACCTCGGACGCGCCCTCGTAGATGCGCGGCGCGCGCACCTCGCGGTAGAGGTGCTCCAGCAGGTGCCCGCGTCGTAGCGCCCGCGCACCGTGCAGCTGCACGGCCGTGTCGACCACGTACTGCGCCGTCTCCGTCGCGAACAGCTTCGCCATGGCCGACCGCCGTGCGATCTCCGCCCGTTCCGCGCCGCGGTCGTAGGCAGCGGCGGCGGCGTAGACGAGCAGCCGGGCCGCCTCCAGCCGCGTGGCCATGTCGGCGATCGCGTGCGCCACGGCCTGCCGGTCGCGCAGCGGGCCGCCGAAGGCCTCGCGCTCGCGGGTGTACCGCATGGTCGCGTCGAGCGCGGCCTGGGCCATGCCGACGGCGAACGCGCCGACGCTGGGACGGAACAGGTTCAGCGTGTTCATCGCGACCGCGAAGCCGCGGTCGACGTCGCCGAGCAGGTCGTCGCGGGTCACCCGCACGCCGTCGAAGACGAGCCGGCCGATCGGGTGGGGCGAGATCATGTCGAGGTGCTCGCCGGTCAGGCCTGCGCGCCCGGCGGGGACGGCGAACGCCGTGATGCCGCGATGACCCGCGCCCGCCGTCGTGCGGGCGAAGACCGAGTACACGTCGGCCTCGGGCGCGTTCGAGATCCACACCTTCTCGCCGGAGAGCCGCCAGCCGTCGTCGTCCGGCTCCGCCGCGAGTGCGAGCGCGGCGGCGTCCGAGCCGGCCTCCGGTTCGGACAACGCGAACGCCGCCACCTTTTCGCCACCCGCGATGGCAGGGATCCATTGCCGTACAAGGGCTTCCGGTCCGGCGAGCAGGATGGGGTAACCGCCGAGCCCCTGCAGCGCGAGTGCCGTCTCGGCCTCCGTCGACACGGCCGCGAGCGACTCGCGCAGCAGGCAGAGATCCATGGCCCGTACGCGTGCGGGCGCGCCGGCGTCGCCGCCCGGCGAGAACAGCCGGGGGAGCAGGCCGTGCTCGCCCATGGCCGCGAGCAGTGGCCGGTTCACCCGCCCGGGCTCGCCGCGCTCGACGAGCGGGACCAGTTCCTTCGCGGCCGTCTCGCGCACCTCGCGGACGAACCGCGCCTGGTCGTCGTCCAGCGCGAACGCCGTCATCCGCACGCTCCTCTGCCCGGACTCCACACGACCACCGGTGACTCCACACGATGCAGGACCCGTGTGAAGTCACCGTCGATCACGTTAACGTGATCGACGGAACCGCGGCGGGCCGGGAAGTCGGCGGCGGTCATGAGCCGGTCCCGGTCGGACCAGGGCGCCAGCGGTCGTGTCTGGTCGTCATGGGTCCCCTTCGCACCAGGTCGAGGCGTGGCTTCGGTCCGTCGGTACGGCCGGTGGGCGGTTTGCGGCTGCCGGCGCGGAACGGCGCGACCCACTCCGCGCCCGGGCCCGCGTAGTCCTGATCGGCCGCGGCGTGCAGCGTCCAGTGCGGGTCGTAGAGGTGCGGCCGACCCACCGCACACAGGTCGGCGCGGCCGGCGAGCAGGATCGAGTTGACGTCGTCCCAGGACGCGATCGCGCCGACGGCCATGACGGCGACGTCGTGCTTGACGCCGACGGTGTTGCGGATGCGGTCGGCGAACGGCGTCTGGTAGCTGCGGCCGAACGCGGGCCGCTCGCCGGCGACGACCTGGCCGGTGGACGTGTCGACGAGGTCGGCGCCGTGCTCGGCGAACGCCGCCGCGATCTCCACCGCGTCGTCGGCGTCGATCCCGCCCTCGTACCAGTCGGTGGCGGAGATGCGCACGCCCATCGGCCGGTCGCCGGGCCACGCCTCGCGGACCGCGTCGAACACCTCGAGCGGATACCGCAGCCGGTTGGCCAGGCAGCCGCCGTACTCGTCGGCCCGCCGGTTCGCGAGTGGTGAGATGAACGACGACAGCAGGTACCCGTGCGCGCAGTGCAGCTCCAGGAAGTCGAAGCCCGCACGTGCCGCCCGGTGCGCGGCCGCGACGAACTGGCCGCGGATCTCGTCCAGGTCCGCGCGCGTCAGCTCCCGCGGCGTCTGGTTGCCGGGCCCGTACGGCAGCGCGGACGGCCCGACCACCTCCCAGTTGCCCTCGGGCAGCGGCTCGTCGATGCCCTCCCACATCAGCTTCGTGGAGCCCTTGCGCCCGGAGTGGCCGAGCTGCACGCCGATCGCCGCAGTGCTGTGCTCGTGGACGAAGCCCACGATGCGCGACCATGCATGTTCCTGCTCGCTGTCGTACAGCCCGGCGCAACCCGGCGTGATCCGGCCCTCGGGCGAGACGCAGACCATCTCCGTCATCACCATCGCCGCACCGCCGAGCGCCTTGCTGCCGAGGTGGACGAGGTGGAAGTCGCCCGGCACGCCGTCGACCGAGGAGTACATGTCCATGGCGGAGACGACGACGCGGTTCTTCAACTCGAGCGTGCCGAGCCGGAACGGCTGGAACATCGGCGGCGACTCACGCGTCGCGAACCACCGTTCGACCCGCTCGTTGAACTCGGCGTCGCGCACGCGCAGGTTGTCGTGCGTGATCCGGCGGCTCCGGGTCAGCAGGTTGAACGCGAACTGGGTCGGCTCCTGGTGCATGTACTGCTCGATGTTCTCGAACCACTCCAGGCTCGCCTGCGCGGCACGCTGGGTCGACAGCACCACCGGACGGCGTTCGGCCTCGTACGCCGCCAGCGCACCGTCCAGCCCGTCGTGTTCGTGCAGGCACGCCGCGAGCGCCAGCGCGTCCTCCATGGCGAGCTTGGTGCCCGAGCCGATGGAGAAGTGCGCGGTGTGCGCCGCGTCGCCCAGCAGCACCACGTTGCCGTTGCGCCAGACCTCGTTGCGCACGGTCGTGAAGTTCAGCCACTTCGAGTTGTTGGTGAGCACCTCGTGCCCGTCGAGCACGTCCGAGAACAGCTCGCGGAGCACGGCGACGGAGCACTCGTCGCTCTCGCCGGGCGCCTGGGCCTCGCCGGCGTGGTCGGCGAAGCCGGCCCGCTGCCACACCGAGTCGTGCATCTCGACGATGAACGTGCTGCGTGTCGTCGAGTACGGGTAGCCGTGCAGTTGCATCACGCCTGCGGGCGTCTGCCGGATGTCGAACGTGAACGCCTCGAACACCTTGTCCGTGCCGAGCCAGATGTACTTGCAGTTGCGCCGTTCGAGCGACGTGCCGAACGTCTCGGCGTACCGACCTCGCACACCTGAGTTCACGCCGTCGGCGGCGACGACGAGGTCGTACCCGCCGGCGAGGTCGTCGACATCCGGCGCCGGGCGACGGAACCTGGTGTCGACGCCGAGCTCGCGGCAACGGTCGCGCAGGATGGTGAGCAACCGCCGCCGGTCCATCGCCGCGAACCCGTGGCCACCGGACGTGACGACCTCACCGCGGTAGTGCACGTCGATGTCGTCCCAGCGCGCGAACTCGCGTTGCATGGCGTCGTGCACGACGCGGTCGGCCTGCTCGATGCCGCCGAGAGTCTCGTCCGAGAAGACGACGCCGAACCCGAACGTGTCGTCGTGCGCGTTGCGTTCCCACACCGTGATCTCATGGTGCGGCCCGAGCTGCTTGGCGAGCGCGGCGAAGTAGAGCCCGCCGGGTCCTCCGCCGACGACGGCGATCCTCATGGCCGGGATCGCTCTCGTAGCTGGAACCGTTGCAGCTTCCCCGTGGACGTGCGGGGCAGGGCCTCGACGAACTCGACGGCACGCGGGTACTTGTACGGCGCGATCTGCGACTTGACGAAGTCCTGCAACGCCGCGCGTTCGGCGTCGTCGCCGCTCACTCCGTCGCGAAGTACGACGTAGGCCTTGACGATCGAGCCGCGCGCCTCGTCGGGCGCCGCGACGACGCCGCACTCGACCACGTCGGGATGGGCGAGCAGTGCGTTCTCCACCTCGGGCCCGGCGATGTTGTAGCCGGCGGAGACGATCATGTCGTCGCTGCGCGCCTGGTACCAGAAGTAGCCGTCCGCGTCGCGCACGTAGGTGTCGCCGGTGTAGTTCCAGCCGTGCCGGACGTACTCGGCCTGCCGGGGGTCGGCGAGGTACCGGCAACCGGTGGGGCCCTTCACGGCGAGATGCCCGGGCTCGCCGTCGGGCACCGGCTTGCCGTCGTCGTCGAGCACCGCGGCGACGTAGCCGGGCACGGCCTTGCCGGTCGCCCCGGGACGGATGTCGTCGTCCGCCGCGGAGACGAAGATGTGCAGCATCTCCGTGGCGCCGATCCCGTCGATGATGCGGATGCCGGTCGCGTCGTGGAAGGCGTCCGACACCGACGCGGGCAGCGTCTCGCCCGCGGACACGCAGCGGCGGAGGGCGCGGAGCAGGTCAGTGTGGCCGCCGGCCAGGATCGCGCGGTACGCCGTCGGCGCGGTGGCCAGGACGGTGACGCCGTGCCGGTGCGCCGACTCGGCCAGCTCCCCGGGGGTCGCCTTCTCGACGAGCACCGTCGCGGCGCCGACGTGCAGTGGGAAGACGACGGACATGCCGAGCCCGAACGTGAACGCCAGCGGGGCGCTGCCGAGGAAGACGTCGTCGGGCCGCGGCCGCAGCACGTACCTGGAGAACGTGTCGGCATTCGCGAGCACGTCGCGGTGGAAGTGCATGGTCGCCTTGGGACGCCCCGTCGAACCGGACGTGAACGCGATCAGCGCGACGTCGTCCGCCGCCGTGCGCGCGTTGGTGAACACCGGTTCGTGCGCGGCCACGGCGGTGTCGAGCTCACCGTCGCCGTAGGTGACGACGCGCAGGCCCGGGACGTCCGCCTTGACCAGGTCGTCGGCGAACCGCGCGTCGCACAGCGCGAGCCCCGGCTTGCTGATCTCGGCGATCTCGGCGAGCTCGCCCGACCGCAGCAGCGGCATCGTCGTGACGACCACCGCGCCCGCCTTCAGCACGCCGAGCCAGCACGCGACCAGCCAGGGGTTGTTGGGCCCGCGCAGCAGCACGCGGTTGCCGGGCACCACGCCGTGGTCGCCCGTGAGCGTGGCCGCCACCCGGTTCGCGGTGTCGAGCAGCCGGCCGTACGTCCAGGTCTCGGCGTCGGTGACCAGGCACGGGCGGTCGCGGCCGAGCCTGGCGGCGACGTCGTCGAGCAGTGCCTCGGCGCAGTTGAGCCGGTCGGGGTACGCCAGCTCCGGCAGCGTGAACAGCAGCTCGGGCCAGCTCGACTCCGGCGGCAGGTTGTCGCGGCTGAACGTGTCGACGTGCGCCGAGGGCGAGAGTCCCATGCCGACCAGTATTCTCTTCCCGTGACGGTCGTCAAGACAGCGACATATCTTTCGACGCAGCCGCGACACTACATCGTGACGCTGTACGGGTTGTACGCACGCCAGCACGGTGACTGGCTCTCCGTGTCGTCCCTGGTGCGGATGCTCGCGGCGCTCGGGGTCGACGAGCCGTCAGTGCGCTCGTCGGTCTCCCGGCTCAAGCGCAGGGGGATCCTCGAACCGGAACGGAGGGGTACCCCCGGTTACCGGCTGTCGGCCGACGCGAGGTCGATCCTCGACGAGGGCGACACCCGGATCTACGGTCACCCGCGGGCGTCGGTGGGCGACGGATGGCTGCTGGTGACGTACTCGGTGCCGGAGAGTGACCGCGACCGGCGGCACGTGCTGCGGTCCCAGCTCGCCCGGCTCGGGTTCGGCGCGGTCGCGCCCGGCGTGTGGATCGCGCCCGCGCACCTGCGTGCGTCCGTCGTCGGCGTACTGCGCCGGCACGACCTGCACGAGTACGTCGACGTCTTCCACGCCGGGTACGTCGCGTTCGGCGACCCGCGGGCCAAGGTCGAGTCGTGGTGGGACTTCGCCTCGATGCAGCGGATGTACGCGGAGTTCGCCGACCGGTACCGGCCGGTGCGGTCGAGGTGGGCGCGACGGCGTTCGGTGGCCGGCGACGCGGCGTTCGTCGACTACGTGCGGGTGCTGACGGCCTGGCGCCGGCTGCCCTACGTCGACCCGGGCCTGCCGCTCGAGCTGCTGCCGCGCGGCTGGCGCGGCGCCGCCGCGGCGGACCTGTTCGACGCGCTGCGCGCGAAGCTCGCCGAGCCGGCGGCGTCGTACGCGGACGGCGTGATCGCCTGAGGGCAGGACTGGCCCCTCGGCAGGGCGGATCCCGGAGCACACGCACTAGCCTGGTAGTAGACAGTCGCTACGGATCGCCCTCGGGCGAGGAGGAGGGCGGACGGTGAATGCCGCGACCTGGGGCCTGCTGGTCGCCGTGTTCGTCGCGTGCGTGGTCGAGATGGTCGAGGCGACGACGATCGTCATGGCGATGGGCTTCACCCGCGGCTGGCGCTCCGCGCTCACCGGCACCGCCGCCGCGCTCGGCCTGCTGGCCGTCGTCACGGCCGTGGCCGGCTACGCGCTGACGACCTGGCTGCCCGTGGCGCTGCTGCAGCTCGTGATCGGCGGGCTGCTGCTCGTCTTCGGCCTGCAGTGGCTGCGCAAGGCGGTGCTCCGCTCGTCCGGGCGCAAGGCGATCCACGACGAGGACAGGATCTTCCGGGAGCAGTCCGAGCTGGCCCGCGCCGCCGACAGGTCGCGCGGCTCGCTGGACATGTTCTCGTTCGCCGTGTCCTTCAAGGGCGTGTTCCTGGAGGGCACGGAGGTCGTCTTCATCGTCATCACGTTCGGGCTCAACGCGGGGAACATCCCGGTCGCGGTCTACGGCGCGAGCGCGGCCGTCGTCCTCGTGCTCCTCGTCGCCGTCGCGACCAGGAAGCCGCTCTCGATGATCCCGGAGAACCTGCTGAAGTACGGCGTCGGCCTGCTGCTCGCGACCTTCGGCACGTTCTGGTCGATCGAGGGCCTCGGGTTGTTCCGCGGTGCTGGCGGCGGCCCCGAGTGGCCGGGGCACGACCTCGCGATCCCCGTGCTCGTCGTCGTGTGGTTCGTGCTGACCCGGGTGTTCGTCATGGTGCTGCGCAGGCCCGGCAGGCGCCGGTCGGACGCCGACGTGGACGCGGCCTCGACCGAGAAGGAGCTGGCCGGATGAGACACCTCGCCGCGTTCGGCAGGTTCTGGTACGACTTCGTCGTCGGCGACGACTGGAAGATCGCGGTCGCCGTCGTGACGGCGCTGCTCGTCACCCTCGTGGTGATGTTGACCGGCGTCCTCGAAGGCCCCGCCCTCGCGGTGCTCGGCGGCGTGCTCGTGATCGTCTGCTTCGCGGTCAGTCTCGCGATCGACGTCCGCCGCAACGGTTAGCCGTCCAGGACGGCGTGGCCCTGCAGCTCCACGAGGGCGGCGGGGTCCCACAGGCGGGTGACGCCGACCGCCGCCATGGCCGGGTACCCGGTGCCGACGAGGCGCCGCCAGACGCCGCCCAGCTCGCGCGCGGCCGCGCGGTAGCCGCCGAGGTCGACGGCGTACACCGTAAGGCTCGCCAGCCGGTCCGGCTCGCCGCCGGCGGCACGCAGCGCGGTGAGCAGGTTCGCCAACGCCCGCTCGAACTGCTCGACCACCGAGCCGCCGACGATCACGCCCCGCCTGTCCGTCGCCGTCTGCCCGGCGAGGAACACCACCCGGCCGGCGCCGACGACGGCGTGCGAGAACCCGGACGGCGGGGCCAGGGCGTCCGGGTTGATCCGCTGCAGTGCCATGGGCCGGCTCCATCTCTCCATGATCATGAAGATTCCTGGGGGCTATAGCACCAGCAAGTCTTCATGATCATGGAACCGGGGACGGGGATGGCGGAAATGCGACGGCGTCCTTCGTCCTCGATCGGCGTCGTATTCTCGCTAGCCGGTGTCGGTGGCGTCCGCGATGCTGGAGCCATGCACGAGGACTTCGAGACCTGCCTACGGGCCGTACGCTCGCGCGACGCGCGCTTCGACGGCTGGTTCTTCACCGCCGTGTCGACGACGGGCATCTACTGCCGCCCGAGCTGTCCCGCGGTGCCGCCGAAGCCGGAGCACATGACGTTCTACCCCAGCGCGGCCGCTGCGCAGCAGGCGGGATTCCGTGCCTGCAAGCGGTGCCGGCCGGACGCCAGCCCCGGCTCGCCCGAGTGGAACGAGCGCGCCGACCTGGTCGCGCGCGCCATGCGCCTGATCGCGGACGGCGTCGTCGACCGCGAGGGCGTGCCCGGCCTGGCGTCCCGGCTGGGCTACAGCGTCCGGCAGATCCAGCGGCAGCTGCTCGCCGAGCTCGGCGCCGGCCCGCTCGCGTTGGCCCGTGCGCAACGCGCGCAGACCGCGCGGCTGCTGATCGAGACGAGCACGCTGGCGATGGCCGACGTCGCGTTCGCCGCGGGGTTCTCCAGCATCCGCACGTTCAACGAGACGGTGCAGGAGGTGTTCGCCACCTCCCCGACCGAGCTGCGCCGCCGGGCCAAGGGCGGCCGCGCGGCGGAGAGCACGGGGACCCTCTCGGTGCGGCTGCCGTTCCGCGCGCCGCTGTGCCCCGACAACCTGTTCGGTCACCTCGTCGCGACGGCCGTCCCCGGGGTCGAGGAGTGGCGCGACGGCGCGTACCGGCGGACGCTGCGGCTGCCGCACGGATCCGGCATCGTCGCGTTGACCCCGAAGCCGGACCACGTCGCCTGCCAGCTGACGCTGACCGACCTGCGCGACCTGTCCATCGCCATCGCGCGCTGCCGCTGGCTGCTCGACCTCGACGCCGACCCCGTCGCCGTCGACGAGCTGCTCGCGGCCGACCCCGTGCTCGCGCCGTTCGTCCGCAAGGAGCCGGGCCGCCGCGTCCCCCGTACGGTCGACGGTCCCGAGTTCGCCGTCCGCGCGGTGCTCGGGCAGCAGGTGTCGACGGCGGCCGCGCGCACCCACGCCGCGCGCCTCGTGACCGCGTTCGGCGAGCCGGTCGACGACCCGGCGGGCGGGCTCACGCACCTGTTCCCCGACCCCGCCCGGATGGCCGGCGTCGACCCGGCGACGCTCGCGTTCCCGAAGTCGCGGCAGCGGGCCCTGACCAACCTGTTCGAGGTGCTGGCGGCCGGCGAGATCGACCTCGGCGTCGGCAGCGACTGGGACCAGGCCAGGCGGCAGCTAGCCGAGCTGCCCGGCCTGGGTCCGTGGACGGTGGAGAGCATCGCCATGCGGGCTCTCGGCGACCCGGACGCGTTCCTGCCGACCGACCTCGGCGTCCGGCTCGCCGCGCGCGAGCTGGGCCTGCCGAACGGTCCCGCGGCGCTCACCGCCCGGGCCGCGCAGTGGCGGCCGTGGCGGGCGTACGCCGTGCAGTACCTGTGGGCCACCGGCGACCACGCCATCAACACGATGCCGGCTTGAGCGAAGGAGATCGACGTGCGTACCCACACAGTCGTCGACAGCCCGGTCGGGCCGCTGACCCTGGTCGCGTCCGACGGCGTGCTCGCCGGCCTGTTCATGGACGAGCAGCGGCACCGGCCGCCCGAGGAGGTCTTCGGCGTGCCCGACCCGTCCGGGTTCGAAGCCGCCGCGGCCGAGCTCGAGGCGTACTTCACCGGCGAACTGACCGAGTTCACGGTGCCCACGACGCTTTCCGGCACGCCGTTCCAGCGGACGGTCTGGGCGGCGTTGCGGGCGATCCCGTACGGCGAGACGGTCTCGTACGGGCAGCTCGCGGACCGCATCGGCAGTCCCCGGGCCGTACGCGCGGTCGGCCTCGCCAACGGCCGCAACCCGATCAGCATCATCGTCCCGTGCCACCGCGTGGTCGGCGCGGACGGCGGCCTGACCGGTTACGGCGGCGGCATCGAGCGGAAGCGGTTCCTGCTCGACTTCGAGCGCAAGGTCGCCGCCGAGCGCAACCAGGTTCGCCCGCGCCGACGGGTGCAGGCCCGCACGGCGTGATACTGCTGTGCAGGCGTCCTTCACCCGTCCCTGAGGTCGTGGTCGCGATGTCGGTAGACGTACGCACCGAGCTGGTCATCGACGCGCCGCGGGAGCGGGTGGCCGACTACGCGACCGACCCGGCCAACGCGCCGCACTGGTACGCGAACATCCGCTCGGTGGAGTGGCGGACGCGCCCACCCCTGCGGGTGGGGTCGCGGTTCACCTTCGTCGCGCGGTTCCTGGGCCGGCAGCTGGAGTACACCTACGAGGTCGTCGCGTTCGAGCCGGGGGAGCGGCTGGTCATGCGGACGTCCGAGGGTCCGTTCCCGATGGAGACCACCTACGAGTGGGAGACCTGCGACGACGACAGGACGCGGATGACGCTGCGCAACCGCGGCGAGCCGTCCGGTTTCGCGCGCCTCGGGGCACCCGTGCTGGCGAACGCGATGCGCCAGGCGAACCGGAAGGACCTGGCCAGGCTGGCGGAGCTGCTGGGCGCCGCCGGACCTTGATCGCTACGTTTTGTATTTTTGTATGATTACTTCTTGACGAGGTCGTGACTCCTCGGACAGGCTCGGCTACGCCGGGGGGACGGACCTGCCGAGGAGGGGCTCGATGCGCAGCGACCACGTACCAACCTCAGGAGAACACTCCGCCACACCCGGAACGCCCGCCGAGCTGACCCGTCGCCGGCTGCTGGGGCTCGGCGCGGCGGGAGCGGCCGCACTCGCCGCGGGAGTCACGCTGGGCGGCCGTCCCGCACGGGCGGACGACGCACCCGTCGCCGTCGATCCCGGGACGCGGTACCAGACCATGGAGGGCTGGGGCACGGCGCTGTCGTGGGGCGCGAACGTGATCGGCGGCTGGGCGGACGTCGACAAGCGCACCGAGATCGTCGACCTGCTGTTCGGCTCGCGCGGCCTCGGCATCGACATCGCGCGGTACAACATCGGCGCCACCGAGAACCCCACCCACCACCACATGCGGATGGGCGCGAGCATCCCGTCGTTCTGGCCGGAGCGGCCCGGCGAGTGGGACGTGACGCGCGACGCCGGCCAGCGCTGGGTGCTCGAGCAGGCGCTGCGGCGCGAGACCTCGCGCACCGAGGCGTTCGTCTGCAGCCCGCACTACTGGTGGACCCGGAGCGGGTGCGTCAGCGGTGCCGCCGACAAGGGCGACAACCTGCTGCCGGAGCACGTCGACGACTTCGCCGACTACGTCACGGACGTCGCCGTGCTGTTCGCGCGCAGGTGGGGCACCAGGTTCGGGTCGCTGTCACCGATCAACGAGCCGATCGCCGACTGGTGGGTGGCGAACGGCACGCAGGAGGGCTGCCACTACTCACTGCCCATGCAGGCGCGAGTGCTGGCCGCGATGCGGCAGAAGATGGACGCGAAGGGGTTGTCCGGCCACACCCGGCTGGCGATGCCCGAGGAACCGGGCGCGAGCACGGCGCTGGACTCGATCACCAGCTACGGCGACCAGGTGCGCCTGCTCGGGCAGGTGAACACGCACTCGTACTGGAACCAGGAGCGCACCGGCCTGCGCGACGCCGTCCGCGCGCTGCCCGCGAAGCTGTGGATGTCGGAGTTCGGCACCGCAGGCGACGCGGGCTACCAGCCGCAGGACATCAGCAACGCGCTCAACCTGTCCAGGACCATGCTGCTCGACCTCAACGTCCTGCAGGCGGACGCGTGGAACATCTGGAACGCGATCGAGAGCATCGAGGCCAACCGCGACGGCAACACCTGCTGGGGCATCATCCACGCCACGTACACGCCCGGCCAGGAGGACTTCTACGTCGCCAAGCAGTACTACGGCTACGGCAACTACGTGAAGTACGTGCACCCGGGGGCGACGGTGGTCCGCGTCGGGGACGCGAACGCGTTCGCCGCCTACGACGCGAGGCGGCGTGAGCTCGTCGTCGTGTACACCGAGTTCGGCACCGCGGACCGCGACGTCACGCTCGACCTGAGCGCGTTCGCGCCGGCGTCTGGTCCCGTGCTCCGCCGCCGCACCTCGGCCACCGAGAACCTCGCCGGCCTGCCCGCCGAGGCGCGGCAGGGTGGTACGTACCGGACGACGCTGGCGGCGAGGTCGATCACGACGTTCGTCGTGCCGGGTGTGGTGCCGGTGTCGACGGCGCGGTGAGGGTGCCCCTCAGGGTTGGGCGGGCGCGGACCCGCGCATGCTCGCGTTGCTCGTGGTGAGCGCGCTCGTGCTGTTCCACCTGGTGCCGTCGTACGTCGCGCCGATGGTCGCGGTGAGTTCGGACGGTGGCCGCGCGGTGCTCGTGGCGCTGCTCGTCTTCGGCGTGGGCTTGTTCGCCGGCAACCGCGCGGTCGGGCGCCCGGCCGACCGCTTCGGCTCGCTGCGGGTGCTCACGGTCGCGCTCGCGCTCGCCGGCGTGCTCTGGCGCGCTCCCGCCGCCGCCGTCGCGGCAGCCGCGGTGCTGGGCGTCACACGGCTGGCCGCGGCGAAGCGGCTTGATCAGGCGCGTCTCCGGGACCCGGCTACGAGGTGACGCCGGGCACCGTGACCACCTCGACGCCGCACAGCTCGCCGACGACGCCGAGCTCGGCGGCGCGGTGCCCGGTGCCGAGCGCCCAGTGGTGGCCGACGCCGGACACGCTCCACTCGTCGGTCCACTCGCCGGGGTGCCGGCCGAAGTCGACCCGCGACGTCGTGTTGCCGATCTGCAGCAGCGGCCCGTCGACGACGGTGCCTTCGGACACGACGAACCGGAACCGGCCGTCGCGTTCCTGGCCGATGCCGAACGTGGTGACCGGGCCGTGCTTCACGTCGAACTCCACGGACACGCCCCAGCCGCGCTTGCCGTGGTAGACGCCGAGGCCGCGCAGCGTCGGCCGGCCGTCGCTGATCGCCAGGTGCGCAGGCCCGTCGTGGCCCATCTCGACGACGTCGTCGTCGAAGTTGAGCGCCTGGAACTCGGTGAAGGACCCGCCCGCGCCGAGCCGGTCGAGGATAAGCATGGCGAGCGAGGTGCGCAGTTCGTACTCGCCGGCCGCGGGGATCCCGCGTGCGGTGAGCAGCGACGCGCCGAGAATGAGCCCGGCACCGACGCGCTCGTGCATCTCTCCGTCGAGGCCGCGGTGATAGTACGCGAGGCTGTCCAGCTCGAAGTCGTCGACCAGTCGGTCGAGCGCGACGGAGACCCGTGCCGCCCAGCGGAGGTCGTCCTCGACGACGCTGTCAGCCATCACGAAGACGTCCCTGGCGAGCGCGACCCGCGCGTCGACGTCCGCGTCGGTCACCTTCTCGACCCGCACCCGGACGTCGTCGATCTCGAGCACCTCGACGTGCCCGCCGAACTGCGCGGGGACGAGCGTGAGGTCGGTGGAGACGTCGAGCATGCCGGGGTAGAGGTGGCCGAGCAGCCCGTGGCGGCCGTGCCGCAGGGCACCGCGGACGCCGGCGGCCCGCACCCAGCGCTCGATCTTCGTCCAGGCGGCGGGTTCCTCGAGGTAGCCGCTGATGCTGCGCGTCTCGATGCCGCACCGGCGGAACGCGTTCACCATCTCCGGCAGCGGGCAGGCGCCGCAGTACGCCAGCCAGGCGCCGGTGTCGAAGTTGGCGTGGTCCATCGACTCGGTCGGCTGCAGGTTGAGCAGCAGCACGGGCGCGCCGCTCCGCTGCGCGATCGGCACGAGCATCGTGGCGGTGAGGTAGGTCGTGAGGAACGCGACGATGAGGTCGCAGCCGGCCTCGCGCAGGCGCTCCGCCGCCACCGCTCCCTCCTGCGCGTCGGAGATGAAGCCGACGTCGACCACCTCGACCCGGCCGGAGCCGCCGCCGATCCCGCGCATCCGCTCGGACACGCGGTCCGCCGAGCGGCGCAGCTGGGGGAGCAGGTCGGGGAACTGCGGCCAGTACGCGCCGAGCCCGCCCGCCACGAGCCCGATCCGCGTGCGCCTCGGCTCCTTGCGCGGCAGCAGTGCGCCCAGGTCCGGCGTCGGTCGCGTCGCGGTCATCTCGTGCCTCCCAATATTGCTGGGGACCCCCATTGTGGTCATGGCGACGTCAGGGGTCCCCACTTGTTGTCAGGACGACGATGGGGGTCCCCAGCCATGGTGGACCAGGCGGACCGGGCCGAACAATCCGGTGCGCACCTGGCCCTTCGCCACCGCGGCCGTCGGCGAGGCGTCGTCGAGGTAGCCCGCGAGCGTCCCGCGTACGACGACCTCGATCTCGTTGTCGCCCGGACGCAGCGTGCCGGACACCTCGGTGCGCCACGGGGCCCAGACCAGGCGGTCGACGAGCGTGCCGTTGACGACGACGTCGGCCGTGCCGCGGACGTCGCCGAGGTCGAGCACGGTACGCGCGCCTTCCGGCGGCGTGATCCGCACGGTGGTGCGGTAGCGCAGCTCGCCGCCCAGCGCGCGCAGGCCGAGCTCCTCCCAGGGCACGAGCCGGGTCCCGGTCTCCGCGACCTCGACGGCGACCCCGGCGTCCAGCAGCGCGCCGCCGCGCCTGCCGTCGACGGCCCGGAACCTGAGCATGACCTGCGTGCCCGCCGGCAGCGGCTCGGCGAACGTCGCGCGTCCTGCCTCCAGCGGCTGCTCACGGTCGCCGACGACGACGGTGGCGTCGAGCGACGTCGGCACCTGCAGGGCGACGGTGCCGAGCGGCGCCGGGAAGCGCAACCACTCGGTGCGCTCGCCGCCGGGCGCGATGTCGGGTACGACGCCGACGACGCCGCCGCTGGGACGGTCCGGCTCCAGCCAGCCCGCTCCGGGCAGCGGGTGCGGCCGTGGCCGCGCGCAGATGAAGCGCGGGTCGCGCGGATTCCGGCGGCGCAGCGTCGGTGGGCCGGTCACGCCGCCGACACTCGCCTGCCAGTGCGCGTCGGTGCGGAGGCCCAGCCCGGGTGCGTCGAGTGCGACCGCGGTCGGCTGCGTGGTGGCGTCGACGGCGCGCAGCACGATCACGTTGTCGCCGACGCGGAGCCGCTCGCCGACCTCGTAGCGGTGCACCCGCACCTCGCGGTGGCCGGGATACGGGCTGAAGTCGCCCTGCCGACCGACCTCGACGCCGTTGACCAGGATCCTGCACGCTCCGTCGGAGGCCGCCTGGATGCCCGTGTCGGCGGGCAGCTCGGCCAGCGAGAACGTCGTGCTGAAGTCGACCTCGCGGCCCTCGTGACCGCAGGTGCCGCCGGTCAGCCACTCCGGCCTGCGGTAGGCATCGGGGTCGGTGACGACCGCGAACGACGCGCGCACGGGGCCGTCGCGTTCGGCGGTCAGCTCGATCTCCAGGACGACGGTGCGGCCGGTCAGCTCGCGCGGGACGCGGCTGACCGACTGGTAGCCCGCGCCTTCGACCGGCAGCTCGACCCCGTCGAGGACGACGCGGCGGTCGGCGTCCGCGCCGACCACCACGTGCAGGTCGCCGGAGTCGGGGAGCGTGACGCCGCACCGTGCGGCGACCCGGCCGCCGGCGGGCACGTGCCGCCAGTCGAGGAACTCCTCGGGCACGTATCCCTTGGGGCCCAACGTGTCCTGGTGCAACGGGTCGTCACGGATCCCGCGCGACAGGGACCACTCCGCGGTACGCAAGTCGCCGTCCGGGTCGCGGACCTCCGCGAACGGTCCGTAGCTCGCGGTGACGGGACGCCAGTCGCGGCCGTCAGCCGAGTGCTCGAACCGCCAGACCTCGATCGGCAGCACGCCGTCGCGCGCGGCCGCCGCGAGGTCGCCATGGCTGTTGTCCAGCGCCGAGGTCGCGAGACCACGCCACGGGCCGTCGACCGCGACGGCGCCGACGACGTCGCCCAGCGGCTCGGCCGTGGCCGGAGGCAGCGCCTCGCCGAGCACCACCAGCGCGATCGGCCCGTCCGCGAACGGGACGTCGAAGATCAGCGACCCGTCGTCGTGCCGGGCGACCGGGACGTCGACACGCTCGCCCGTGCCCGGCGCCCAGCGCTGGGCCCTTGCGGACGGCAACCCGTCGACCCGCACGTGCGCCGTCCGTCCGCCGGTCGGCCGGAACCGGTAGCCGGTGTCGTGCAGCCGACCCCAGTAGTCCTGCCAGGAGAACGCCTCGACGTCCAGCGCCCTGCTGCCGAAGTCCATGATCGGCGCAGCAGTGCCCGTCGCGTCGTCGTGGGCGGTGAGCATCAGCACGTAGGCATCCCCGTTGCGGCGCAACAGGAACGGCGCGTCGGCCGTCACGTGCACCGGCCCGTGCGCGAGGGCGTCCGGCAAGTCCTCGGGCGCCGGCACGACGATGATGTCACCGCGCGCGACCGCGTCGGTGAACGCTGCGGCGTCGGCGGGATCACCGCCGAGGAACAGCGCGGGCGGGCTGCCGACGCAGACGACGCGCCCGCCGGACTCGGCGAACCGTGCCAGCACGCGAGCGGCCGCGACGTGCAGCACGTGCGCGTCCGGCACGACGACGGTGCGGTAGGTCTCGTCGGCGACGCGCAGTGTGTCGCCCTCGACCGAGGCACGCGCCAGCGTCGCCTCGTCGAGCGTGTCGTGGTCGACACCGTTGGTCTCCAGCACGCCGCGTTGCTCGGCGTACCAGGCGCTGACGCCGTTCAGCTCGTGGTAGCACCGCGAAGCGCGGTCCGCCTCGGGCTGTGCGCCGTCGAGCGTCGTGTACGCCTGCGCCGTGGCCGTGGGGGACAGGAGCACGGTGTCGCAGACGTGCGTGCCCGCGGTGAGCACGGAACACAGCCGTGCGACGGCGTTCGCGAACACGTGGTACGACGGCCAGTACGGCTGTCGCCAGCACGTCGAAGGCGGCGCCCACTCCCACCACCCGCCCACGGTGCTGTAGTAGACCGCGTGCGGGTCGTAGAGCGTCGCGCCGCGGCGCAGGAACGGCGCGAGCCAGTCGTAGGTCTCCTCCAGCGTGCCGCCCCAGCCCGACGAGTGGAACGCCTCGATCCACGTGCGCGGGCGCCCGTACGCGTGCGCGAGCGAGCTGTGCACCTTCGGGTCGCCCCAGTGGTCGCTGCCCGGCGCACCGAAGCCCTTGTGGGTGGCGAGATAGTCGCCGTAGATCTCCACGCCGCCCACCGGGTCTCCCTCACGCGCGGGCGAGCGCTGGTCGAAGCCGCAGATCATGTCGTGCTTCGCGAACCACGCGTCGAGCGGGTCGAAGAACGCCCGCCGGGCGAGCGCCGCGCGGTGCTCGTGGTAGTCGCGGCGGACGCGCGCCGCCTCGTCGTCGCTGCCCGTGAAGAGCAGCTCCAGGCGTGGCTCGATCTCGTACCCGTAGCGGTCGGCGAACGTCTCGGCGAAGTCGTGTCCCCAGCTGGGCATCGCGGGCAGCTCGTCCTGGAAGAAGCCGCCGATGCTGCGGCCGAACCGGTGCCCGACCTGGCGCTCGAGCTCCCCGTGCACCTGGTCGAGCAACGCCGCACACGCTTCGGTGCCGAAGTAGTCGAAGCCGCTGACGCGGTGCCGGACGACGCCGTCGACGTCGCGGAACAGCGCGAGCCCCGCGAACTCCGGGTGCTCGGCGGTGAGCCGGCCCTGGAAGTTCGCACCGGAGAAGCCGATCTGGTCGTACATCCAGAGGGTGAAGCCGAGCTCCTCGGCATCCGCACAGGCGGCGTCCAGCAGTTCGACCCACTCCGGGCTGAGGAACGGCGGGTCGTCGGCGAGCGATCCGTACAGCGGGCCGGTGGGCGCCAGGCACATCACCACGGCCTGGTGGACGCCCTGCGCGGTCAACCGCTCCATCTGCCAGCGCAACCGGTCACGGGTGACCTTCGCGCCGCTCCACCACCAGAGCGGCAACGGGCCGAACTCCTTGCCCGGCTCGACGAACCGGGCAAGGAGCGAATCGGTACCCGTCATCCGGTTCCCGCGGCGAGGTCAGGGCTCACCGCCTGCTGGGCGGTGCGTTCGGACTCGATCTGCTCGAGCGACTTACCCGCGGTGTTCGGCATGAAGAGGTAGCCGACGACGCCGCTGACGAGCAGGAAGGCCGCGAGCAGCCCGCCGACGACGGTGAAGCCCGCGTGCGCGAGCGTCGGCACGAAGAAGCTCCAGATGCCGAGCAGGACGCGTGCGATGCCGAACGTGAAGCCCTGTGCGGTGCCGCGCACGACGGTGGGGAACACCTCCTGGCTGATCGTCTTGTACATCTGCTCGCCGGCCAGCGATGCGCCGATGCCGAAGAGCACGATGTTCAGGATGATGACCGGCACGGTGAACGGGAGCACGATGAACATCCCGTACGCGACGATCTGCATGATCGCGCCGATGCCCCACATCGCCTTGCGCGCGCCGTGCCCGCGGTCGGCGTACCGCATGAAGATCAGGATGTTCGCGATGATCCCGATCAGGAAGCCCGCCGCGGAGAACATCAGGCCGGTGACGGGCCCGCCCGCGTGCAGCGTCTCGATCATGTAGGGGGTGAAGATGCCGGCCGTGCCCGCGGCGAGACCCCAGAACACGTAGATGACGGCCGTGTACGCGAGTCCCGACAGGTTGCCGTGGTTCAGCAGCGTGCGCAGGCTGCGCGCCGCCAGCGTGGTGGCGCCCATCGCCTTCTGCCAGCGGATCGACTCGCTCATGCCCTGCCGCAGCGCCCAGGTGACCAGTGCGACGAGCACCAGGTGGAAGAACACGATGCGCGTCCCGAGCAGGCCGAGGCCCGCCCCGGACAGGATCGCCGCCAGCACCAGTACGACGACCGGTCCCGTACCCCAGGCGATCTGGGTGAAGCCGAGCAGCTTGCCGCGTGCCTTGGCGGGCGCGAACTCGCCGACGAGCGCGAGCGACGTGGGCACGTCCGCGCCGACCGCGACACCGATGATGAAGGTGCCGATGAACAGCGTCGCCGCGTTGAACGACAGGCCGATCAACAGCGCGCCGACGGCGTAGACGAGCAGGTCGTACTTGTAGATGCGTTTCCTGCCGAGCTTGTCACCGAGGCGGCCGCCGACGAACGAACCGACGGCGCAGCCGATGGCGTTCGGGCCGATCGCCGCCAGCGCGCCGACGGCGCTGCCACTGAGGTGGTACGTGCTCTGGAAGAGCGCGAGCCCCGAGCCCAGGGCCACGATCGAGCCGGCGTCGAGGTACGACGCCATCGCGGCGAGCACGGTCCATTTCCACACCTGGCGTGAGACCACGCCGTCCTCGGCCGGAGTCGATCCGGCCGCGTCTGCTGGGGTCACCTGATTCTCCTCGTCGTCAGCGACTGGGTTCGGACGAGCCAGCTGAAACGTATTAACCCGGGAGCGTAACTCCGGCCGTTACGCCTCACAAGAGTCCGCGAGATGTTCGCGGAACGTAGTGATAAGTCGCCGGCGATGTGGCACCATCGAGTCGGTTTGAACGATTCAGCGGAGACGGTGCGGTGGCGAGGACCAAGGTCGGCATCAAGGACGTCGCCCGTGCGGCGGGCGTCTCCGTCGGCACCGTCTCCAACGTGGTGAACCGGCCGGACGTCGTCGCGGCGTCCACCCGCGTCCGTGTGCAGTCCGTCATCGACGAGCTCGGCTACGTGCGGGACGGCTCGGCGCGGCAGCTGCGGATCGGCACCAGCCGCACCATGGCCCTGCTCGTCCTCGACCTCGGCAACCCGTTCTTCGTCGACGTGGCGCGCGGCGCGGAGCAGGCGGCGCAGGAGGCTGGCCTGCAGCTGATCACGTGCAACAGCGGGCAACGGGTCGAAACCGAGTCGGCGTACCTCGCGATGCTCACCGAGCAGCGCGTGCGCGGCGTGCTGCTCTCGCCCGTGGACACCTCGGGAGAACGGCTCGCCAGGTTCCGCCGCAGCGGCATCCCGCACGTCTTCGTCGACCGGACGGTGCCGGCCGCGGAGGCGTGCTCCGTGGCGGTCGACGACGTGGCCGGCGGTGAGCTCGCGGCGCGGCACCTCGTCGAGACCGGCCACACGCACATCGCGTTCGTGACCGGCCCGCGCATCCTCACCCAGTGCCGGGACAGGGAGGCCGGTGTGCGCAACGCGCTCGCGGCCGCACCGCCGCCGGGCCGGTCGCTGTCCGTGCTCGACGCGCCCGCGCTCGACGTGGCGTCCGGTCGGGACGCCGGTGCGCGGCTGCTCGGCATGAGCCCGCGGCCGACGGCGGTGTTCTGCGCGAACGACCTGCTCGCCCTCGGCGTCCTGCAGGCGCTCGTCGCCGCCGACGTCCGCGTCCCCGACGAGATGGCGATCGTGGGCTACGACGACATCGAGTTCGCCGGCGCGGCGGCCGTGCCGCTGACGTCCGTCCGCCAGCCCGCCGCCCGCATGGGCCACACCGCCGCCGAACTGCTCATCGCCGAGACCTCCGACCGCGAGGGCGCTGCCCACGCGCACGAGACGGTGGTGTACCTGCCGGAGCTCGTGGTCCGCCGCTCCACCCAGATCCGGCGCCGCTGACGGTCTCTGGGGCGGCGGGTGCGACCTGTCAGGCTCTCACAGCGCCATAGCCCGCTGAGAGCCTGACAAGTCGTCGCAACGGGCCGGAGCTACGTCATGCCGGCGCCGATCAGCTGGCCGATGGCGAACGTGACCGCCACTGCCACCCCGCCGAGGGCGAACTGACGCAGGCCGGAACGCAGCAGCGAGCGGCCGGTGAGCCTGCCGACGGTGAGGCCGCCGGCGAACAGCGCGACGCCGGCGACGCCGAGCGCGATCGGCAGGGACGCCAGGCCGACGAGGTACGGCAGCAGCGGCAGCAGCGCGCCGATCGAGAACGCGACGAACGACGCCACGCCTGCCAGCAACGGCGACGGGAGGTCGACCGGGTCGACGCCGAGCTCCTCGCGGGCGTGCAGCCGGAGCGCCTGGTCCGGGTCGGAGGAGACGGCGGCCGCCATCCGCGTGGCGGTCTCGGCGTCCGCGCCGTAGCCGCGGAACCGCTCGGCCAGCTCGGCCTGCTCGGCGTCGGGGTACCGCGCGTGCATCTCCCGCTCGACCGCGACCTCGGCGTGCACGAGCTCGTTCTGGTTGCTCACCGACACGTACTCGCCCGTGCCCATCGAGAACGCGCCCGCCGCGAGCCCCGCGAGGCCGGTGAGGACGATGGCGTGCGCGGAGACACCGCCACCGCCGACGCCGGCGATGAGCGCGGCGTTGGTGACCAGCCCGTCGACCGCGCCGAAGACGGTGGGGCGCAGCCAGCCGCCGGAGACGTCGCGGTGCCCGTGCGCGAGCCAGGCGCCCTCGCGCGCGAACCGTGCCTCCAGATCCGTGGACCGAGGATGGGGTTTTGCCATCTTCGCTATCGTGCTCGGCGTGACGCAGACGGTCTTCACCGGGGCCCGGTTCACCACACTCGCCGCATCCTGCCCACGCGCGGACGCGCTCGTCGTGCGCGGTGAGCGAGTCGTCGCGGCGGGCACGGTCGAGGACTGCCGTGCCGTCGCCGGGCCGGACCACGACGAGGTGGATCTCGGCGGCGGCTTCGCCGTCCCCGGCATGACCGACAGCCACATCCATCTCGCCGGGTACACCCGGGGCAAGCGGTGGATCGACCTGCGGAGCGCGCGCAGCCTGCCGGAGGCCCAGCGGATGCTCGCGGAGTACGTACGCGACCTGCCCGACGGGGCCTGGGTGTTCGGCGGCCGGTACGACGCGAACACGTGGGGCCTCGGGCGCGAGCTGCACCGGCGTGACCTCGACCAGCACGCCGCCGGCCACCCGGTCGCCCTGCAGAACCACGACGGGCACACGACGTGGGCCAACACCGCGGCGCTCGCCGCGCTCGGCATCGACGCCGGCACGCCGCAGCCGCCGGGCGGCGTCATCGAGCACGACGCCGACGGCCCCACCGGCCTGCTGCGTGAAGGGGCCGACGACCGCGTCCACGCGGCCATGGACGTGCACGACGTCCCGCCGCTCGAGCTCTTCGCGGAGGCGCTCACCGACCT
>DASUWX010000052.1:0-26319 GCA_036378185.1 Streptosporangiales bacterium | reverse complement strand
GCCCGGGGGGCGGCTCGGTGACGCGCGCACCCGGCGCAACGTCTTCTGCGTCGGCGTCGCGGTCTTCACGCTCGCGAGCGCCGTCGCGGGTGCGGCGCAGAGCCCGGCCTGGCTGATTGCGGCCCGACTCGCCCAGGGCGTCGGCGGCGGGCTGACGACGCCGCAGGTGGCCGGGTTCATCCAGACGCTGTTCAGCGGGCCCGACCGCGGCAAGGCGTTCGGCATCTTCGGGGCGACCATCGGCCTCGCCACCGCGATCGGCCCGCTGCTCGGCGGCGTGCTCATCGCCGCGTTCGGCGCCACCGAGGGGTGGCGGTACGTCTTCTACATCAACGTCCCCGTCGGCGTCGTCGCGATCGTGCTCGCGTTCCGGCTGTTGCCGGTGCGTCCCAGCGACAGCCGGCAGCGGCTCGACCCGGTCGGCGTCGGGCTGCTCGCGGTCGCGCTGTTCCTGGTCCTGTTCCCCGTGGTGCACGGACGGGAGGACCGGCTGGGCTCGCGGCCCTGGTGGCTCGAGGGCGTCGCCGCCGCCGTCTTCGCCGGCTTCGTCGTGTGGGAACGCCGGCTGCGCCGCAGGGGCGGCGACCCGATGATCGACCTGGGCCTGTTCCGGCTGCGCTCGTTCAGCCTCGGCTCGGCACTCGCGCTGTCGTACTTCGCCGGCTTCACGGCCATCTTCCTGGTGCTGTCGCTGTACTTCCAGAACGGCCTCGGCTACGACGCGCTGCTCGCCGGGCTCGCGCTCACGCCGTTCGCGGTCGGCTCGGGCGGCAGCGCGCTCCTCGGGGGCCGGATCGTGAGCCGCTACGGCAGGGCCGTCGTCGTCGTGGGGATGGTGCTGTTCGTCGTCGGCCTCGGTGTCGTCGACGTCGTCGTCGCGCACGTGCACGGCAGGAGCGCCGGGTGGGCGACGGCGCCCGCGCTGTTCGTGGCCGGCGTCGGGAGCGGCCTGGTCGTCTCACCGAACCAGGCGCTCACCCTCGCCGAGGTCTCCGGCGAGGGCGGCGGCAGCGGCGGCGGCGTCCTGCAGACGGGGCAGCGGGTCGGCGCCGCGTACGGCATCGCCTTCGTGTCGGCGCTGTTCTTCCGCGAGGTCGCCACGACGCGCGGCGACTACGCCACCGCCCTGTCCGTCGGGCTCCGCCTGGTGCTGGTGCTCGTGCTGGTCGCCCTGCTCATCGGTGTCGCCGACCTCGTCACCGGTCGCCGCCGCACCTCCTGACCGGCGTTCCCGACCTCGCTGGGGACCCCCATCGTGGTCATGGCGACCACAGGGGACCCCACTCGGTGTCATGACCCCGAGTGGGGTCCCCAGCGGGATCAGAGCTCGCGCAGGGCCGGTAGCAGCTCGCGCTCGGCCCACTCGAGGAACGCCGGCTGGCTCTCGCCGCCGACCTGGACGAGCGCGACGTGGGTGAAGCCGGCGTCGACGAACGTGCGGACCGACTCGACGAACGGGTCGAGCTTCGGCCCGCACGGGATCGCCGCGGCGACGTCGTCGCGGCGGACGAACTGCGTCGCGGCCGCGAAGGCGTCCGGCCCGGGCAGCTCCGCGTTCACCTTCCAGCCGCCGGCGAACCAGCGGAACTGGTCGTGGGCGCGGGCGACCGCGGTGTCGTGGTCCGGGTCCCAGCACACCGGCGTCTGCCCGATGCGCGGCTTGCCCGTGCCGCCCGCGGCGTCGAACATGTCGCCCAGGTCGGAGTCCGGCTCGGTGGCGATCATCGCGTCGCCGTAGCGGCCGGCGAGGTCGCACGACTGCCGCCCGGACACCGCGACGCCGATCTCGGGAGCCGGGTCGGGCAGGTCCCAGACCTTCGCCGAGTCGACCCGGTAGTGGTGTCCGGCGAAGTTCACGTACCCGCCGTCGAGCAGCGAGCGGATGATCCACAGGGCCTCGTCGAACATCTCGTGCCGGATGTTCGCCGGCGGCCAGCCGCGTCCGACGACGTGCTCGTTGAGGTTCTCGCCCGCGCCGAGGCCGAGGGTGAACCTGTTGTCGCTCAGCAGCCCGACGGTTGCCGCCTGCTGGGCGACGACCGCCGGGTGGTAGCGCATCAGGGGGCAGGTCACGTACGTCATCAGGTCGATGCGCTCGGTGGCCTGCGCGACGGAGCCGAGCACCGCCCACGCGTTCGGCGCGTGCCCCTGGCTGTCCAGCCACGGGAAGTAGTGGTCGCTCATGACCGCGAAGTCGAAGCCCGCCCGCTCCGCGGCGACGGCGTCGCGCACCAGTTGCCTCGGCCCGGCCTGCTCGGTCATCAGGGTGTAGCCGATGGCAGTCATGCGGGGATCCCGTCCGTCTCACGCGACCAGCACCGGTGTCCGGCGAGTTCCTCGGCGACACGGTCGGCGAACTCGGCCGGTAGCGAGTCGCCGGCGGTCGCCGTCGTCACGACGCCCTTCGTGACGTTCACCCCGTCGCCGTTCCCCGACACCGAGCCGAGGACACCGGCGGCGCCGAGCAGGTCGACGCCGGCGCCGAACCCGGCGACCGGCTTGTGGTGCTTGTACGCCTCGGTGACGAAATGGAGGGCGTACCCGTCGCCGGCGAGCGTGCGCACCGCTTCCGGCCCGCACGCCACGACGACACCGTCGTAGAGGACGGACGCCATCGTGTTGATGGCCCGGTCGACGGGGACGTCCTCGCCCTGCGCGGCCGCCGCCACGCCGTCGTGCGGGGCGAGCACCTCGGGGAGGGCCCCGCGCTCGCGCAGCAGCTCGACGAGCCGGCGGGTGCCGTCGCCGTCCACGCCGTCCGCGACGAGCACCGCGACCTTCCGCGTCTCGGCGCTGTCCGTCGGCGCCTCGAGCTGGCTCAGCGCGGGGGAGCTGCGTCCGTGGTTGTCCGTCTCCTTCTCCGGCGGGTCGACGCCGACGCCCTCGGCGACCCGGACCGCGAGCCCGTGGTCGACGTGCGCGATCTGCGCGACGGCGCCGGCCCTGATCGACCGGTCGGTGACCTTGCCGAGCTCGAACCGGAACGCGGCGACGATGTGCTCCTTCTCGGGTTCGGACATGCTGTTCCAGAACAGTGTCGCCTGGCTGTAGTAGTCCTGGAAGCTCTCGCTGCGCTTGCGGATCTTCGCGCCCTCGACCTTCTCGGCGTAGTGCCGGAACGCGCCCATGTCGGCACCGGCCACCATCGGGCAGCCGCCCGCCACGGTGTTCTTGTGGTAGCTCTGCCTGCCCTTGTTGATCCGGCTCTGGTGGTAGCCGTCGCGCTGGTTGTTGTGCACCTCCGCGACCGGGCGGTTCACGGGGATCTGTGCGAAGTTCGGCCCGCCGAGCCGGATCAGCTGCGTGTCGAGGTAGGAGAAGTTGCGCGCCTGCAGCAGCGGGTCGTTGGTGAAGTCGATGCCCGGCACCACGTTCGCCGTGTGGAACGCCACCTGCTCCGTCTCGGCGAAGAAGTTGTCCGGGTTGCGGTCGAGCACCATGCGGCCGACCGGGCGCACCGGCACCTGCTCCTCCGGGATGATCTTCGTCGCGTCCAGCAGGTCGAAGTCGAACGCGAACTCGTCCGACTCGGGGACGAGCTGCACGCCGAGCTCCCATTCGGGGAAGTCGCCGGCCTCGATCGCGTCCCACAGGTCGCGCCGGTTGAAGTCCGGGTCCTTGCCGGCGATCTTCTGGCACTCGTCCCACACGAGCGAGTGCGTGCCGAGCTTCGGCTTCCAGTGGAACTTCACGAACGTCCCGACGCCGTCCGCGTCCACGAGCCGGAACGTGTGCACACCGAAGCCCTGCATCATCCGGTAGCTGCGCGGCAGCGCGCGGTCGGACATGAGCCACATGATCATGTGCATCGTCTCCGGCTGCAGCGCGACGAAGTCCCAGAGCGTGTCGTGCGCCGACTGCGCCTGCGGTATCTCGTTGTCCGGCTCGGGCTTCACCGCGTGCACGAAGTCGGGGAACTTGATGCCGTCGTGGATGAAGAACACGGGCATGTTGTTGCCCACGAGGTCGTAGTTGCCCTGCCGCGTGTAGAACTTGGTGGCGAAGCCGCGCACGTCCCGTACCGTGTCCGCCGAGCCGCGCGAGCCCGCGACCGTGGAGAACCGGACGAACACCGGCGTGCGCACCGACGCGTCGGTGAGGAACTCCGCGACGGTGTACTCGCCGAGCCAGCCGTCGTAGGGCTGGAAGTGCCCGTACGCGCCCGCGCCGCGTGCGTGCACGACGCGTTCCGGGATGCGCTCGTGGTCGAAGTGGGTGAGCTTCTCCCTGGCGTGGAAGTCCTCGAGCAACGTAGGCCCGCGCTCGCCCACGGTCAGCGAATCGTCCGTGTGGTCGACCCGCACGCCCTGCTGGGTGGTGAGGTACGTGTCCGTGTCGTCGACCCGAGCCGCGTCCAGCTGTGCCTGTTTCTCGTCCGCGCGCTCTTCTGCCATGGCTGTCTCCCCGCTCCTCGGCATCGTGGGTCGGACCGCTTCCCCTACCCGTGCCGGAGCGGGCCTAACGCGTCGAGTCGCGTGCCATGAGCTCCGGCGCGAGCTGCCGGTGCTGGCGCGGCAGGGACGGGTCGGCGATGCGGGCGAGCAGGAACTCGACGGCGACGGCGCCGACGTCCTCCGCGGGCAGCGAGACCGTGGTGAGCGCCGGCTCGAGGTACGCCGCGAAGGGATGGTCGCCGTTGCCGAGCACGCGGACGTCGCTCGGCACGGAGAGGCCGCACTCGCGCAGCGCCTTGTAGATGCCGAGCGCGAAGTAGTCGTTGCCCGCCACGACGAGGTCGGGATGGTTCTGCCCGGTGATCAGGTTCACCGCCATCCGGTACGCCTCGTCGGCGCGCCACGGCAGGCTCGCGCCCTGCGTCCGCCGGGTCGGCACCTTGATGACGAGCGAGCGTGCGCGGTCGACGCCGGCGGCGTCCAGCCCGCGGTGGAAGCCGGCGACCCGGGCCGCCGTCGTGCTGATCCGCAGGTCCTCCTCGAAGAACCAGGCGCGCTCGACGCCGTCGGCCGCGACCCGCGCGACGGCGTCGGCGATGCCCTGTTCTGCGTCGATGCCGACGAAGTCGAACCCGAGCTCGGGGATGTCGCGGCTCAGCAGCACGACCGGGATGCGCGCCGCCGCCAGTTGCGTCCAGACGTCGCCGTCGTGCTGGATCGGGACGCCGAGCACACCGTCGACGCCGAACCGCAGCAGTTGCTGCACGGCGTCCGCCTCGTTGTCCTGGGACTCCTCGGTGACGAGCAGCAGCACGGAGTAGCCCGCGACGCGGCAGCGTGCCTCGACCGCCGAGATCAGCGTCGCGTAGAACGGGTTGGACGGGTTGGTGATGACCAGGCCGAGCACCATGGTCGCGCCGGAGACCAGCGACCGCGCGTGGCTGTTGGGCACGTAACCGAGCCGCTTCGCCTCGGCCCGGATCGCCTCGCGGGTGGCGTCGCTCACCTGGTCCTTGCCCGCGAGTGCCCGGGAGACCGTGTTCACGGAGAGGCCGACGCGGTCGGCGACGTCGCGCAGCGTGACCCGCTGCGAGCGCACCATCAGCTGTCCCGCATCCCGTCGCCGCCCTCCGTCAGCTCTTGCCCACCAGATAGATGCGTACCTTCGCGGCCGGCTCGCGCCCGGAGACGCGGCAGGTCGTGCGCAACCATTGTCCGAACCCGGCGACCGACCAGCTCGTCAGGCCGGGCGTGTCGACCGTGTGCCTGTGGTCGTCGAGGTCGCACCAGTGCAGCCCGTCCGGCGAGATCTCGGTGCGGAACTCCAGCGACGTCCCCTCGCCGGACAGCTCCAGGACCTGGACGAAGAACCGCGCCTCGGCGGCCCAGGGCAGCTCGTACGGCTCCGTGCTGAAGTCGCCGCGGAAGACGGCGTTCTTCTCCAGCACCGCCGTCGTCGTCGATCGCATCACCGCTCGCTCACCAATCCACCGAGACGACCACGGAGTCGAGGAACAGGAAGTTCCTGATGGCCGCGTGCGTCCGGACCGAGAAGTAGAAGTTCAGCAGGTTCTCCAGCGTCCGGTACCGCTCCGGGTAGACGGGCACCGGGACGTCCCGCATGTCGACCAGCCGGTCGTTCAGCTGCAGCTCGACGTTGCTGCGGGTGCCCGTGTCGATGCGGAACCGCAGGTAGTGCCAGTTGATCTTCGTCGGCACCTCGTTGACGCACAGCTCGAGCGGCTCGCCGAGGTACCGCCAGTCCTCGGGGTTCGGTGCCGTGAAGTCGGCGGCGTACGGCAGGTCGAACCTGCCCTCGAGGTGGTCACGGGGCGTCGGCTCAGGGACGACGGGGTACTTCAGGCGCTGCGTCAGCTCGCCCGAGAGGTCGGTGTTCTCGTAGCGGGCGACGTTGTGGTACCGGATGCCGCCGTCCGAACAGATGTCGGTCGCGACGGTGAACGCGCCGAACTGGGCCTCCGACGGGTGCCGGTTGCCGTCCCACGCCACCGTCTCCGGCAGCGTCGCCTTGCCGACGGTCGCCTCGGCCTTCACCGCGAAGTAGGTCTCGATCTGCACGAGGCCGCGCCCCGCCATCGTGAGCCGGCGGATGGCCGTGGCCGTGTGCCCCTTGTACGGGCGGGTGGCGAGCTTGAGCGCGTACCCGCCGCTCAGCGTGCCGTGCGTGCCCACGTCGAAGAACGAGCACGACGAGAGTTGCGGCGGGCGGAAGTCGCGCATGTGCTTGTCGACGGTGTCGAGGTCGCCGGTGCCGTCGTAGTTGCCCTGCAGCTCGGTCCAGCCGTGGGTGGTCACGTCGAACCGGTCGAAGCAGAGGATGCGGGGGAGCGGGTCGAACCTGGACAGCGCGACGTCGCCGTACCTCAACGCGTCATGAACGTTCATGCGCTCATCGAATCACGCGGCCCCCTTGACCGCAAGCGGAGTGCGGGTCTACGGTCCCGTGCAACATGAACGTTAATGTTCACGTGGAAAGCGGCCCCCTGTGAGGTCAACGATGATGTTGCGCATCACCCGGCCGACCGTCGCGTCGACCGTCGGCACCGGGCTCGAGTGGTACGACTTCTCCCTCTACGGCACCGCCTCGGCGCTCGTGCTCGGCAAGGTCTTCTTCCCGTCGGGCGACCCGGTGGTGGGGACGCTGTCCGCGCTGGCGACGTTCGCGCTGGGGTTCTTCGCGCGCCCGGTCGGCGGCGTCATCATCGGCATCCTCGGTGACCGTGTCGGCCGCCGGGCGATGCTGTTCGTGACGCTCGTGCTGATGGCCGTCTCGTCGACGCTCATCGGCGTGCTGCCCGGCTACGGCAGCATCGGAGTCGCCGCCCCCGTCCTGCTCGTCGTGCTCCGCATCCTGCAGGGGCTCGGCGCGGGCGGCGAGTACGCGGGCGCGATGCTGATGTCCGCCGAGCACGCCGAGCAGCGGGCGCGCGGGATCAACGCGAGCATCCCGACGCTCGGCAACGCCATCGGTTCGCTCGTCGCCACCGGCATCTTCTTCCTCGTGTCCGGCGTCATGTCGCAGGGCGCCTTCCTGGCGTACGGCTGGCGGATCCCGTTCCTGCTCAGCTGCCTCGTGGGCGTTGCGGGCGTCCTCATCCGGCTCCGCGTCGCGGACAGCCCGGAGTTCCGGCAGGCGCGCCGCGAGGGGCAGGTCACGCGCACGCCGCTGCGTGAGCTGTTCACCTCGTCGCGCGGCAGGATCGCCCCGGCCATGCTGATCAGCGTCGCCCCGAACGTCATCAGCTACCTGCCCTCGGTCTACGCGCTCAGCTATCTGGCCACGAACGTCGGCGCGCCGCCGTGGGTCGGTCTCACCGGCATCGTGATCGCGAACGCCCTCAAGACCGTCACCGTGCCCACCGCGGGCTGGCTGTGCGACCGGTTCGGCCGGCGGCCGGTGATGATCACCGGCGCGGTCTCCGCGGCGGTGCTGTTCTATCCGTTCTTCTTCATGCTCGACACCGGTACGCCGGTCGTCGTCTGGGCCGCGCTCGTGCTGATCTTCACCCTGTGCAACGACCTCACGCTCACCTCACAGGCCACGATGCTGTCGGAGATGTTCGACGTCGAGCACCGCTACACCGGCGTCACGTTCACCCGCGAGATCACCGGCGCGGTCGTCGGCGGCACGATCCCGTTCGTGGCCGCCTCGCTCAACGGCTGGTCGGCCGGCGGCACCTGGAGCATCGTCGTCTACTCCGGTCTGCTGTGCCTGCTGTCCGCGGTCGGTGCGCTGTTCGTCCGCGAGCCCGAGCATCTGCGCGCGGCCCGCGGTCTCGCCGAGCCCGTGAAGGCCTAGGCGGCGTAGTGCGTGACGCCGGCCTCGTCGGACGCGGTGAGGCGGCCGTCGCGGACGAGCACGTCGAGGTGCGCGGCGGTCTCCATCACCGCGAGCATCTGGTTGTACGGGTCGAGGTCGTCGAGCCGGCGCAGCCTGCGGGTCCACCGCAGGACGCGCGCCGCCTCGTACGCCGTGCTCGCGCCGTCGACGACGGCCTTGAGCGACTCGTCGAGGCGTTGCTCGTGGTGCGCGATCAGCTCGTCGACGCGCGCGTGCGTGCTCTCGGCGGTGGGGCCGTGCGCGGGCAACAGCCGCAGGTCGGGCATCGCCCGTACCGTGCGCAGCGACGCGAGGAAGTCGCCGAGCGGCAGAGGTGCGCGGGCGGCCTGGAAGCCGATGGACGGGGTGATGTGCGGCAGCACGTGGTCGCCCGCGAACAGCAGCCCCTTGCCGAGCTCGGCGAACACCACGTGCCCGCGGGTGTGGCCCGGCGTGTGCACCACCCGCAGGGTGTGGTCCCGCAGGGCGATCTCGTCGCCGTCGTCGAGCCAGTCGTCCGGCGGCGCCCAGTCGTTCGTCCGCTCGCCCGTCCCGGCCGCGAGCAGCCGCTCGACGACGACGTCGGCGCCGTCGCGGCGCAGCTCGGTGATGTGCGGTAGCTCCGGCTGCCTGCCGGCCTCGAGGATGCGGCTCAGGTTGGGCTCTTCGCCGCGCCCGACCGCGATGCGGGAACCGAACAGCCGGCGCAGCACGACACCGAGCGTGTAGTGGTCGCGGTGGACGTGGGTGACCAGGAACCTGCGCACGTCGCCCAGCTCGTGGCCGATCCGGTGCAGCGCCTCCTCGAGCCGCTCCTGGGCGAGCGCGAGTGCCCAGCCGGAGTCGATCAGGGTGAGCCCGCCGGCGTCCTCGATCGCGTAGACGTTGACCGCACGCAGCCCGTCGTTCGGCAACGGCAGCGGGATCCGGTGGATGCCGGGGCCGACGGCGTAGACGCCCGGCTCGGTCCAGTCGTCCGGCAACGCTCGGTCCCTCCGCATGGGGCATGCTTCCGGTGGCACCTTACTGAACGGGGACGATCCGATGGCAGAGCGAGCGGCGGTGGCGGTCGTCACAGGAGCGGGCACCGGGCTGGGGCGGGCCGTCGCGCGGGCGCTGCTCGCCGACGGGTACCGGGTGGCACTCGCCGGGCGGCACGAGGACACGCTGCGGGAGACGGCGGCCGGTCACGAGGACGCGCTCGTGGTCGTCACCGACGTGACCGTGGACGAGTCCGTGGCGGCCCTGTTCGCCGCGGTGCGCGACGCGTGGGGGCGGGTGGACGTCCTCGTCAACAACGCCGGCGTCCTCGGCCCGCAGGGCGCGGTCGACGAGGTCTCGCCCGCCGACTGGCGCGGCGCCGTCGACGTCAACCTCACCGGCATGTTCCTGTGCGCCCACCACGCCGTCCGGACGATGAAGGAGCAGCGGCCGCGCGGCGGCCGGATCATCAACAACGGCTCCATCTCCGCGCACAGCCCTCGGCCGCGCAGCGTGGCGTACACCGCGACCAAGCACGCCGTCACCGGCCTCACCAAGTCGATCTCGCTGGACGGCCGCGGCCACGACATCGCCTGCGGCCAGATCGACGTCGGCAACGCCGCGACGGACATGACCGAGGGCATGTCCGCCGGCGTCCCCCAGGCCGACGGCCGGATCGTGCCCGAGCCGACGTTCGACGCGCGCCACGTGGCGTCCGCCGTCCGCTACATGGCCGGCCTGCCGCTGGACGCCAACGTCCAGTTCCTGACGATCACGGCCACGACCATGCCGTTCGTCGGCCGCGGCTGAGGCCAGGTGCTGACAACTCGGCGTCGAGAGGTCACAACCCGCCCGAGATCGGTGCGTGTACTTGCACAGTGTGCAAGAATTCTCCGATGGGTGCGCTGCCGAACGCGAGCCCGATGGGACGCCGCGAACGCAAGAAGCAGGCGACCCGCCGGGCCCTGCAGGACGCCGCCCTGCAGCTCGCCGTGGAGCACGGGCCGGAACAGGTCACCGTCGAGGCCATCTGCCGGCTGGCGGACGTCGCGCCGCGCACGTTCTTCAACTACTTCTCCGGCAAGGACGAGGCGCTGGCCGGCGACGGGCCGCCGATGCCGGACGAGGCGACGTGGGAGAAGTTCGAGGCGGGCGGCTCGGGGGACATGCTGGACGACCTGCGCGCCATCCTGAGCGAGTGCGCCCGCGAGATGGCGCCGCGGCGGCACGAGTTCATGCAGCGCCGCAAGCTGATGGAGCAGTATCCGGCGATGCTCCAGTGGCAGCTGAGCCACTTCGCCACGTTCGAGGACCGGATGATCAAGGCCATCGCGCGGCGCAGCGGCACCGAGGAGAAGGACGTCTACCCGCAACTCGTCGCGGGCATCGCCGCGATGACGATGAAGGTGTCCATGCGCCGCTGGGCCAGGGCCAAGGGGAGGCGGTCACCGCAGCCGTACGTCGACGAGACGTTCACCGTGCTGCGGGAGACGATCGCCCGGCCGGAGTGACGTCCGGCGCCCACCCCGAGGCGCCGGACCTCACGTCCTCGTTGCCTTGTCAGTCGACGTAACCCGGGTCTTCGTCGTCGGACTTCGCGTGTGCCGGCCGGTAGGAGATCTCGGCCAGCGCGTTGCCCGCGAACACGACGAGCGCGGTGACGGCGACGGCCATGATGCCGATGCCGACGAAGAACTCGTTCCTGGTGCCCTCGGGCCAGTGCCCGCCCCTGGACTGGTAGCCCACGACGAACGGCGCGGCGGCGAGCCAGGCGCCGCCGAGCAGGATCAGGACGAGAACGCCGATGCCGACCTTGTCCTTGACGTTGACCGCGGGGACGGTGGTCGCGGGGAGGCTCACAGCGACTGCTCCTTCGACTCGCTGCCGGGCAGGCCGTACGTGTGCCGCTGTCCGCCGCCGGCCTCACTGCCGTGCGCCGCGTGCGCGGCACCGTTGCTCGCCGCCTGCCGGTCCCTGTTGATGTCCTCGGTGATGGCCGCGATCAGCGGCGCGATGAGGCTGTCCAGCTCACTGTGCGCCGGGGCCTGCGGTGCGGCCGGTGCCTGCGCCGCGGGCGGCGGTGGTGCCACCCGGCGCGGCCGCGGCGTCACCAGGCCGCGGTCGACGAGGTGCTGGCGCAGGGCCGCGACGAACGCGACGACGCAGATCAACCCGAGTACACCGAGCCCGATGCCGGTCCACACGTCGGTGAGCGTCTCGTCGGTCCAGTCCTTGCCTGACGGCTGGAAACCCAGCGCGAACGGTGCCAGGACGAGCCATGCGCCGGTGAGCAGCACGATGCCCCCCGCGATCGCCCCGACGAGTCGTCTGGTCATGCGTTCACCTCCGCCGCTGACAGGTCATAAGCAACGCTCCGTCTGGTTCGGCGAACGCATGACGAGCAGTGCCTATGATTCCCTCGCTGACGCTCGGTCATTCGTACATCCTCTCTCGGGTCTGCGTCGGCGCCGTGACGGTCGTGCCGGTGGTCGTCACGGCGGGCGTCTGGTGGAGCGGCGGTATGCCGTGGTCGCCGGCCGCATGCCGCAGCAGCGCGATCGCGGCCGGGCGGACGACGTCGTCGGCCGCTCGTCTGGCGCGGACGTGGACGTCCTCGCCGTCGTGCCCGTTGACCATGTTGGCCAGCGCCCTGGTGAGCGCGCTGCCGGGCCGGTCGTGGCGGGTGGCGCGGTGCGCGGCCAGGCTCAGCACGAGCCCGGCGAGCAGCGCGTCCCTGCGGTCCGGCGGCAGCAGCCCGTTGCCGTTCGCGGGGACCGCCATCGACTGCGCGGACCGCAGCGGGATCTCCTTGAGGAACCAGGCGAGCACGAACGCCAAGGCGACCAGGGGCACGAGGTACAGGAACACCGGCGTCAGCGAGTCCGCGTACGCCTTGATGAACCCGGCCCTGATGGCCGGCGGCAGCCGCTTCAGCAGCGCCGGCGTGATCGAGTTCGCGTCCGGGATCCGGACGTGTGCACCGCGCGGGACGAGCGTCGCGAGCTTGTCCGTGAGCCGGTGGGTGAAGATGGCGCCGACGATGGACGCGCCGAGCGACGCGCCGATCTGCCGGAAGTAGTTCGCCGCCGCCGTCGCGGAGCCCATGTCCTGGCGCGGTGCGGAGTTCTGCACCACGAGGATGAGCACCTGCATCACGAGGCCGATGCCCAGGCCGAGCACGGCGAAGTAGATGCCGTTGACCGCACGGCTCGAGTCGACCGTCATCCGGGACAGCAGCGCGAGGCCGCCGGCCGCGACGGCGGTGCCGACGATCGGGAAGACCTTGTACCTGCCGGTGGCCGAGATCGCGCGCCCGGAGCCGATCGACGAGACCAGCATGCCGGCGACGAACGGCAGCAGCAGCAGACCGGATCCCGTCGCACTGGCGCCGTCGACGGTCTGCAGGAACAGCGGCAGGTAACCCAGCGCGCCGAACATGCAGACGCCGATGACGAAGCCGATCAGGCCGGCGACCGCGAAGATCCTGTTCTTGAACAGCCGCAGCGGGATGATCGGCTCGCTGGCGAACCGCTCCGCGACGACGAACGCCACCGCGAACACGACGAAGCCGACGCCGAGCAGGATGATCCGCGCGGACGACCACGGGTACCTCGTGCCGCCCCAGGTGGTGAACAGCACGACGCACACCGACGCCGCGGCCATCAACGCCGCGCCGAGGACGTCGAGGCGGTGCTTCTCCCTGCGCTTGGGCAGGTGCAGTGTGGTGATGACGACCGCGAGCGCGGCCGCGCCGATGGGCACGTTGACGTAGAAGCACCAGCGCCACGAGGCGTGGTCGGTGAACAGGCCGCCGAGCAGCGGGCCGGCGACCGTCGCGACGCCGAACACGGCGCCGATCAAGCCCATGTACTTGCCGCGCTCGCGTGGCGGGACGACGTCTCCGATGATCGCCTGCGCGCCGATCATCAGCCCGCCGCCCCCGACGCCCTGCAGCGCCCGGAACGCGATGAGCTGCGTCATGTTCTGCGAGACACCGCACAGCGCCGACCCGGCGAGGAACAGTGCGATGGCGAAGATGAACAGGCCCTTGCGACCGAACAGGTCGCCGAGCTTGCCGTAGATCAGCAGCACCACGGTGGAGCTCAGCAGATACGCCGTGAGCACCCACGAGATCTCGTCGAGACCGTGGAGGTCGCCGACGATGGTCGGCAGCGCCGTGTTGACGATGGTCTGGTCGAGCGCGGCGAGCAGGACCGTCAGCATCATCGCGCCCATGACGATCAGGATCTGACGGTGGCTGGGCGGACCGTCGGTGTGGTGGTGCTGGCTCCTGCTGCCTGCGGATGCGGTTGCTGCGGTCACGGCCTACCCCGGCACCTTCCCTCACAGTCGCAGACACCCTCCGGAGAACGTGCCCGCGGACCTCCGCGTTACTTACTGTTCCTTGACCGTCCGGTTGCGATGCCCGGATGCTGTTCGAGCACTCTGTGCATCAATGCACAAACTGCAACTATACGTCGTCGCATTCCCGACCGGCGGAGGGGCGCGGCTGCGTAGTGCGTCGTGCTTCCTCCGTGACGGTGCGCCGGACCACCGCTGCCGTGTGCGAGCATGCAGGTGATGCTCCCTTCCGACAGCCACGTCCACACCGAATGGTCCTACGACGCCGTGCGCACCGGCTCGATGGTGCGTACCTGTGAGCTCGCGATCGAGCGGGGCCTGCCGGCAGTCGCGTTCACCGAGCACGTCGACTTCACCGAGTGGGGCGAGGGCGACGAGGCCGGGGAGGACCTGCCCGGCATCACCCGCGCGAACGTGCGGCCGCTGGACGTCGACGGCTACCAGGCGTGCGTGGCGGAGTGCCGGGAGCGCTTCCCGGGGCTGCGCATCCGCACCGGCATCGAGACCGGCGAGGCGCACCTGTTCAAGGGCAGCGTGGCGCGCGTGCTGAAGGCCGGCACCTTCGACCGCGTCCTCGGCTCACTGCACGCGATCGAGCACGAGGGCAAGCTGGTCGACCCGGGCCGGCTGCTCGGCGTCCTGCCTCCCGACGAGGTCATGCGCCGGTACTTCGGCGAGATGGTCCGCCTGATCGAGGGCAGCGACGTGTTCGAGGTGCTCGCCCACGTCGACTACCCGCGCAGGTACTGGCGGTACGACGCCGGCGAGTACGACGAGCACCGGTACGAGGACGAGTACCGCGCCGTGTTCCGCGCGCTCGCGGGCAGCGGGCGGGTGCTCGAGTTCAACACGAAGAGCCCGTTCGCGTCGGTCGAGCTGATCTCGTGGTGGCGCGACGAGGGCGGCGGCGCCGTCTCGTTCGGCAGCGACACGCATGCGCCGGACCGCGTCGGCGACCGGTTCGGCCTCGCCGTCGACATCGTCGAGGCGGCCGGCTTCAAGCCCGGGCGCGACCGCTACGACTACTGGCGCCGCTAGCCGCCGCAGGCCGAGTCCGTTGCCTGGCCCTTCGGGCGGCGCGGAGCCGGCGCGTCAGGCCCGTGCGGCTGCGTGTGCGGACGCCAGGCCCGGAGGTGCCGCCGCGAGTGCCTTGTGGATCGCGTCCACGAGGGCGAGCGCCGACTCCTCGGTGAGCTCGACGGCCACCCGGGCGGACGGCCCCTTCGCCGGGTTGGCGAAGTCGATGTTGACCGTGTGCTCGTACTGGGCGTGCACGGGATGGTCGACGTAGACGGCGGCGTCGGTCACCGTGAACCAGCCGGTCGCCCCCTTGCCGCTGCCCTCGATCGCCCTCTGCTCGGTGAGGTAGGTGCACATGGTTCCTCCGCTCAGCTCGCGACGTACCGGCCGAAGAAGTCGAAGACCTTCTCCCAGCCGTCGTTGGCGGCCTGCACCCGGTAGCTGGGCCGGTCGACCGCGAAGAACGCGTGACCGGCGTCGTCGTAGGAGTGGAACTCGTGCGGCTTGCCCAGCCGGGTGAGCTCGTCGTCGAGCTCCTTGACCTGGTCCTGGGACGGGAACCTGTCCTCCTTCCCGAACAACCCGAGCAGCGGGCAGGCCAGGTCCGGCGCCTTGTCCAGGAGCGGCCGCACCTTCATCCCCGACTCCGCGGGAGGCTCGCCCACGACGAAGGCGCCGTAGCAGTCGACGGCGGCGTCGAGCGGCGTCGAGCACGCGGCGAGGAACGCCTGCCGGCCGCCCGAGCAGTAGCCGATGACACCCACCTTGCCGTTCGCCGTCTTCAGCTCGCGCAGGTACGCGGCGGCCCCGGCCACGTCGCCGACGAGCCGCTCGTCGGGCACGCCGCCCGCGGCGCGGACGGCCGCCGACGCGTCGTCCGGGCTCGCGCCCGGCGCCTCGCGGTGGTGCAGGTTGGGGCAGATCGCGTTGTACCCGTGAGCGGCGAACCTGCGCACGATCTCCTTCGTGGCGGAGTCGTACCCGGGCATGTGGTGGATGACGACGACACCGCCGAACTGGCCGGTGCCGGCGGGTTCGGCCAGGTAGGCGTCGATCTCGTCGCCCTGGTGACCCTGGATCGTTATCGTGCGCGCAGTCAGAGCTTCATCCATGCAGCCAGGTCTATCAGTTGCCTGTAGGCAAGCAAACATCCGAGGGGTGCCGTCGCGAGCCGAGAACCGCGACGAAGTCCGGGTAAACCGCGGTAGAGCCCGGGGAGTCTCCTGCATGTCAGTCTCGACATGGGGGAGAAACCTATGCAAGGTACTGCTGTTCGACGTGCGCTCACCCTGGCCTCGGTCGCGGCCGCGATGGCTGCGGCGTGGGCGGTGAGCCCACCCGCCGCGCATGCCGCCACCGGTTGCGCGGCCAGCAACGACTTCGACGGCGACGGCCGGGTGGACGCCGCGGTCGGCGCCCCCGGCGGCTCCGGCCGTCCCGGGTTCGTCGAGGTGCGCCTGAGCGGCGCGGACGGGACCCGCGCCGTCGAGGTCGCCGAGCCGGGCGGCCACGGCGGTGACCGGTTCGGCGCGGCGGTCGCCGAGGTCGCCGACCACCACGCCGGCGACAGCCGGTCGCGCTGTTCGCTGCTCGCGGTCGGTGCACCCGGTCGCGACGTCGGTGGGGTGCGCGACGCCGGAGCCGTGTTCCTGTTCGCCTACGACCGGAGCGAGGGGGCGTTCGCCCTGCTGAACGAGCTGCACCAGGGCGCGGACGGCGTCCCGGGGAACCCGCAGGCAGGTGCCGGGTTCGGCTCCGTGCTCGCCTCCAGGGACCATGGAGCCGGTGCGACCGACCCGGTGGTGCGGCCGCTGTACGCCGGCATCCCCGGCGCCACGGTCGGCGGTCACGCCGCCGCCGGTGCGTTCGCCCGGTTGACGTTCACCGGTGCCGACGTGCCGACGGTCGACCAGGGCACCCTCGTCAGCCAGGACTCGACGGGCGTCCCGGGCACCGCCGAGACGGGCGACCGGTTCGGGGCGAGCCTCGCCGTGCTCGAGGACTTCGGCGTTGCCGCGGGCGCACCCGGGGAGGCCATCGGCTCGGCGGCGGGGGCCGGCGGCGTCGTCCTCTGGTACGAACGGAACCCGGACCTGAACAGGTTCCTCAGCCAGGACACGGCCGGGTTCCCAGGGACGGCGGAGGCCGGTGACCACTTCGGCGCGGCGCTCTACTCGGCGCTGGAGACCATGAGCGACGACGACGGGAGCTTCCACCTCTTGCTCGGTGTGCCGGGAGAGGACATCGGCAGCGCGCGCGATGCGGGTGCCGCATGCGACGTCGACGTCGACTTCAGCGAGATCGACTGGCCGACCGGCGTCAACCAGAACACGCCGGGCGTGGCCGGGACGGTCGAGAGCGGTGACCGCTTCGGCTCCTCGTTCGCGACCGTCGGCGTCGAGAACGGCTACCTGGTCGGCGTTCCCGGAGAGGACGTCGGGGACGTCGAGGACGCGGGCATGGTCGAGACGGTCGGGGACGGGCGGAGCTGGTCGGAGCAGGCCGCGGGCGTGCCCGGCAGGGCCGAGGCCGGCGACGGGTTCGGCGCCGTGCTCGGCAACGCGGCCGTCCCGATGGACCACGACGCCGGCCCGGACGCCTGGCTCGAGGCCGTGACGGTCGGCGTCCCGGGCGAGGACTCCGGGGCCGGCGCGGTCGTGGCGGGCCTGCCCGGCGGCTCGCGGGCGCCGCAGGAGTGGAAGCAGGCGTCGCCGTCCGCGGGCGACGGGTACGGGTACGCGCTCGGCAGGACGAACTGAGCCCTGTCGGGACCATGTGACGGGCACCTCCACCCGCGCGAGCGGGGCGGAGGTGCCCGCTCGCCCGTCAGGTTCCCGTCAGCGTCTCCACCACGGGAGCGAGCGCCTCCGCGTAGGTCGCGTTGACGGTCACGTACGAGATGCCGAGGTCGTCGCGGCGGCGGCAGAGGATGTCGGCCATCTGCTGCGGGGAGCCGCTGAGCACGGACATCGCGGCGTTGCCGGCCGCCCGTGCCGGGTCGAGGCCCAGCCGGGAGAGCCACGGCGGCGGCTCGCCGACCGCGGCGAGGTTGACGTTCAGCTCGATGTCGTCGAACCGCTCTCCGGCCAGGATGTTCAGCGTGGCGAGCTTCGCCCGGAAGTCGTCCGCGCTCGCCGTCGGCGGCAGGCTCAGCGCGACGGTGTCCGCCCGTCGTGCCGCGATGCTCAGCATCCTCCTGCCGCTGCCCGCGATCAGCACCCGCGGGCGGCCGGCGCGGTCCGCGGGCCGGTAGATCCGTTGCGGCCACGCGCCCTCACCGGCTTCGGCGGCGGCGTCCGCGTACAGGTCCTCGAGCGCGTCGACGGTCGCCTCGACCCGGCGCGCCCGCTCGGCGAACGGCTCGAACCAGGTGCCGAGCAGGTCGGCTTCGTGCCCGGCGTCCGGGCGTCCGGCACCGAGCCCGAGCTCGAACCCGCCGGTGCAGAGGAAGTCCGCGCTGGCCGCCTCCCACGCGATCTGCGCGGGCGGCCGGAAGGCGCAGTTGGTCACGAACGTGCCGACGTGGAGGTCGGCCGTGACGGCGGCGGCCGCCGTCACGGCGGGGATCGGCGCGACCACGGCGAGGTTGTCGGGCACCAGGAACGTCGAGTAGCCGAGGTCCTCGGCCCGGCGGGCCATGGCCAGCCACTCGTCCGCGTCGCCCGCCTGGCCGGCCACGACGCCGAACCGGAAGATGCGATCACCCATGCGTCGAGCGTGCCAGCGCGAGGCGCCCGGGTCGTCCGGCGGCGGACGACACCGTACCTGCGCCCCCCGGCGCAGGTGCGGCGCGCGGCGCTACGCCGGCCGCGGTACCCGGGGTCGCTCGTCCGCGGGCGCCTCGGCCCGCGCCTGCGGACCGGACCGCAGCCGGAGTGCGGCGACCACGAGCAGGGCGACGGCGCCGGCGGCGAACACCGCGTTGCCGATCAGGTCAGCGGTCGGCGTCGCCGGGAACACCGGCGCCTCGGGGAACGCGTGCCACGCGTACGTCAGCAGTGCGCCTCCGGCGAGCGCGAGCCGGTGCGCGGCGCCGAACCCGCGGAGGCGCGAGCAGTAGCCGATCGCGACCACGGCGGTGGCGTACAGCGCGAGATCGATCACGACGCCGGGCCAGGTGCCCACGCCCCGCCCGAGGGCGAGGAGCATGAACGCGCTGCCCGCGGCGAGCGAGCCGGCGCCGAGGAACCAGGGGTCGGGCGCGGACAGCGTGAGCTCGGTACGCGGCCCGCGGCCGCGGACGCCGAGCAGGACGCCGAGCGCGACCAGCACCGCGATCGCGCTGCCGGCGCCTGCGAACTGGCCCGCGGAGGCGACGAACGGGTCCATCCCGATCGAGACGGCGGTGGTGGCGACGACGCCGACGGCGAAGAGCACGGTCGTGACCGCGAGGCCGGGCCTTCGCAGCCACGGCGTCGTCGGTCGCGAGCGCGCGACGGTCTCGGTGATCGCGATCGGGACGCTGATGCTCCACACGGTGTGCAGGGTCAGGACGAACAGCGTCCACGGCACGCCCATGCCGAGCGCGTGCACGTACCCGGGTCGCAGCAGGTGCTGGCCGGCATAGTCCGGGTTGAACAGCGACTGCGTCGTCACGCCCTCCTCGAGCACGCCGTACGCCAGCGCCCAGGCCACGATCGTCGGCCAGCCCCAGCCGCGCCTGCGAGCGACCTCGCGGATGAGGACGGCGCCGCTGCCGTACAGCAGGGCGAACATCGGCAGCAGGTACAGCGCGGTGATCGGGATGTTGCCGAGCAGGAACTCGGCCGTGAGCGGTGCGAGGAAGAACAACCCGACTGCGGGAAGCACGCGGCGGATCATCGTTACCTTCCGGAACGCGGTGAACGTGACCCGCTCAGCGTCGCGGACCGGCGCCGTACCCGGCAGTGCCGGCCATCAGCGCTGCGGCATGACAAATGTCCCGTGCCGGTTCAGATCCAGCTGCGCAGCCACATCCGCGCGGCCCAGCTGGTGTACGGGATGACCTGGGCGGTGAGGATGGGTATGAAGTACAGGAAGTTCGCCGCGACGAGCAGCGTGTACGTACCCACGGCGATCGAGCCGCCCACGCGGCGGTTGCTCGCCGGTTGGCCGGGCGGCGGTTTCGGCCCGAGCACCCAGCCCGCGATCAGCGCGAGCCCGATCACCATGAACGGCAGCATCGGCAGCGCGTAGAAGAAGAACATGGTGCGGTGCGGGTACTGCATCCACGGCACCCAGCCGACCAGGATCGCGATCAGCACGGTCGACGCGCGCCAGTCGCGCCTGCTGGCCCACAGCCAGATGAGCGCGATCATCATCGGGATCGTCGCCCACCAGATCGCGGGCGTGCCGATGCCGGTGATCGCGCTGGAGCACGTGGACGCGCCACAGCCCGGCGGCGACTGGTAGTAGTACGCCACCGGCCGCGCGAGCAGGAACCAGCCCCACGGCGAGGACTGGTAGTCGTGGTGCGCGGTGAGGTGGGTGTGGAAGTTGTAGATCTCCATCTGGTAGTGCCACCAGTTGCGCAGCACCGCGGGCACGCCGAACTTCGACTGGTCGGTCCAGTGCCGGTCCCAGCCCTTGTCGTTCGCGAACCACGTCCACCACGACGCGACGTAGACCACGGCGGGCAGCAGCACCATGGACGGGGTGTTGCTCAACCAGGCGTCCAGTCGCAGCGTGCCGCGGTACGGCTTGCGGATGCCCGCGGCGCGGCGTGCGCCGATGTCCCAGAAGAAGCCGAGCAGCGCGAAGCCCGCGATGAACCAGATCGCCGTCCATTTGCTGCCGAGGGCGAGGCCGAAGCACAGCCCGGCCGCGATGCGCCACCAGCGGATGCCGAGCCAGGGGCCGTACTCGCCCGCGCCGCGTTCCTCGACCAGCCGGGCGAGCCGGCGTCTGGCGAAGTCACGGTCGGCGACGAAGCAGGCGAACCCGGCCACGATCCAGAACATCAGGAAGATGTCGAGCAGGGCGACCCGGCTCTGCACGAACTCCAGGCCGTCCAGGCACATGAGCAGACCGGCGAGGCAGCCGAGCAGCGTCGAGCGCAGCATCCGCCGGGCGACGCGCGCGACGATGAGCACCGACAGCGTGCCGACCACGGCGGCGGAGAAGCGCCAGCCGAACGGCGTGACGCCCGCCTCCCAGTTGAACGCGTGGCCCTGCAGCGTCGTCTTCGCGAAGGCGACGATCAGGTAGCCGAGCGCGATCATCCACTTGCCGACCTGGGGGTGGACGATGAACGACCCGGTGTCCTTGAAGACGTGTACGTTGCCGCCGAGCAGCAGCTTGTCGACGACGTCGGCCTTGTCGGCGTAGTCGTGCTCGATGCCGAACTCCAGCAGCGAGAGGGAGTCCTTGGCGTAGTAGGTCTCGTCGAAGACGACCGCGTGCGGATTGCCGAGGTCCCAGAACCGGAGCACGCCCGCGAGCAGCATGATGCCCAGTGGGGCGAGCCAGCCGATCAGCCGGCTGCCGGGGATCCTGGGGGCGAGCCGCGCCACCAGCTCGCCGGGCGCCCAGCGGACGGTGGTGTCGTCGGCGTCCGGGCGTGTCCGCGTCGTCGTCACCCGGCCATGGTAGGGAGTGACCTATGGAGGCGGGCGTCCTGGTGCTCGGCGGCACGCCGATCGGCGACCCCGCCGACGCGTCGCCGCGCCTGGTGCGCGAGCTGGCCGAGGCCGACGTGGTCGCGGCCGAGGACACCCGGCGGCTGCGCCGGCTGTGCGACGTCCTCGGCGTGGCCCCGGGCCACGTCGTCTCGTACTGGGAGGGCAACGAGCGGGCTCGCACGCCCGAGCTGGTGGCGGCGCTGCGGGACGGGCGGCGGGTGTTGCTGGTGACCGACGCCGGCATGCCCAGCGTTTCCGACCCCGGGTACCGGCTGGTCGAGGCGGCCGTGGCCGAGGGCGTCCGGGTCACCGCGGTGCCCGGCCCGTCCGCCGTGACGACCGCACTCGCGCTGAGCGGGCTGGCGGTCGACCGGTTCTGCTTCGAGGGCTTCCTGCCCAGGAAGGCGGGGGAGCGCGCGTCGCGGCTGGCCGAGCTGGCGGCCGAGCCGCGCACCCTGGTGTTCTTCGAGTCGCCGCGCCGGCTGCCCGCGACGCTCGCCGCCCTGGCCGACGCCTTCGGCCCGGACCGGCGCGCGGCGGTCTGCCGCGAGCTGACCAAGACCTACGAGGAGGTCGAGCGCGGCCCTCTCGCCGACCTGGTCTCGTGGGCCGGCGACGGCGTCCGCGGTGAGGTGACGCTGGTGGTGGCCGGCGCCCCGGCGGCCCCCGCCCCGGCCGACCCGGCCGACCTCGCCGCCGCCGTGGCCGCCCGCGAAGCGGCCGGCGAGCCGCGCAAGCAGGCGATAGCGACGGTGGCGAAGGCGGCGGGCGTCCCGAAGCGCGAGGTCTACGCGGCCGTGGTCGACTCCCGCCACCCATGATCATGAAAGTTCACACGGGCTATGGCACGGACGAATCTTCATGATCATGGGAGGGTGCAGGACCGGCCGCATCGTCGCACCTGCCCGGTCCAGCCCATCGCCGTGAGGACGCCGGCCGTCTGGGCGGCGGTCGCACAGCTGTCGTGGTAGACGTCCGTCCAACCGAAGCGCAGCGCCATGAAGCCGTCGACGACCGACGCGTTGTCGCGAACCCGGTCACGGAACATGCCGTCCTCGACGTGGCCGATGCGGCCGTCGAGCTCGACCCGGAGTCCGAATTCGGTGTACTCGACGTCGATCCATTGACTCCGGCCACCGCTCTTCCGATGCCGCTGGCGCCTGCCCTTGGGCAGCCCGTGCGCCCGCTCCACCTTCCGCAGATAGGCGAGCTCGAGCGGGGTCTCCGCACCTGCCGCGACGTCCGTGAGCGCCGCTTCCACCATCGCTCGCCAGCGGATCTTCTTCCGCAGGGCAAGCGCCGCGCGGAGGCGCTCGGGGCTGCTCCGCCGTCGCTGGCACGCACGGGTCACCCAGTCGATCGCCTCCTTGGGGGACCTCGCGGTGTCGACGAGGTCGAGCACGGTGTCGTCGACGTTCACGATCGCGGGCACGCGGGTGTCGATGCGAGTCCGCGGCAACCGGTGCGCGTAGTGGATGCGGATGCCACGTCGGGACCGCACGCGCCGTGCGACCGGCACGGTGACGTGGAGGATCTCGTCGACGTCGTCGACGAGACGGTGCAACTCGGCTGCCGTACGGTGGCTCAGCGTCGCGCCCTCCCCCGCGTAGAGAACGGCGGCCCACAGGGCCGCACCACGATCGAGCACTCCGGTGAACGTCGCGACGACGCCGGGGTGCACCCGCCGCCAGCGCCGGGCGCGAACCTGCGCGTCGATGTAGTCGTCGCTGTGGCCGAGGTCGAGCACCTGGCGGCGCGTGACGAGACCGCACTGCTCCGTGGAGAGGTGATCGAGCGATGACATGCCGGCACGATGGCCCGGCAGCGGAGCGAACGGGCGGCCGGCGACGAATCTGTGGATATCCGGATTCCGCCCCTCCCATGATCATGAAGATTCGTCCGGGCTATGACCCGTGTGAACCTTCATGATCATGGGGGAGGGAGGGGGAAGGGGGTGGTCAGCAGGACTTGGTCCAGCTGCATTCCACGCTCGGGTGACGCCGCTGCATGGCATTGGTCTCCTGCCTGGCGGCAGGAGCCCTTGCCAGGTCGGTGGTCGCGCCGCTGCCGTTGTAGCTCGCCAGGGTCACGCCCACCTGGTCCTCGACGCTCGTCATGGACGAGGACAGGAAGTCGTTGCTGATCATCGAGAACACCAGCTTCTCCCCGGAGGCGGCGGTCACGTAGCCGGACAGGGCACTGACCGACGTCATCGAGCCGGTCTTGGCGTGCATGTTGTTCGCCGCCGGCGTGCCGCGCATCCGGTTGCGCAGGGTGCCGCCGGTCATCCGGTCCGGGTTGCCGGCGATCGGCAGGGCGTCGTACCAGGTCTGGAACCACGGCTCGTCCTGGACGGCCAGCAGCAGGTCGGTGATCTGCTCCGGCGAGATCAGGTCCGCACGGGACAGCCCGGAACCGTCGACCATCCGCACCTGCGACGTGTCCAGCCCGAGCTTCTTCATCTCGTCGGTGATCGCGGCCGTCCCCGCGTCCCACGTGCCCTCGCCGCTGACCGCCCGGCCCATCGTCTTCGCCAGGTGCTCGGCGTGCATGTTGTTGCTCAGCTTGAGGAACGGCGTCAGCATCTGCCCGAGCGTCATCGACTGGTGCGATGCGACCGTACGCGCGCCGGCCGGCGTCGCGCCGCGCGCCTCGCCGCCGAGCACGCGGACGCCGTGCCGCCGCAGCGCGTCGGTGAACAGCGACGCCACCAGGCCGGTCGGGTCCCACACGGTCGCCCACACCTCGTCGGCGCCCGAGCCCGCCGGGATGCTGCCGGTGACGTCGACGACGTTCTCGCCGTGCCGGCGCACGGCGTCGGACGTGTCGGACGAGCCGGACGTGCCGGTCGTCGCCCTGTTCACGATATGGACGTAGTGGTTCGGCGGTGTCATCGTCACCTTCGCCGGGTCGCCGGCCTTCGCGCCGGGCGCGATGTTCACGATCACCGAGCCGGCGTCGTAGTCGGTGTCCGGTGCGACGGACAGCGCCGAGACCTGCCCGTCGTAGTAGTACGGCTCGTCGTCCCACGCCCAGAACGGCGCCAGCCGGACGTCGTCGAAGTACGTGTCGTCGGCGACCAGCCTGCCGCGGACGACCTGCACACCGGAGTCCGCGACGGACTTCGCCAGCGCGTCGTAGTCGGTGCCGAGCATCGTCGGGTCGCCGGTGCCGCGCAGGTACAGGTTCCCGCCCGAGCTCAGCACGCTCGTGGTGAACCGGTGGTCCGGCCCGAGGATCCGCATCGCGGCGGTCGACGTCGCCAGCTTCGCGTTGGACGCCGGGAGCAGCCGCTCACCGGCGTCGTGGTCGTAGAGCACGTCACCGGTCTTCGCGTCGCGCACCTCGAGCCCGACCTGCGCGCCGGACAGGCGCGGGTCGGCGAGGATCCTGTCCAGCTGCGCGCCGAGACCCGTCGCCGCCGCGGCCGGCTGGGCGCCGCGGTCGAGCAGGCCGTTCGACGCCGCCGGGGCGAATGCGACGCCTAGGCCGAGAACGGCCGTGACGAGTGGGACGAGGACATCACGAGAGAGCTTCATCGCATCCTCCAGGCACCGAGATGTGTCGAAAGGTTACGCCCAGGGTGGCTGCCTTGTCAGGATCTGACAGACAGCGTGACCTTGACGAAGACGCGCGGCACCGTCCTGGAAAGATGGTCCGCATGGCTGCCGCAACAGGGGACAAGGCGTTCTACGTCACCACGCCGATCTACTACGTCAACGACGTACCGCACCTCGGCCACGCGTACACGACGGTCGCGGCGGACATGATCGCCCGCTGGCACCGGCAGCGGGGCGAACGGGTCTGGTTCCTCACCGGCACCGACGAGCACGGGCAGAAGGTCATGCGCTCCGCCGAGGCGGCCGGCGTCTCGCCGAAGGAGTGGGCCGACCGCCTCGTCGAGACGGAGTGGAAGCCCGTACTCGACGTGATCGACGCGAGCAACGACGACTTCATCCGCACCACCGAGCAGCGCCACGTCGAGCGGGTGCAGCACTTCGTGCAGGCGCTGTACGACGCCGGGCACGTCTACGAGGGGCGCTACGAGGGCCCGTACTGCGTGTCCTGCGAGGAGTTCAAGCTGGAGAGCGAGCTCGTCGACGGGCCGAACGGCGAGAAGCTCTGCTCGATCCACGGCCGGCCGGTCGAGATCCTCTCCGAGACCAACTACTTCTTCCGGATGTCCGCGTTCGCCGACCGGCTGCTCGAGCTGTACGAGAAGCACCCGGAGTTCGTGCAGCCGGAGAGCACCCGCAACGAGCTGATCTCGTTCGTCCGCCAGGGCCTGCAGGACCTCTCCATGACCAGGTCGACGTTCGACTGGGGCATCCCGGTGCCGTGGGACCCGGATCACGTCCTCTACGTGTGGGTCGACGCGCTGCTCAACTACGCCACCGCCGTCGGCTACTCGACGAACGAGGACGCCTTCGCGCAGACCTGGCCGGCCGACCTGCATCTCGTCGGCAAGGACATCGCCAGGTTCCACGCCGTCATCTGGCCGGCGATGCTGATGGCCGCCGGCATCGACGTGCCGCGCGCCGTGTTCGCCCACGGCTGGTTGCTGGTCGGCGGGCAGAAGATGAGCAAGACCAAGCTCACCGGCATCCACCCGCGCGTGATCGTCGACCACTTCGGCTCGGACGCGTTCCGCTACTACTTCCTCCGCGCCATCCAGTTCGGCTCGGACGGCTCCTTCTCCTGGGAGCACATGAGTGCGGTCTACACGGCCGAGCTCGCCAACGGCCTGGGCAACCTCGCCTCCCGCGTCGCCGCCATGGTCGGCCGGTACTTCGACGGCACCCTGCCCAAGCCCACCGACCACGGCGCCGCCGAGGACGTGATCGCCGAGAAGCTGGCCGACGTCGCCCGCCGGGCCGACGACGCCGTCCAGCGGTTCGCGCTGCACGAGGCGCTCGCCGCGACCAACGAGCTCGTCGGGGCGGTGAACGGCTATGTCACCGAGCAGGAGCCGTGGAAGGTCGCGAAGTCCGACGCCGACGCCGACCGCGCCCGGCTCGCGACGATCCTCTACACCGCGGCCGAGGCGCTGCGCGCCGTCGCCGTCCTGCACAACGCGGTGATGCCGAAGACCTCCGCGACGCTCTGGGAGTCGCTCGGCGCG